>CAKUJT010000028.1 GCA_934661765.1 uncultured Senegalimassilia sp.
GAGACGGTGACCGTGTCGCCGACGGTGGCGACTGGCTTGTCCACGGAGCCGGAGACGAACCTGGGCGGGTTGGGGTCGTCGGCCTGCGTGCCCACCACCTCGAAGGTGAGCGCGGACAGGTCGGCGGTGGCCACGCCCGAGAGCCCCCTGTTTGCCGCGTAGGTCGCGTCGTAGATCGTGCTGACCCAGCCGCCCTTGTCGGTGACGCCCAGGGCCACGACCCAGCGCTTGCCGGGCGGGGTCGACGAGTTGACGTCGAACCGCCAGGAGGACGAGGTGTCGTACGACGAGGCGGACCAGGCGCCCACGGCGCTGTCGTCGGGCTTCTCGTCCCTCGGGTCCGTCATGGAGACCATGGGGCTGACGCTCGCCACGCCCTCGGCGTCGGCGATGTCGTAGGAGACGGTGACCGTGTCGCCGACGGTGGCGACTGGCTTGTCCACGGAGCCGGAGACGAACCTGGGCGGGTTGGGGTCTGACCAGTATGATTCCGCCAGAGCGAACGAGGGCATGAGCCCCATCACCAGAACCATCGAACAAAGTCCCGAGATTAATCGCTTATTCATATGCGCCCTTTCCCATAAGCCCCTTTTGCTTCAATTGTAACGTCTAGCGAACTCAGTTGGCATTTGCTGACAGCTATTATTTGGCAAAAGGTATAGCAAGGAGAAACGTAGTCCGGAGAAGAACTCGTGGTTGCTGCGCAGATCTTCGGTTGCAGCTATGCGACTGACGCAATCGCAGCAACGTTAGCGTCACCCCCCGGGACCCGGCAAAGCCGGGCCAAAGCGCATGACGCAACGCGCAATATCCAGCGCTTACGCCCAAAGCATTCCGCAATGGAAGACGAAATATCATCAAAGAAACGAGCAAGGGAACAAGACTAAACAGCTGCCGAACTCGTTAACGCTTGCAGCTACACCAACCTTCCGCTTAACTGACCCGCTCTTCGTCAGTTCGAGATCCCCTTTTCGGCCTTAACATAGTTGTAGACCGTAGCCCGCGAAATATTGCAAAGAGCAGCGATTTCGCTTGCTGCATACTCGCCGCTGTTCCACATCTTTGCCACGAGCTTCACCTTCTCGGGATCCGCCTTGGGCCTACCTCCGGTTCTTCCGCGGCGCCTAGCCGCAGCAAGACCATCCTTAGTCCTCTCAGAGATTAAGTCGCGCTCAAACTCAGAAAAGGCGGCAATAACGGTGAAGAAGAACCGCCCTTGGGCCGTCGTAGTGTCAATGCCCTCGCCAAGGCTCACGAAGTCGATGCCCTTCTTATGAAACAACTCGGAAAGCTCAATAAGGTTCTTTGTTGATCTGCCAATCCTGTCGAGCTTCTGAACGACTATGCAATCTCCGCTCCTAGCAAACAAAAGCATGTCGTCCAAACCAGGCCTACTGGCCTTGGAGCCGGAGGCCTTATCGGAGAAAACCCTCTCGCAACCATATTTTTCAAGAGCGTCAATTTGACGATCGAGGCATTGCTCCTCAGTCGATACGCGGGCATAGCCGATTTTCATTTTCACCGCCTAAAAAACGTTACTGCAGCCATAATTAGACACGGGTCAAAGTATACGAGTTATTAGACGAGTTTGCCTGGTGCTACGATTCGAAATAGAAGTCATTAGCCTCATCTAAATAACGGCCGTTTCTTAGACGGTGAGTTGAGGATCGGGGTCAGGGGCTGGCCTCGGGGTCAGGGGCTGGGTAAAAGATTTTAAAAAGGATTAAAAACATTGATAAAAGATCAACTCGGTGGAAAACCGCCGCGGGATGGCGATGCTGCCGGTTGTAGGCATGGTAATCCCTCCCCCCCCCCGCATAATCAGTTTAATCACCTCACCCGCCCCTTGGTGACCCTGCTGAAACCCGGTTTCTCCTGCCGATTGCATATCGGTCCTTACGGTGTCTCGCCGGAACAGGGCTGTTCATGCTCCTCGGGTGTCCATCACATGCAAATGCTCCATGCCCACTCCTCTTTAGCGCCGAGAAGGAAGCGCTTGCGATTGCCCGGTGGATCCCCGGTCGGGTTCTCCCAACCAGGCCTGAAACTAGCGGTTCCCCGTTTTCCAGGCCCAGAAGGGAGCTGCGTCCCGGGGTCGGGCGCGCTCGCAACTGCGCTCGTGCTTGCGCACGATACCTGATTCATCGGCTCCTACTTTGGTTCAGGCACAAACCAGCACTTCTTCCCCGCGGTCGTGAGCTCCCGCGGCCTGATTGGGTCAAAATCCAGGCCGCATTAAGGCGGGGCAGGCATAGATAGAAATGCAAAGAAACTGCGCATAGCTATGCGCGGGAACCCGAATGAATCGCAGAGGTAGCGAAACCGCTGCGATTTGGGCTATACTAAGCAACGTGATTGGGGCGCTTAGTGCAGCCCTTGAGGGGTCGCCAGCGCCAACTGACGGCCTCTCTTTTTTATTCGGAACGGCCTCCCGCTCCCTCCTTTCATCAAACGGAAGGCTCAGGTCGCCGAACGGGAAGCCAACGGGAATAATCCGCATTTCTTTCCGTAACCGACTTTTCAGGAAGGAATCGATGGAAAACAGCGAGAAAGCGTTTTTCCAGATCAAAAGGCATTCAGATTACCTGATGCCACTCTCCTTTTCCTATCGAATACCAGTGCTAGATTTGCATCGCCTGCAGCATCTCGTAAGCCTCCGCTCCGCGGCATTCGCCCACGATGATGCGATCGGGGCGCCGGCGCAGCGAGAGCGCCACCAGCTCGCGCATCCCGACGGCCCCTTCGCCTTCGGTGTTCGCCTCACGCGTCTGCATCCGCTCGACGTGGGCGGCACGCAGCCGCAGCTCAGGCGTATCCTCGATGGTCAAGACGCGCTCGTCGTCGGGAATGAACCCGGAAAGCGCGCCAAGCATGGTCGTCTTTCCCGAGCCGGTGCCTCCGGATATGATCACGGGGCACCGGGCACGAACCGCCGAGCCTAGAAACTCCGCCATCACGGGACTGAGGGCGCCTCGCGCCGTCAGATCCTCGATGCTCATGACGTCATCGCCAAACAGGCGAAGGTTGAGCGCGGGACCGTCCGGGGCAAGCGGAGGCACGATATAAGTCGCTCGCGCCTTGCCGCCCGGCAGCATGGCGCAGCCCATGGCATGCGCCTCGTCGCAGCGCATGCCCGCCTGCTCGGCGATCTTGTCGATGATGCGGCGGAGATGGTCGGCGTCGTCGAACCGAACGTACGGGCACGGCTCCAATCGCCCTGCGCGCTCCACGAACACATGCGGCTCCAAAAACCTTGCAACCCCGGCATCCATCGCCACGCCGCCGCCGTTGACGATGATCTCGGTGATCCCGGGGTCCTCCAGCAGCCCCTGCAATGGGCCGTAGCGAAGGAAATCGTCGCCGACCGAACGGCACAAGCGGGCGACGTCGGGCTCCGCAAGGCCCAGGTTCCACGCCCGCACGGCCTCTTGCACAAGCGACTGGATGGCAGATTCCACCTCCACAGGATCGAAATCCCCCTGCAACCTTGTCGCAAGGCCTTCGCGAACCGCCCGCTTCAGGGAAAGCTCGGTCCCCCTATCCATCATGCTCGACCATACCTCCTGACAACATGCCGCCCGCGACGAGCTGGACGCTGATGGTGCCCGATGCCTGCGCGCAACGAACGGCGTCCGCCTGCTCCGGCGTCAACTCCAACGTGATGGCGCTGTACGCCGCGCCCTCGCCGGCGCCGTCGCCGCCCACCGACATCACCCGCGCCGAAGCGCAAAGCTCGTCCAAGCTGACCGCGCCGCCGGCGGCCTCGGCGACGCACACCACGCGAACCTCGTCGAACGGCTGGACCTGCCCGGCCACGCCCGTCTCGTCGTTGACCGACAGGGACACCGCCTCCATCCCCGCGGCAAGCTGCGCGGCCAACCTGCCATCCGCCGCGCTGCCGGCGATCATCTGGGGCGATAGCTGCGTGTTCGCGGGAATGGCCACCAATGCCCTGGCGCCCGCCACGCCACCCGCGCCGTCAAGGGCGTCGGCGCCGAGCGCATCATCTTGACGGAAGGCCTGGGGAACCTCCACAAGCTGCACCGCATCCGCGCCGAACGGATCGCCGGCGGCGACGTCGCGCGTGGTGACGACCACGCTGCGAGCACCCTTCGTCGCTTGATCGACCGCCGCATGGGATGCCCCCGCCTGCCACAACCCGTACCCCACCGCCACGACCGCAACGGCCACCGCCGCCGCGGTCACCGCCGACATCTGCTTGAAACGCGCAGCTGCGGAATCCATCGAGCGGACGGCGTCGTCGATCGAGCGCTGCTCGCCCTCGTCCGCCTGCCCGGCCGCCCTTCCATACGCCGCCCCCGAACGCCCGCCGGAGCGCAACCGCCCCGACAGCGTCTGCCGCGAGGCGCGCGCCGTGTTCCTTCCGACCGACATGGTCGTCCCCCTTTCGCTATCCACCTAAACGGACCTGAGCCTCCTCGGCTATCTCCCGAGGGAACCCCTCAAGCGCGCTTATCGCCGAGAACCGCCCCTGACCTGCGCCGCAACCATCGCCGAAACGATGCACGCCGCATATGCGGGCATCAGGCCGCCAAACTTTCTGCGCCGCATACGGGCGCGCGCTGAACACCCGGCTCGAAGCCACCTTCGCATCGGGGGCGGAGCTTACGGCAAACGGAAGGGCTTTCGCCTCCTCCACCTGCATGCCCACCACCCAGATCCGCTCGCTTTCGGCGACCGCCCGAGCAGGCGCCTCGTAGAACCACACGCTTACCGCCCCTTCCACCCCTTGCGCCCTGACTTGATCCACGATCAGATCGGCAAGGACGGCGCCTGCATCGTCGCCGTATTTCGCGGAGGCTGCTTGGCCGGCATCCATGCACGCCGACCTGGCGGCATCCAAGGCCTGCTCCTGGCGGGCCTTTGCGCCGTAGAGCACGGCGCAATCCGCCAAAAAACCGAGCATCATCACCAACACCAGGCACAACGCCACGGCAAGCGGCGCCACGTTTCCCTTCTCCCCTCGATATCGGCTCATGCGAGGCTCACCTCCGTCACCCGCTCGTCGACCACCGCGCACGCGACGTGACGCGACAGCCGCCCGCCATCGCGAAACCCGGACAGCGATATCGGCGCCTTATAGGACACGTCGTAGGAAACGGAGGTGAGGGCCGTGCGGCTTGAGACGCCGCTTGCGGAAAACGCATCCACGCGCGCGTTCGATTCCATCCGCACCCCCGACACCGTCAAATCGCGACGATGCAGCTGCGCGGACTCATCGAGGATCTGCTCGGCGACGAACGACTCCTTGTCCGATGCCGTCCTCAGGCCCGACACGTCGATGCGCATGCACGCCTGAGTAAGCTCGGAGGACAGCATAATGGCCGCCGCGTTCATCATGGCCGCCTGCATGATGCCGAACGCCACGATGATGAGCAGCACCGCGGCGAAGGAGAATTGCACGCTCTCGCTCCCCCGTTCATCGACGACCATGCCCCACCTCCGTATCCGCATCCACCGAAACCGTCCTGCTCGCCGTCGCCGACAGCTGCAGCCCGTCGGCCGAGCCCGCCGCGGAGAGCACCGCCTCGCCGACAGGCGTCAAGCATCGGGCGTTCACGCGCATCCTCACGTCCACCTGCCGGTAAGCGAACCCGACCGGCCGCGCTTCGAAGCGATCTGCCTGCGGGTCGAACGTCTTGCGCTCGACCTCCTTCGTCCGCACGGGCGAGCAGTCGACTTCGATCGAACAGGAAAGACCCTCGCCTGCAAGCCCGGGAGCCTGCTCGAGCGCCGCCGAAAGAGCGGACGCCCCGTCCGGGTCCTTGCCCCCTTGCGCGACCCGCTGAGCCGCATAGCGGCAGGCGGCCTGGGCCGCGACATCCGCTTCCATCCCCAGATATGCCGCCCTTCCGATATCCGCGACGGCGCACAGCAGACCCATCAGCAAGGGCAGCGCCATCACGAACGTGACGGCGCTCGCCCCATCGACCCGCGCCCGGCTGCCGGCCGGGCGCGCAAGCGCGGCTACCTGCTTCCCACCGCGCCGCTCGTCACGCTCTTGAACATGTTCGTGACCGAGTTGCCGGCGGACGTGATCGCCGTGTTGACCTGCGTCTGCAAAATCATGAGCGCCGCTCCCAAGCCCACGGCGAAGCCGAGCGCGATGACCACCTGCACGATTTCCGATCCGCCATCCTCCTCGCCGCGATACGCCAGGGCGCGTGCCTTGTCCGCAAAGCCCTTCAAGCCGATGCCGTTCGTGTTCACGTTCATACCCATATCCAAACCTTCCCATTCGCTGCCTTTTCCTTGTCATCGAATCGAACCGACGCCGAACCAGCCCAAGGGCACCACCTCCTTTCCAGACCCCGTCCTTATCCGAGCACCGTCGTCCCCACCGCCAGCCATATGGACAAAAAAGGCGCCATGGGGATGCCGTCACGACGTCCAAGCCGATGCGTCAGCATCCCGGCGATCGAGAACGCGCACGCTGATACATAGCAAGCCGCCGCGCCCAGAAGCGTCGCGGGACCGCACGCGAAGGCGAGCGCCGTCATGCAGCGGATGTCGCCGAAGCCCACCGATCCGCCGCTTTTTCGCGCAACGCGGTTCGCCGTCCAGCACACCGCCAGAACCGCCGCCGCGGCAACAGCGCCTTCCGCGATGCCGATGGACCCATGGCGAAGAAGCTGATAAGCGCCTCCTGCGACCAGCAACGCCGCACAGCACTCAAGCGGGATCATCCTTGCCCGCAGGTCGCACACAACTCCCGACGCCATGACCACGCCGCATATGCACAACAGGCCGCCTTGGTGCCACGGGACGCCGAACAGCGGTTGCGCCGCGAACCACAGCGCCATGGCTGCGGCAAGCACCGCCCGCTGCCATACCCGCGGGGAGAACGAGCAGCGCCGTTGCTGCTCGACCTCGCTTCGCGTTGAGGCGCCCTTTCCAACATCGATGCCCGCCTCCCGAAGCGCTTCGGCGCGCTCGTGCGTGAGCGCCCCCTTCAAAGCCTGGGAGCGGCAATCCGCAAGCCAGACGCCCACGGCGCCGGCCGTTCCCTTCTCGTTTTGACGGGGAAGCCGGCCGGGACAGGCGTCGCGATAATGCGCAAAATCATCCAAACAGCGATACCACCAGGTATAAGAGCGCCAATATGCCCTGCTCAGCAGCATGTCGGCTATTCGGGGGATCGCGAACGCCCCCGCTACGGCCCCGACGGCCGCGCATAAGGCCAATACAGCCAGCGCATACCCCGTCATGCGCTTACCGCCTGCAATTCGGCAGCATGACGCGGATGGGTCGATCTTGCCTGCTCAGCCCCTTGCCCGGCCGATGCTCCTCGCTGCACATCGGCCGGGCGGGCGCCGACCGATCCCCGTATCGGCCTACCTCGGCGCAACAGCTGGCAAGCGGTGGCCTGAGCCGCCTGACGAGCCGCATCGTCCTCCGCAGCCGCGTTCGCTTCCGCAGCCCCTACCAGCTCGATGCGTACCACGATGTCGGCACCGCCGGCGGAAACGCTCACGTTCCTGGCGATGACAGGAGCGCTCCCGCAGGATCCCCCGTCCAGGCACTGCTCGATTCCGGAAACGCCGTCATCGGGCAGCGGCTGCTGCAACCGCTCTGCCGAGCGTCCTTTCATCAAAGCCGCCTGCCGTGCCTCGGCCCAAGGGGCCGCGTTCGCGCCAGGATTCGGCGCCTGGGCACGCATCTGCGCTTCCTGGGGCAGCGTTTTGACCGCCCCTCCCTTATGCGCGTTACCTGGCATCGACGCAGCCGCCGGCTCTTTGCCGCTGAACCGATGCATGCAGCCGTAGCAGACCTCGGCGTCGTCGAACGCCCTTGCGTGGCAAACCGGGCATACCCTCATTTCCCCGTACCATCCTTTCTCGTCATCCCCACATGCTCACCCGCCGAAAACCAGGGCGGGTCGTTCACGGAGAACCGCTCCAAAACAGCCGCCGCTTTACGGCATCTGATACGCCTGCGCGGCCCAACGGCCCGATACGACTCCAGCACCTGCCCCTGTTCGTCCAGAAACGCGATATCGATCAGCTCGGCCATGCCGAAGGTGTGAACGTCGTTGCACGGCGCCAGCATGACGACGCCTTTCGAACGCTTCGCCCCCAGCAAGCCGCGCACGCGCGCCCCGAAGCCGACCGCCAACTTCACCGACGCGTCCTCGCCCTTCACTAACGCACCTCCTTCCCGTATTCGGACCACTGCACGACGATGCTCGTCCCTTGCGGCATCTGCACGCACTGCACGAACGCCCAGCGGCAGGCGCCGCAGTCCTTCGAAAACGTCGCGCACGAGCCCTCCCCTGCCGCAGTCATGCTCCATCCACCGCTCTCAAGCGCATCCTGCACCTCCCGCAGCGCATCGAAAGCGCTGCCCGCATGCTCGAATCCCACCAGGTGCGACCCGGCATCGCAGCGCAGCCCGCGCTTGCCCGCCACCGGCAACAGCTCGTCCCTGAACGTCTCGGGGATATCCGATGGCGAGCAGGAAAAGCCGTCATCGACCCTCCCCATGACCGCATCGAAGCCGGCAAGGGAAGCCGACTCGGACGCCGTCCGCCATGCCGCCTGGGCTTGCGCGCCGCCGGCACCGGCAAGAAGCACGATCCCCGCGGCCACGATGAGTACCGCACGGACAGACCGCGCCCGCGCACGACCGCCGCGCCCTGCGCGCGCCGACCGTCTTGCCGCCCGATCGCCGCCGCACGCCGCATACCCACGGCCGCCGCTCACAACAGCACCCCGGGCTTATAGCAATCCACCACCAGCTCCTCGGTATGCGACAGCTTCGGCAGCGCCACTCCCATCACCTCCGACTTCAACCCCAGACCGAACAACGTGGGCATGTACTCGAGCGTGGCCGAAAACGATGTATGCCCCGCTGAGACGCCATGCGCCGAAACGCTTACCGAGACGTTTTCCGCATCCAGCCGCTCATCGATTGCCCGCTCGATGAGCGCGCAGGTATCGCCCACGCCCTGCCCGTACGCCGGCGAAGCGGCATAGACCCGGACCGAATCGCGGAAATCGTCATCGAATGCCGCGCACCAGCCGAAAAATGCCAGGGCATTGACCGAGATGGCCGCCACCGCCAAAAGCACGGGCAGCGCCGCCACGAACTCCACCGTCATCTGCCCCGACGACCTGCCGACGGCGCATATTCGATCGACCATCAATCCCATTGCCTCAATCCCGTCACGCTCGCATACACGGACAGAAGCTTGTCCGCCGCAGCTCCGATGGCATCCGAGGCGAGTCCTTTCACTGCTGGAGGCAGCGCCACTGTTACGGGCACCTGGGCGCCGCCTATGCTGATAGTCGCCACTTCCACCGAATCGCCCCAGGCGTCGAAGCGCTGCAGCACGTCCCTGCGAACCGCGCCCACTACCGACGAGAACACGTCGTTGGACATGAGCGGATGCTCGACCGCCTGCCGCTTCACCTCGAGCAAGCGAGCGCAAAACGCCCCATCGCCGGCCTGCGCGACATGCGCCGTGTTCACCGTCGCCGGGCGCAACGCATCCAGGTTCGCCGGCTGAAGCCCTGCAGTGCGAAACGCATCCGAAAGCGCATCGGCAGCCCAATCCCCCAATCCAGAGGCGCTCACAAGGGGCAAGCCTCCCAAGCCCTCGCGGACAGCCGTATCCAGCGCCGACTGCCCATCGGCATAGGCGCTCAGCGCCCCCGACCAAACGCCCGCTGCAGCGCCCAACACGCCCGCAAGCGCCGAATCCGATGCAAGACCATCGGTCAAAGAGGCGATGACGCTTCGCCCCTCGCCGGACGGATCGGCCACCAGCGTCGCCGCCGATATCGCCACACGGCACCCCAGCTGGCCGCTGGCCTGCACAAACGCGGATTCGAACCCCTTATCGGGGGCATCGGGGCCCGTATTCACCGCAAGGCAGACCACTCCCTTGCCCCCGGGCGGGTCCGCATCGATGCGGAACGACCCCACGCTCGAACACGCGTCGCGCAGCTGCTCGAGCAGCTTGGATACGCGGCTTTTCGCCTCCCGCTTCGCCGGGGCGCCCTCCTCAAGGGCCTTTTGGTATTCCTCGGCGGCAAGCGCCACCTGCTCGTAGTGATGTTCGAAGCCGTTTCCTATCGACGTGGAGGCGGCCGCCACCTTGCCCAAGCTTGCCGCCGTGAAGCCGCATTCGGAGCACGCCTCCCATGCGCCCGCCTCCATATCGCGAAGGGAGGCCCGCGACTCAGACCCCGCCGCCTTCGGGCAACCATCCCACGCGTGCAAGGTCGGGGAACCATCCGTCACGCTGACCGGGTACACCGCCTGCGCGAACAGCTCGGTCTCCCGCATCTGCGCGGTATTGGCGGGCAGATGCGGGAACAAGGCCTCGAACGAATCGCCCTCCCGGACGTATCCGCGCGCCACCTCCTTCGCGGCATAGGCGTAAAAACGCTTGCGCAGCGCCGATTGGGCCTGGGCCTGAACGCTGCCGTCATCGGGGCGTTCGACCGCCAAGCGCGCCGGGTAATACGCCTGCGCCCTGCGAAGCGCCACGGAAAACGACCAGGCGTCCACGCTTGAGTACACCGGGTTTTGCGCGCCCGTCATATGCGCCAGGGTTTCGGCGCGCTCGGCCATGCACCAACCGGGACGGGCACCGCAGTCGTGATCGAAAGCTCGCTGCTTGGCGTCTTGGGCCCGCAAGGCCGCCTCCTCGGCCCGCCGCGCCAGCTCCTTGACCTCCTCGGCCTGGCCGATCGCATCTTCTCGAGCCTGCTTGGCGCGTGCATCTTCCTGCGGCACCCGGATATCCTCGGCGGAATCGGGCACCAACAAGGCAAGCGCCGTGTAGTCGGACCCGTTCGAGCCGTTTCCCTGCGCAACCGACGCCGCGCTGGCCGCCGCCAAAAACGGAAGGGCCTTCTGAACGCGCGTCAAGCCCTCGGAAGCAGTCCTCGAGAACGAGTCTCGGGCATCGGCCACGCGCGCGCCGGCTTCGAGCAGCTTGGCGCCCACGCCTTGCCCGCCGGGAACGCAACACGCGACGATCCCCAAACCCGTTGACGCCAAGCTGATCAAGGACAGGGACAGAGCCACGGAATCGCACACGCGCACCGCCACCATGAACTCCGCGACCACGTTGCCCGCCGCAAGCGCGCCGGCATCGGCCACGGACTGCACGCGCGATGACACGGATTGGATCCGGTACACCTGGGCCGACGAGAAGATCATCGACAGCGCCAGCAGAAGCGACACCACCATACCGACCGTGGTCATCCCGTCCTCGTCCCACAGGGAAAACGCCTGCGCCATCCTGCGAGGCATGCTCATAGCCAAGCTCCTATCCAAGCCTCAGGGTCAAGCCCCTGCGGGCTGCCCGCAACCCACTCGGGCTGCGTCGCCCGCTCGCAACGGGCCTTCACCGTCAACAGCCCATCGCCATCGGTCATACCGAGCAGCACGGCGCCCGCGTCCAAAAACGGCAGCGGCTTGACCTTGCCGGCAATCTCCACGCTCACTTTCTCCGAGCGCTCATCCCCTTGCACGGACACCTCCCAACTGCAACCTCCCCCGTGCACGTGAAAGCAGGGGACGGGCGGGATGGCGCCCAGCCTATGGTGGACGAACGCCTCCACGGCCTGCGACGAATCGCCGACGGCATCGGTCTTAACGGCGGCAAGCCTGCACGCATCGCTTGCCGCCGCCTGCATGACCATCCGGTCGTACAGGACCATGCCGGGCTGCAAGGACAGCAGCAGCACTGCGAACAGGACCGGGATGAGGAATGCAGCCTCCACGGTCGCCTGCCCGCGCTCGCCTGCGTGCAAAACGCCCAATCCCTCACCTCCTTGCGAATCCGAAAGCTAGTACAGCACCGCGTCCGCCAGCGCCCCGGGCAGCGAGCCCGTCACGCAATGGGAGGCGCACGACAGCGCATGCTCCACGAACGTGCCCGCCGAAACGCTGCGCCAAAGCGCGCCTATCCCAAGCACGACCGACAGAAACGCCACGGTGACCAGCGCGAACTCGACCGTCGCCTGACCCGCGCAATCGCGCGCCGCGATCCGCCTACAGGCTGTTGATGCCGTCGGCGATCGCATCCCACAGCTCCTGCAGCTTCGGCCGGAAAACCGTTATCGCGATGATGGCTATCACCACCAGCACGCCGACCAAGATCGCGTATTCGGTCGTTCCCTGCCCGTCCTCGCCGTGCCGAAGGCGGGCCACCTTGCACGCGGCCTTCGCCAGCGCTCGCCGATATGCATCCATAACCGCTCGAATCATGCCTACATCCCTTCCATAAGCTCCAACAACACAGGTCCGAGCACCAAGAGCAGCATGGCGGGAAGGATCAGCGTCCCCGTAGGGATCATCATCTTCACAGGCGCCTTGGCGACCCGCTCCTCCACCTGCGCCTTTCGCGATGCGCGCGCCTGTTCCGCCGACTGCTCCAGAACCTCGCCAAGCGAGGTGCCGAACCGCAGCGAGCGGATGATGGCCGACACCGTGCGCGAGAACAGCGGGTTATCGTACCCTTGCGCCAAAGCGCGCAAAGCGTCTTGACGGGTCGCAAGCCCCGCTTCCCACGACCTTTGCGCCGCGGCGCACTCGCGCGCCAGCCCGTCATCGAAATGCCCCGTGTAAAGCTGCAGGCTGCGGTCGAACGAAAGCCCGCTGCGCACGCCGAGCGCCACCACTTCCAACATCTCCGACATGCTGCGCTCCAGCGCGTGAGCGCGCTGGAGCCGGGCCCCGCGGACCGCGCGTCCCGGCGCGGTCGCGCCTGCGATACCGCCCGCCACGCAACCGGCTACCGCAAGCTCGTTCGACGCCGCACAGCCCAACAACGCCCCTGCCGCAGCACCCGCCGCGGCAAGGCGCGCTGCCCCCTCGCAACACGCCTGGGCCGACACCGTCCCGCCAAGACCGGCCTTGCCCACCTGCTCCTCGAAGCGAGCATGCGCACCGCGCGCCGCGCCGACGGGCAGCACCGGGCGAGTAACCCGCAACGCCAATCGCCTGCTCAAACCCTCCAGATACGAAAGGCATGCGCTCTGCTGCGCACCGCCTTTCGCCCGCCCGCCATCGGGCGCGCGGGCCCTTGCCGCGCGGGCTCGGCGAACCGATTGCGCGCCCGCCCAGCCCATGCACGCGCCCGACGCCGCGCCTAGAACGGCAGCGATCGCGGGTAGCACCGCCGCATATGCCATCACGACACCTCCACGTTCAACATGCGGCGTACCGCCAGCACGCCCGCAACCTCCATCGCGCACGCCAAGCCCAACAAGCCCAACCCCAGCGGGCTTTGCAGGAACGGATCCAGAAACCCTTTGCTCACCAGCGAGAACACCGCGACCAAAGCGAACGGCATCACCGTGACCACGCGCGCCGACAGCCGCGCCTGGGCCGTCTGCACCCGCAACGCACGGCGCAGCGCCAGCTCCCCTTCGACCGTCTCGCGCGCCGCCTCGAGCACCGGGCGCATGCTGCCGCCCGCTTGGTGCTGCACGTCGAGCGCCACCGCCACGAAGGCAAGCTCCGACCTTTTCCCGCCCGCGCGCAGCGCCCCTAAGGCCTCGCTCGAGCCATGGCCCGTCTCGAGCAGATGGGCGCAAGCCGCGAACCTCTTCCCCAGCGGCCCCTTTATCTCGCCCGCCAGCTGCTGAAACGTCTGCAACAGCGAAAAGCCCGCCTGAAAGCACGAGCCCATGGCATGAAGCGCATCGGGCACCGCCTCGCGCAACGCCTCCTCCTGGCGGTCGCGCCACCCATGGATGCGCGTCACCGCCACGGCGCAGGCCAGAACCGCCACGGCGACGCCGGCGAACGGCGAGGCGGACACCAGCCCCACGCAAGCCGCCAGCGCCGCTGCCGCCGCAACGGCAAGCGAGCACAGGCTCCGCGGCGTGCAAACCACCCCGCGGCCCTGCAGCGCCGCCTGGGCGTCGCCCGCAAGAGCGGCTACCTTGGGCACGGAAAGCAGGCGACGCGCAACCCCGTCGGCACAGCGCACGCCGTTGCGCGCAAGATGGCGCCCGATCCCTCCTTCGCCCGCCCTACGGCGCCGGGTACGCCGCAACACGGCCTGCGCGCAGAGCGCACCGCCGAAGAACGCGGCTATGGCCGCTGCCGCCCCGAACACGCCAGATGCTTCCATTCCAATACCTCCTCCCCATCAAGCCCGATGGTTTCGGGCAGGTCGTCCACCCAATCGGGAAGAGCCCGCCACGACCCCGCCTCTTCGGGAGAACGCCGCTCAAACAACGTCCTCACGCTGCAGGCCCGCGCCTTTTGGTCGTACGCAAGCTCCGACACATGGGTCACGCATCGCCTGCCGCTGAGCGCCCGCGACGTCTGCACCACCGCATCGAACGCGCTTGCCGCATTCGCCTCGATCACGTCCACGGGCAGATCGACGCCGTAGCGGACCATGGTCACCACGCGGGAAAGCACGTCGCGCGGAGAGTTGGCATGCAGCGTGGTAAGCGACCCGTCGTGCCCGGTGTTCATCGCGGTGAGCATGTCGACCGCCTCCGCGCCGCGGCACTCGCCCACCACGATGCGATCGGGGCGCATGCGCAACGCGTTGATCACCAGCTCGCGGATGGTCACCTCACCCGCCCCCTCAGCGTTGCGCGGGCGCGCTTCCAGGCGCACCACGTGGGGATGCTCGAGAAAGCGCAGCTCGGCCGTATCCTCGATGGTCACGATTCGCTCGCCTGCGGGGATGCAGCACGACAGCGCGTTGAGCAACGTGGTCTTGCCGCTGCCCGTGCCGCCCGCCACCACCACGTTCTTGCGCGCAAGCACCGCCCATTCCAGAAAGCGCCGCAAATGCCCGTCGATCGAGCCGAAACGCTCCATCTCCGCAAGCGTTATCACGCGCTGGGTGAACTTGCGGATGGTGACGATGGGCCCGTCGGGCGCGAGCGGCGGGATGACCACGTGCACGCGATGGCCTTCGGGCATGCGGGCGTTCACCATAGGCGACGACTCGTCCACGCGCCTGCCGAGCGGCCCGAGCACGCGATCGATAAGCGCCCGAAGCTGGGCTTGGCTCGAAAACGCCCGGTCGCTGCGCACAAGGCGCCCCTGCCACACGGGCAGCGCGAACGCCTGGCGGCACGCCCCTAAAAGCTCGCTTCGCGCCCGCGCCGGCTCGAATGCCATCAACGCCGCAATGTCGTCCACCGACACGAACAGGCGCACATCCTCTTTCAGGCGCGCAAGCGTCGCCGTGGGCGCATGACCTTCGCCGCCGCCCGCGCCCAACGCCTGCGCACGCTCGGCCAGCGTCATGATCAGGCCTTCTTACGTTTGCGCGAGCGCTTTCCGCGAAGGAAGGGCATGCCCGACCCCTCGCGCGAAGACCCCGCCGCAGCCGATACGCCGGGCAATATCTCGGCCATAAGCTCCTCGATGCCCTCGAACAGGTCGTTGCGCGAATCGATCAGGTCGCCCACCAGCCCCGCCGCCAGAAGCTCCTCCACATCGGCGCCGCCATCGGGCAGCTCATGCACATGGGCCCCCTTCAACGCGCACGATACGTCCATTGACGACAACGGCGCCCCCTTGCCGCAGCCGTTCAGCGTGAACAGAAACGGGTTGACGGCTATGCCGCAGCGAGCGCACAGATCGAGCGCGCGCTGCGCCGCATGCACCGAGGTGGCTCGCTGATCGACCAAGAACAGCGCCTTCGAGCTGCGCTCCAACAGCACCGCATGCTGTTCAGCCCACGCGCCGCCCGTGTTCGCCACGATCACGTCGAAACGCTCTCGCACGGCATCCAGAAGCGCCGGCGCCTGCGCCACCACCGCCTCGGCGGCATCCACATGTTCCGGAGCCGCCAGCAGCGCCGGCACCTTCCCCTCGCAGGCAAGCTGGGCCAGGCGCTCGGGCCGAGCAAGCACCTCGTCGATGCGCAAGGGCTTTTTCACGCCCATGAGCTGCGCCATGTCGCCGAACTGCAGGTCGAAGTCGAGCAGCAGCGTGCGCAGGCCCAGCCCCTGGGCCGCATGCGCCGCAAGCAACGCGACCGCGCTTTTGCCCGCGCCCCCGCTGCCGCTCACCACCGGCAGCAAAAAGCCCTTCGCCGCAGGATGCTGCGGATTCGCCGCCGAAGCCGAGGAGCTTCCAGAAGCCCCCGGTCCCGATGCGGTCCCATACGGGGAAGCCGCCGCGGCAAAGGCCTTCGTCGCCGATGGGGCGGCAAGGCCCGCCTGAGCGTTCGCCGACGCATACGATCCTCCCGGCTGGACCCCCGCAGACGGATCCATCGCCGCCGCGCCCTCAAGCGCCCCCGAAAAGCCGGCCGCAGGCATCGCGACCGTTTCATACGGCGAAGCGGCCGAAGACGCGTTCCCGAACGCCGCCTGCTGCGACACGGCCGCCTCCCCCGCAGGCGCGCAACCGGCCGCAAGGCCGATTCCCGTCTGCAGCTCGATCGCCCGCATAGCAGCCTGCTTACACTGCGCATACCGCTCGACGAAAGCCTGCCTGGTCAACGACGCGTCCACGCCCGCCGCGGTCGTCCTGGACCGCAGCGACCCCGATTCCTGCGCCGTCAGCATGCACACGCGTCTATCGGCGCGATCGCGCTTCAACGCCGCCGCAAGGTTGATAGGGGCCACATCCGCGCAGGAAACCACCCATACCTCCTGCACGCTCACCGCATCGCGCAACGCCGTACGCGCCGCTTCGGCGGACGTGAACGGCATGAGCCACTGCTGCGCAAGCAGGTTCTCCCCCTCAAGGCCCAACAGCTCCGGATGCCGGAAGCATTCCTCATCGGCGCACAGCGCCACCAACGGCATGGACATCCCTTCTCCTTCCGTTTGATTTAAAACCGCTCTCACCTCGCATCCACGCCGGGCAAGGTCAGGTACAGCTCGGTTTTCTGAGCCGCCGACACAAGCTCCTCCACCTGGTTCGGGTCGACGGCAAGCGTCACCCACGTCACCTTCGAGGCCGAACCCGACGCCTGCCGATCGTCCGTTCCGGCGCTGGTGGCCAGCACGCTCACGCCCCGCGCCAACGCTTGGGTGGCCGCGCTTCCCGTGGCATATACGTCCACCGACGAGCCCGCCGACACCGCGCCGCCCACCGCCTGCACGTCCTTGGCCGGCACGCTGATCGCGACCTTGCCATCGGGCACGTCTATGGCCGCCGACGCCGCGCCGAACCTTCTTGCGGAAAGGACCTCTCCGGAAAGCACCGTGGAAGACGCCTTCGACCCCACAACCTCCGATGTTTGCCGCACTGCCTCAGGCGGCAGCAGATCGGCTACCCACAAACGCGTCTCAATGGCCCCGGAATCAACCGTCTCACCTGCGGCTATGTCTCGTTTCGCCACGCATACCTCCACTTGATCGCCGCCGTAGCGGGCCAAGGCGTCGGCCCAGGCGCGCTCCGCCTCGCCGCGCACCGACTGGGTATATCCGAGCACGCACAACGCGCACAGCACGCCGCATATCGCACCCGCCGCAGCGGTCTTGTTCCGTCTCATGCGCACCTCCTTCGCTTCGCAGCATCCAGTATGGGAACGCCATCTTGCGAAACCCTTGCCGGCAACGCCGCTTCTTGTCGTCAAAACCTTGCATGCCCGTCCGATCCGAGGCCATGCGAAACCCGCTCGCCCGCCCTAAGCGCTTACGGAAACACGCAATCCCGCACCGTGAAGCCTTGCAATAGACGATTCCTCGACGATCACGGATCCCGCGCCTCGGCAAAACTTGAGGCAGACAGCCCCTTGCGCATTCGCGAACCTTCACGGCGATGCAAGCCGTATGAAGCGATGAAATCCCCGGAATGCGAAAAACCCGCCGACCCGAAAGGCAGGCTCGGACAAACTCGAGCAAGCCCAGCGGCATCGACGGGTTGTGCAGTATTTGCGAAAGCGGGTTTCTTATGCGACAATAAGCGTCACCCATTAAGGGGACTTAACCGGCCGGTTGGCGCAGCGGGAGCGCAGGTGCCTTACAAGCACAAGGTCACAGGTTCAAATCCTGTACCGGCCACCATTAAAATCGCAGGTCAGACGTTTTTCGTCTGACCTTTTCTTTTTCCAGGACAACCAGGGGCTTATAGGACGAAAAGCGTGTCTGAACCAAAAGCCGCCGGCTCAGCCGACGGCTCTCATGCTATGCGATTTCCATTTGACAGCCCGGAAAACCCCGATCGGATACGTCGAGGCCCCGCAGGCAAGCGCACCGTTCCTTATTCCCCCTGCGCGCCCTTCACGGCCCCGAGCATCTCGCGCGCATGGGCAAGCGACGCCTCCGTGGCGTCGCCGGAGAGCATACGGGCGATCTCAGCAGGCCGCTCATCGGCGGACAGCTGCCGTAGGCAGGTCTGGGGCATCCCGTCGTCGCCGGCTATCTTGGTGACCGCATAGTGCACATCGCCACGCACGGCAACCTGGGCCAAGTGAGTCACCACGATGACCTGATGGCTGCGGGCAAGATCGGCCAGGACCTCGGCCAACGCAACAGCCACGGAGCCGCCCACGCCGGCATCCACCTCGTCGAATACCAGCGTATCAACGCTATCGGCCTGCCCGAGCACCACCTTTATGGCCAGCATGACGCGGCTGACCTCGCCGCCTGAGGCTATGCGGGCAAGCGGGCGGGCTTGCATGCCGGCGCCGGGCTGGAACATGAACTCCACCTCCGACGCGCCGGATCGGGTCCACGAAGCACGCGGCAGCGCACGCTGCTCGCACACGAGTTGCGCCGCGCCCATCTCCAACCGCTGCATCTGCGCCGACACCGCCTGGGAGAACCTTGGCGCAGCCGCGCCGCGCGCGTCGTCGAGGGTTCGCGCCGCCGCCGCCAACGCCTGTTCGGCAGCATCGACCGCTCGCTGCGCGACACGCTCGCGCTCCTCGGCATCGTCCACCAACGACACCAAGTCAGCAGCCTCATCGCGCGCCGCAAGCACATCGGCCATGCGCGGCCCGTAGGCACGCATGAGCCCCTGCAAAGCCGCCATGCGCTCTTGTCCTCGCTCCAGTTCCTCAGGGTCGAACTCCACCCCATCGCGATAGTCCCGGGCCGTACGCGAAACGTCCTCCAGCACATACCCCGCCTCGCGCAGGGATTCCGCAAGCTTGCCGAGCTCAGGGTCGTAGCGGGACCCCTCGTCCAGGGCCGCCGCGGCGCTGCCCAGCAAATCGATGGCGCCCTCGTCGCCCCCGAGCGCCTGATGCGCGCGATACGCCGACATCGCAAGCGTTTCAGCGTGCTCGGCGCGGGCAAGCTTAGCCGAAAGCTCCTCGTATTCGCCCTCGCGCGGGTCCACGGCATCGATGCGCTGCAGCACGAAGCGCGCCTCATCGAGCTTCGCCGACGAGGCGGCTCCGGCATCGCGGACCCGGGCAAGCTCCGCCGCCGCCCGCGATGCCTCGGCGAACGCCTCCTGATACGCGCGAAGCGCCTCGGCAACGTCCTGCCCGGCCCATGCGTCGAGCATCCCCACGTGCGCCGCCGGCTTCAAAAGCTGCTGCTGATCATGCTGGCCGCACAGATCGATGGAGGGCGACACCGTGCCCGCCAGCTCCCGCACGCTTGCCATGCGGCCGTCAAGCGTGACGCGAGAGCGCCCGTCGGCACCCACGCGGCGCACGGCCACCAGCTCATCATCGTCTTCGCGCGGATCATCGCCCTCCGAGGACGCGCGGGAAAGCCCGAAGAAGCGTCCGCTGACCTCCAAGCCATCCTGGCCATCGCGTACGGAATCCTTATCCGCGCGGGAGCCCATGAGCAGCTTGAGCGCCGACAGCAACGCCGTTTTGCCGGCGCCCGTCTCGCCCGTGAGCACGGTCAGGCCCTGCGCGGGGACAAGGGAGGCCTGCTTTATCAGCGCCAGGTTCTTAACTTGCATCTCGTCGATCATGGCGGTTCCTTCTGCGCGCGGATCATGCAGCCGCAACACGTACGGCTGTTCTATATGGCACAGTATACCAGCGTTACCGCATAACAAGCGCGCACGCGAGGGCTTTTCGGGGTATCCGACATAAGTCGGCAGGAAACCTCCCGATACCCCGAAAACCTTACACACCCGCCCCCTCTAAAGGGCGAACTTGCTCCTCAAGCTTGCAGGCGCGTCCTGCGCGCCGCCCTCGTCGGCCTGCGCGCCGTTGCGATGCCGCCGCTCCATGAGGAATGCCACGCAATCCATGCGGTTGCCCTGGCGCAGCAGCTCGATCTGCGCATCGAAGCGCTTATCTTCCATAAGCCCCAGGTCCGCCAGCTGACGCACCATCTCCAGGCTGCCCTCCCGGGCAATGCGCACGAGTGCCTCGCGCCCCGCGGCGCGCACCTCGTCGGCGAAGGCGGCCTGCATCTGCGCATCCAGCCCCACGGGCCGCTCCAGGCGATGCAGCAGCGCCCCTAAACGATCCGGCACGTTTTTTCCCGATCTGAGCACCTCGTCGTAGCGAGGCAGGTCGAACGGGTCGGACCCGGGCTCGGCGTCAAGGGTGAAGCAGCTCAACAGCTGGTCGGCGGGCACATGCACCGCCACGCCCGACCATGCCAGCCGGCACACGGAGAACTCGAAGCTGCCCTCGCCCACCGACCGAAGCGACTTCGGCAGGGCCACGGGCCCTTCGAGCGTGCGCGAGCAGAAACTGTGCGCGCCCACGCGCTCAAGACCTTCGGGAAGCACCAGGCGCTTCGTTCCGCGACACGCGTTGCCGTCTCCCACTTCGCGAACCGTTGCGGGGATGATCAGGGTCTTCGGCGCATACGGCAACGCGCACGGGGCGATGCGCGTCAACTCCGCGCCCCGCACCTGGGCAGGCAAAGCCAGCGTTTCGATGACCTGGGGCTGCGCGAGCACCGCCGCCGACGGCCCCTGGCCGACCGGTCCCAACCTGCCTCCCGACACAAGCCCGCCGCAATCGTTGGCCTCGGCGCGCGCCGCCGCCTGCTTCGCATCCACGGCAACGCCTTCGTCGCTGGCCGCCGCGGCACGCGCACGCGCCGCCACGCTGGCGAAGCGCTTCGATGCGGACTTCGGGGGCTGCGGGCCCGCCACCAGCAGGGCCGCGCCGTCGCGGCAGTCGAACCAGCAGCCGTCCGCCTCGATGGCGTCGGGGCCGCACACGCGCACGCCTCGTCGACGCAGGCGGCGCGCACCGTCGCACCCGGCCGGGCACATCCACAGCGCGGCATCCCATTGCTTGGCCCGGACGTGCTGCAAACACGCCGGCACCGACACCACGTGCGGCGGCTCGCAACCCTGCGCGAACGCCGTCTCGCCGACCACCTCAACGCCATCGGGAAGGGCATAGCGCTCCTCATAGGGCGGGGCGCAGAACAAAAGCATCTTCCCGTCCGCGGAAAGCAGGCTGCCGTCCTGCGCTTGATAATGCTCGTTTTCCCCGCTCACCGAATAGGTGCGACGCTCAAGCGGCGGCGTGACGCCGGAAAGGTCGCAGGCCTGGGCACCGCCGGCGCGCACGCCCGCCCCCAGATGGATATGACGCCCGGGCAAAGCCGAGAAGGCGCCGGCGCCGATGCGCTGCACCGTGTCGGGCACCACCAGCACGTCGACGCCCACGCCGCGCACCAAACGACGCGCGAACGCACCGGGCGCGATGCGCACCACGGGAACGCCGTCCACGAACGAGGGGAGCACCACGGCAAGCCCCGATTGCGCTCCGGTCGCTTGCGCAAGCGCGCGCAGGTCGAAACCGACCAGGGCATAGCCCGCCTCCTCGCGCTGGACCGACACGGCCGGGGCATCCTGCTCATCGGGCACGTCCACGGCCGCGGCGCCGCCCACGCCCTCTTGACGGGCCGCCATGGCGAGCAGGCGTGCGCGGGCGTCGTCGTCCACGCCCATGCCCAACGACCCCGCCGCCAGCAGATCGCCGTCGGCATCGCCGTCCACCTGCCCGGCACGCGCGGCGCCTCCTTCCCACGACTGATACGGCAGCAGCTGCGGCGACCACACCTCGCCCGCCTGCGAGCGCCCCGGGCTCACCTCGCGCACCTGATCTGCCGCAAGGCTCACCGGCGCCGCAAGGGCGCGCGCCACCACCTCCTGCGCTTTCGCGCCATGCGTTGCGAACACCATCTCCTCTGCCGCTGCCATCGAAGCACCTCCCATATCAAGGCCCTGTGTTTACCCGCTTTGCCGCCCATGCTACACTGCGCGAAGCGACGAAATCAAGCGACGGGAGGCCCTCAATGGCACATAACGCCTCAGGTCGGCTTGCCCAGCAAGCCCTTGAGCTCACCCGCAACAAGCTGCTGGTCAGTTTGCGCTTCATGAACGCCGCGTTCGCTCACCTCAAGCTGCTGGCGCAACCGGGTCAGACCATCGCCACCGATGGCACGTACCTGCGCTACAGCCCGGCCGACGTGGCGCGCACCTTCGCGTCAAGCCCAGAGGAGCTTGCGCGCACGTACCTGCACATCATGCTGCACGACGTGTTCCTGCACCCCTTCCCCAACCCGAACATGGACGCCGCGCGCTGGGATGCCGCATGCGACATAGCCGTCGAAGCGGTCATCACCCAGCTGGCATTGCCCGCCACGGCAAGCCCGCGCGCCGCGCGCCAAACGGCAGCCCTCGCCCAGCTTCAAACGGAATGCCCGCAGCTCACGGCCGAGGCGCTATACCGTTACTTCGCCGACAAGGGGTTAAGCGACCAGGAACTCGCGCAGCTGGCCGCGCCCTTCTTCGCCGACGACCACGAGCCCTGGCACCGCATGGCGGCCGAGGAGGCGGCACTCCGTCAGGCCCAAACGGGCGAGAAGCAGGAAAACGCCGCCGATTCCCCCGCCCCCGCCGCCGGCGAGGCGGGCAAGAACGGCACGGACATGCCCATGCCCGACGAGGCGCGCAAGGCCAAACCCAACCACAAGGCCCACCGCGGCCTGTCGCTCGACGATATCACCGAAAAGGAGGCGCCCGAGCAGGCCCGCGGCGTGCAGGCGAACCGCTTCGCCGACACCGTCAACCTCGACCGCTCGCGCGATCAGTGGAAGAACGCAGCGCTGGAAATGGGCGTGCAGCTCGACTCCTATATCAAGCTTTGGGGCGTGGAAGGGTCGAACCTTTCCATGAACCTGCGCTCGGTCACGCGCCGCCGGCAGGACTTCACCGCTTTCTTGCGCAAGTTCGCGCGCATGGGCGAGCATGTACGCGTCAACGACGACGAGTTCGACTACGTCTATTATTGCTACGGCCTTTCGCGCTACGGCAACCTGCCGTTGATCGAGCCTTTGGAATACGTCGAAGAGCGACGCATCCGCGATTTCGTCATAGCTATCGACACTTCCGCGTCCACCAAAGACGGGCTGGTCAGGCGTTTTCTTGAGCGCACGTATTCCATCCTGTCCAACGAGACGGGCTTTTTCACCCGCATGAACGTGCATCTGGTGCAATGCGACGCCGCCGTAACGGCCGTCGACTGCATCCACAGCTTGGACGAGCTGGACGATTTCCTGGACAACGTGCAGGTCCAAGGCCTGGGCGGAACCGATTTCCGGCCCGTGTTCGCCTACGTCGAAGATGCGCTTGAACGAGGCGAGTTCCAAAACCTCGGCGGCCTTCTCTACTTCACCGACGGCCAAGGCACCTACCCCGCCCACAAGCCGTCCTTCGATACCGCCTTCGTGTTCCCCGACGCCGAGACCGCCGATGCAAGCGCACCGGTGCCGCCGTGGGCCATGAAGGCCGTCCTCGACGAAACGTTTACCGAGCAGGCCGTCGACCTAGCCTAGCACCACCCCATCGAGCAAGGAGCAGCCATGGATATCCAACAGGCGAAACAGCAGATCAAGTACACCATGCAGGCGTATTTCGCCAAAGACGAGTTCGGCGGCTACGCCCTGCCGCCGCAGCGCCAGCGCCCCATCTTCCTGCTGGGCGCGCCCGGCATCGGCAAAACCGCCATCGTCGAGCAGATCGCACAAGAGCTTGAGGTGGGCTTCGTTTCCTACTCCATGACCCATCACACGCGCCAAAGCGCGTTGGGCCTGCCGTTCATCGCCCAGAAGGAATACGGTGGGAAAACCTATGACGTGTCCGAATACACCATGAGCGAGATCATCGCCGCGGTCTACGACGCCATCGAGCAGACGGGGCACCGCGAGGGCATCCTGTTCCTCGACGAAATCAACTGCGTCTCGGAAACGCTCACGCCCGCCATGCTGCAGTTCCTGCAGTACAAGGTGTTCGGCCGCCACAAGGTCCCCGAGGGTTGGATCGTGGTAACGGCCGGCAACCCGCCCGAGTACAACCGCACGGCCCGCGACTTCGACCTGGCAACATGGGACCGCTTGAAGCGTCTTGACGTGGAGCCCGACTTCCAGGCATGGCGCGATTATGCGCTCGGCCACGGCGTGCATCCGGCGGTCATCACCTACCTTGACGTTGAGCAGGACCACTTCTATCACCTGGAGACCACGCCCGACGGCAAGGAATTCGTCACGGCCCGCGGCTGGGATGACCTGTCGAGCGCCATCAGGCTTTACGAGGCGCAGGACCTGCCCGTCGACGAGGTGCTCATCGGCCAATACGTGCAGGCTCCCCAGATCGCCAAGCGTTTCGCCGTGTACTACGACCTGTTCACGAAGTATCGCGCCGATTACCAGGTGGACCGTGTGCTTGCAGGCACTGCCGGCCCCGAAGTGGTCGAGCGAGCCCAGGCCGCGCCCTTCGACGAGCGCGTGTCGGTAGTAGGCCTGCTCTCCGACGCGCTTGCGGGCGTGCTGCGCGAGGCGGTGCTCGAGGAGGGCGCCGTGGAGTTCGCACACCCGCGCCTTGCGGCCATGCGCGACAAGCTTGAAGCCACCGGCACCGCCGATGCTACCGAGGAGGTGCGCGCACAGGAGGCCGAGGTGCGCCGTCTGCTGCGCACCGACCGCGCAAGCGGGCTTCTGTCCGAGCAGAAGTATCGCTCCTACGAGCGCGCCATCGACATGCTGCAGCAAGCGCAGCACCTGGGAGCGCAAAGCGGGTCGCTTACGTTCGACCAGGTCAAAGAAGCGTTCTCCAAGATGCTCGGCGGGCTTGAGAACCGCGTTGAGCAGGGCGAGCAGGCCCTTGACCGCGCATTGGCGTTCGCCGAGCAGGCGTTCGGCGAAGGTCAGGAGATGCTGCTGCTCATCACCGACCTCTCCGCGAACCGCTACAGCATGGCTTTCATCAACGCACACGGAAGCGAGCGCTTCTTCAAGCACAATAGCGCGCTTCTGTTCGGCGATCGCGGCGCCGACCTGGCGGCCCGCATCAAGCAGACCGCACTCGACGAGGAATAGCGCCAACAATGGCGACGGGCTGCAGCTTGCAAGCTGCAGCCC
>CAKUJT010000029.1 GCA_934661765.1 uncultured Senegalimassilia sp.
GTAAGATGCCAACCACACAGGCAGAATTTCTTCTGTCTGAAGGTAAGCCTCTTACGGTGCTAGGGCAGTCTCAATGAAAACCATCATTGGCTCCGCATACGCGAATCGAGAACACAAATATTCAATTGCGGTATTTTAACCTGCTTATATTGTAGAATATATGTTCGTAAATGTCAAGAAAAAAATTTCCCATCAAAATATGTTGCCGCCCTATTCCAATGCCGTTCCTGCCCCGGAGTTTCACCGCAGCGTTGCTTTGCTCCTATCCTCGCAAAGTCGTATCCCATTTTCTGGCGGGTATGCGCTTGTCAAGCTGCATGGCTTCACATCACACCCCCGTCTCCCAAAAACAAAAAACACCGTAAGATGCTAACCACACAGGCAGGATTTCTCCTGTCTGAAGATTAGCCTCTTACGGTGCTTGGTAGCTCAATGATGTTACATCACTGTCTCCGCTTGCGCGATTTGAGTACGGGGATTATTTAGTTGTGATGGCCTCGCCTGCCTGAATTATAGAACATATATTCGCAATTGTCAAGATATTTTTCTAACATTTCTTAAACAGATGATTGTTTTTCAGTAACTCGTTAAAAGTTACTTGTCACAATCGGCTGTGGTATCATTTTATCTGCGGACAATATAGGACGCATATCCACTGTTTCTACATTGGCAAGTAGCAGCCAATACGGCCTGCTCAGTTTACATAAAACGTACATTCCGCATTGACCGTAGGTATACAGAAGCGCATTTTACAGCAGTAAAAAGTCTGATTTTTTTCCGTAGCTTGTAATGTAGACACCTTTTTGTGCACGGGTCATTGCTACATAAAGCAGGCATTTTTCTGAAGTTATTGACTCTGCTTCGGAAACGGGGTCTGTTTTATTGATAGCAGAAGGTAGTGGAATAATTCTATTGTTCACAGCAGCAATAAAAACATATTTGAATTCCAATCCCTTTACTCGATGCATAGTAGCCACACGCAAACCGTCGTAACTGCGGTCATCTGCCTTGTTTCTCTTAATAGCGTAGGAGCGGATACCAGCTCTTGTAAATAATGCGATATAATCGTCAACCAATTTTTTGGTCCGTGCAACTACGCAAATATCCGTAAGTGCGATGCCGCTATTCTTGAGCTTTTTCACTTCGCCCAGCATGAAATCAAATTCATCATTGGCATTGCCGAAATTCTCGATGATCGGTTTTTCACCATGCGTAAGCGATTGGCACTTGCCTCCAATATCTGCCCCATCATCTAAATCATCAAAAGAAATCCCGTTCAATAATGCAAAGGCATGTTTTCGTATTTCCTCGGTAGTACGGTAATTGATTTTAAGAATGCTGCTGCGGCCACGCACGTTGATGCCGCATTTTGATAACGTTGGATGGTTTCGATAAATACGCTGGTGGGAATCCCCCACAATGAAGATGTCATTCGGATGTTCTTCCCCGGCCAGTGCTCTGATCAGTCGATACGCATTGTCGCTAAAGTCCTGTCCTTCATCGATGATGATGCTTGCATATCTTGGCTTTCTGCCGGCCGCCTGTAGAAGTTTTGTGCTTTCATACATGGCCGTGTTGATGTCACGAATCTGATATTCTTTCATCAAGTTCTGGTAATTATTGAACACCTTCCATACCTGTATTCTTTTTTTACGGTCAAGCCTGGTTCCACGGCCGTTCCTGGTTGCCTTCACATATTTATCGAGAGTAAGTGCTTCCTGTGCAATTACAATACGATTCCATTCTTCCTTGTAAAAGGGCACTTCAAATGGCAAATCATTGTTTGCAAGCAGAATCGCTTTCTCCCAAATGGGGTCAATGGCATCATCATATCCGATTTGGGCAGAAAAACTGGATTCATGAAGGAATTGATTTACCCAGGCATCCAGATGAATGACTTCTATTCTTCGGAGTTCTTCCAGGGTACAGATTTTACGCAGATTCTCTCGGATGTCAGCTGCGAGGTTTGCGGTAAAGGTCGTCATCAGGATTCGCTGCTGTCCTTCGCATTTGGATGCCAACTGTTTTGCCCGATGCATGGCAACTACGGTTTTGCCGGTACCGGCACCACCAAGCACTCTTGCGGCGCCGGAATACGCTTTCCGGACAATTTTTCTCTGTGTTGGGTGAAGAAATACACGCCATTTTTCCAGTGGTTCTGCCATAATTCGGCGCAATTCGTCTTCTCCATCGACTACAACAAAAGATTTCAGTGTTGCAGGAACATCTAATGCAGCCGCAAAATCTTCGCCGGAGGCAGAAGTATTCTGTTCTTCGGCAACAAGCTCCAAAACTTCTGTCACAGGGAACCCTTCTGCCAACCAAGAAAGATGTTCATAAGCATCCTGCGGCATAGCGGATTCAGCTTTGTAAAAATCCTCTTTATGAATAAAACTTCTGACAAAATCAAGCTGTGCCTCAGGTACGCCGAGTTGAAGCAAATCGTCATCCGTCGCAAGAGCAAATAGAGCGACTTTTTCAGGTGTAGATACCTGTTCTACTACAGTCTGAACGTCAAACACCTGAATGGCACCTGTCTGAGGGTTGACTTCACAGCGCTTGTGCGCTGCCCATTGATAGACTTCATCATGGTGATCCACCCACAGAAGCAGATACACGCCGGTTTCTTGCTGACGGACAACGATACCACGATAGGTATCATCTATACGTACGGAAAAAATCTTCTTATCTATTCCTGAATTTAGTTTCTCATAGTGGATACCAGGGGAAATGGGATCATTTCGGAACTTATTGACAAACTCCGTCACTTTACCTTGAACTTGTCTCGGAAGCCGAGCAAATGCCGTTAAAAAATCCGATGAAATGGCCACTTTGACATGTTCCGTCATTGGTTATCACCTCCAAAATAACTTGCGATATCCATATCCGCAGCATCCAGTAAATTCAGGATCCTCCACCCTAAAGCTTCGATTTTCTCCTGATCTTCTGCTTGCTCGGCTGTCATAAACCCAATTTTTCTATCAGGCCATGCAATTTCTACAGTAGCAACCACTTCTCCGTCGTTGCCTTCGACCTCGTAGCCAATGTTATCTTCATCCGGAACCGGCATGCCAGCATTTTTTGCGATTTCGACAAATGCCTTGGCATCATCATCAAATAGAAGCTCCTGAATTGCATTCCAGGCATCACCAACCGCAGTTTCAGGTGCAGCGGTATCAGAATCAGCATGTATTGCAACTGGCAATGCGAGATAATCCATGCGGCTCATGCCTACAGACGATACTGCTATAAATTCATCCGAGAATTGCATCAGGTTATAGAATCTCCAAAGGCCATTCCACTCCTGCTCATATTTGTCTGTTCTACTGTCCTTTTCGTCATTGAGAACAGCGCAAACTGCAACAGCACCTTCTGTTTTTAATTCCGATGCAAGAATAGCAGCATGAACTGCCAGATGCGCATTGGAGCTTCTCGGGATCCAGCTGCCGAATATGGTCCCCGGGAATACGAAATCCCCCTTCGTAAAGTGTGTCTGGTCATTGACGGCTTTTACGATCATCTCCCACTTATTGAAAGCAAGACTATTCTTCATCAGGGCAGGTTCTAGCAGAGACAGAGAATATGCGTATGCTTGTCCCTTAAAAACGATCTCTGCATCAGGCAGTTTAAGATATTCCAGCAGCAAGTCGAAGGAAGACAACTTTGCCGGTTCGATGACATCTGCTTTTTGCTTCTTGATCATATTCTGATACATCATCTTGCCGGAAGGCATTTTTTCTGCTTCAAGTGTTGGCGTGTAAAAATCGCCCTGTGGGGCAAATACGCTCTGAACATCCTTGAAACTCAGGGACCAAACACGGAATTTTCCGCTTCTGCGAATGGCTTCTCGCTTTATTGTGTCATCAGAAACGATGTCTTTGTGATATAGAAACCCATCTGTGAATACGGCCACAGGCTTGTGATCCGGTGCGGAAACCGGCCAGAACACAAAATCCGGCTTGCAGGATACTGAAACACCAGAACTGGCATCCAGAAGCACCTGCGGCTCAATTTCCCAGGCTGCGTTCTCTATTTTCACATAATAACCATGTTTGCCATTGCGAATTGTGTCGCTTACGTTGGCTGCACCAACCTTGGTGCGAATTGACTCCATAAACCGCTGTTCCAACTCGCTGTCAAACAACGGATTGACGGGAATATCATTGATTCTATGGATCTTCTGAACATTGTCTTTGCCTGAAAGAATCGACTTCAAAATTCTGATAGCCGCAGTCCTTGAAATATTGCCGATCTGCTGACTCTGGCGGTAGGCATACAGGCAATGGTAACACCCATCTTTCTGCGGGTCCTCTTTGCAGGAGCAATTTTCCATTACATGAAGTGCCTTCTCAAAAATTTCGATCAGAGCGTTCTTTTCGTGCACCAGCTGTTTTAGATACCCTGTACCACCCGGAACAGAATCGTAGATGACCAGATACTGTTTTCGATAATCCGCATCGGGAACAGGGACCTCACTGACAGTTGCCCTTAGATGATCTACATTGCCGAAATACTCTTTCATCCCCAACATAAACGCCGCCACAAACGATTCCATTTTCACGGAAGTAGAATCCATTGTAGTCGCCGGAACAAGAAGCCGCAGAATCTCTGTGCTGAATTCCCGATACAGGAACAGACATTCCTCATAAGCATCAGCCTGCATTAAAGCAGGTATCTTTCGTGTCTTGCAGGCGAAACTATGGTTGGCTTTTCCGTTTTGAGGTTGAATTTTGCCGCAATACTTACAGATTCTAAAGCCTTTACGCACTTCTTCCACACCGGACACTGACAATTTTTCACCGGTCATGTCGCTCTCGCCAAAGTTGATTTCACGCAGCGTTGCTTTGCGCACAAACTCATATCCAAATGGAAAATCCTCGTTGTCCATACGATATGCGCTGGAAATATCGTGGTCCTCATCAACATCCACCAAGAGCTGCTTGCAATAGAAAATATTGCTTCGCTCCTCGCTTTCGTCGCTGATCATGCTCTTTGTATAGTCCATGTTGGAGTAGACCATTTGAACCTTCAACATCGGTCTGACCTGTCCGGCATCCGCCCAGGCAGGACTGCCGCATTGTGGACAAGCAGAGGTGTTCTTTCCGGTTTCTTCGATTTGAGCATGAGAACAATTCGGGCAGAGTCTCCATCTTGCGGTCTGCGCCGTTGTCAAATCGACCTGGTCTATGGTCAGCTTCCGGCCGTCAACATAAAAGTTATTATTCGGCGCAAATTCACTGATTGCAGCGGATGCGCTGCGGCTGTATTCATAGACCATTTTTTCGTATTTTTTCTTTTGAGCCGGTGTTTCTTCGTCCTCCTTGCGATAGAGAACCGCTCGCAGAATAATCCCCGCTTCCGGGAACGCATAATTGGGCAGCAATCCCTCGTCAGACAGGAAATTAAAGATATTTTTCTTGCCAATTTCCTGAAGGACTGTAAGCAGTGCTGCTTCTTCATGCTTCAGTTCTTTGATTTCTTCATCATAGGAGCGGTCTTTGGGCTTATCTTCCAAATCACGGATCATGGTTTTCAGGGCATCCACGCTTGTTTTCAGTGCATCCTGCTGCTTTTTCAAATCCTGGAATGCATCCAGAATTTTGACATACATGGGGCTGTCATTTGCATCTTTTCCTCTGGCGAACAGCTGCAATTCTTCTCTTGCGCTGTCATCCAGGTATGCCGCAAACATCTGCATGAAAGAGTTCAGCTGGCGGGACAATGTGCTTTGTACATAATTCAAGAAATTGAAGGGGAACATATCATCCGGACGCGCATCCAATTTTTTCAGAACAGCACCCACTTTATCGGGAATTGCCCCATCCGGGATCCCTTTTTTGACCCAGGAATCCATGCAGAAGGCTACAAACTGTCTTTCAAGAACAGCAGAGGCCCGGAGGAAGATTTTCGGCGGCGTGACCTCGCCGGCAATCATTTCCAGGGGATCCGAATAGAAATACAAGTCGTGAGGTCTCGCATTCGCAACCGCCAAGGTCAGAGCATTGCCGTCTTTACGGCCGGCACGTCCGGCTCTCTGCAAGAATTGGCTCTGGGCCGGCGGCATGCTGCACAGGATAACCGTAGACAAATCACCAATATCAATGCCCATTTCCAGGGTCGGCGTACAGGATAATACATTGGGGTCCCAAATCTCCCGGGTATCTTTACCACGCTTAAAATCAATTTCCAGCTGCTCTCTATCAGGACGCTCTAATAAACCCGTGTGCTCTCTTGCGTTGATACGGACCAAATCACCGCCGCTGTAAAGGCGACCATAATAATTGATTTCTCCTGTATCGTATTCTTCCAGGGTGCCGCCACAGGCAGTTCTTTGGCAGGGCGCACCAAACCAAAGTGCTGCATTTTCTGCTGCAACAGCATATACGCAGCCGCATTTATCACAACGCATCTGCATCACATCATCTGTGATAAAGACTCGTTCCTTATTAAGCCCGTAAATCTTATAGTTGACCGAAGAAGGAACCAGAGATATTACATTCCTCTTTACTGCTTCGTCCAGAATGAATCTGCTGATTGCCCGAAAGTTGCTGTCATCCACCATCACTTCATTACAGCAGGAAGCGATCCAGTCTACATACTTATTAGCAGCAGGTGAATCAAACTCAAAGGAAGATCGACCATTGCTAATGTGCTCAGCAATAAATCGAGGCGTGTTTCGACCAGATTGGCGGCCAGGCAGCCAACGGTTTCTGTCATTTGACAGCATATAACCATTACCATCGCCTACGGTATATTCGTCGAACACTTTATCCTCGAAAGCACCATTTGTGCGCATCAGATTCAAGTATCCAATAACCATACGCTTGAACGAATCTGGGTTTTCAGCAGTCAATACGCCAAGTTCATTGATCGTTCTTTCCTGTACGGCATCGGCGATCTGAAGAACATCTTCCGCTGCAAAGGAAATGACAGAGCAGTTGGACTTTTCAAGTGTTCGCCCGATTTTACCGGCAAGACCAAATTCAAGCATGATTTCGTACTTGATGCGCTGTTCGATTTCATACATCAGAATTTGTGCTTGTTTCTCTTTGCCCAGGCTGCGCTTTTGAACCATATCTTCATAGGCCTGTTTCCAAGTCAGATTGGGCGCAATGAAGAAGCTAACAAACTGCTCATCGGTCATGCGCTCATGCCAATACTCTATAAACCCCTTCTGAAAATCCCCGAGGTTTTGACCGGAACCCACTTCCGTACAGTATTTTTGAATAGCGGTTCGAAGACAAAAACGCCATGTTCTTGCGTTGAAAAAACCTGCCCGGTGAGCCGCATCCTGGACATTATCCGAGAATGCCAATGTCTTTTTGTCATCATTAAACCTGGATGCAAACATTTGAGAAATGCTTGCGCTGATTTCTGTTGCGCTGCGAATACCCATCAGTGAAAGGCCACGGCGGCTGCCACAGCAGGGGCAAATATATTGCTTGCGGTTCTTCGTGCCGGAAGTTTTGATCGGATTGGGAATCACAATCTCGACCATTTCAGTACCGCAGCTGGCGCACTCGCCTGTCCCTTCCTCACCAAGTTTTACTTGCAGACAATCGGGGCAGATCCTTGCCGGGATCATACCCGAAATCCGTTCACCGTGCGCATGGGGAAACATCATCACGATTTTTTCATCCCCACGGAAATACAGGTTGTAGAAGGATTCAAGGTTTGTCATGGTGGCATTGCTGCGTTCATTGAGTACGGATACCCAGCCGGTAATACCACAGTCACGGCAGTTTATAACAGGAAGATACTGTTTTGCCTGTTGCGTATTCAAATCACGAGCGATCTCATAAGTGATTTCCTCCGGATCTACTTTCGCAACAAGGCGGCGAAGTTCCCGCATCCAGAGCTGAACCTGAACATTCAAAAATGGCCGCAGTTTTCCTGCCTTGCCCGTTCTCGCATGAGAAATCAGCGCAAAGAGAGAATTGATAACCAGATCTGCATTCGGCAGCGTTTTCAGCTCCGGATAATGGGCAGCCAAATCTTCCGCAATTTTAGAAACCTGATAATAGGCGCCGCCGGTCAGGTTGATCACCGACTGCATGAAGCTGTGATGCATCAGCGCATCTCCAAGCTGGAGCCTGCCTTCCTCCTCTAGAACATCAAAAGAAAAATCCGAAAACCAGGCTTTTACCGCACTGAGCAAGTAGGCCGACGGCACATCTTCCGCAGACAGTTTTTCCAGCTCCATAGCCTGCTGCGCTGTTGGCAATGTAAATTCCGTCACGTCAGCACCTGCAAAGAACTCCTGGGCACTCAACCGGTCTTCCGTGATGATTGCATCCTTGTCAAAGGGTTCCCCAAAGATTTCTTCTGCGTAATTCAGAATATTGTCGTTATTTTCTTTGGTGCCCATGGTTGCGGATGTACCGACACAGCACAGGTATCCATCATAGATGCCCAGACGTCGTTTCAGGCGGCGAAGCAAACAAGCCAAATCTGTACCTTGCGCTCCGTCAAATGTATGCAGCTCATCGACTGCAATATATTTCAGTGTCTCGGAATCGTTATCCTGCCACAACAGCGCATCTTTCGGGCGCACCAGCAGATAGTCCAGCATTTTATAGTTGGTCATCAGAATATCCGGTGGGTTGTTCAGCATGGTCTCGTGGTCTGTAATAACGCCATGTTCGCTCATGGTGCGGGCAGAGGTATGCTCTTGTCCACCGACATACATACCCACAGTCACATTTCCACGCAGTTCCCCGCTTCCATAGATCAGCTCCGCAATACGTTTCGCCTGGTCCGTGGCCAGGGCATTCATGGGATAAATAATGAGTGCTTTTATCCCCCGTTCGCCACGGTGCTGATAGCAATATTCCAGAATTGGGTAGAGGAAACACTCGGTTTTGCCGGAACCGGTACCCGTTGCAACCAACGTGGATCTACCATCATCTCCGGTCAGTCGCTCAAAGGCTTTTTGCTGATGCACATAAGGAAGATATGCAGGATGAATCGCTTCAAAGCAAGCAGGCATCTCCGCCGCCACACGGAATGGAAGGCGCACAGCAACATAAGGCTCATGATAAACAGAGCCTTTATTCGCCAGCATTTTCTCTACGGAACCTTTGAACGGTTCATTGGTCATCGGGAATGTGGTTTCGATATAATCCCCGATGCCCTTCTGTAATTGTTTGGCAAGTATGGATGGTAGCATACTGCGGTCCTCCTTAATTATCGTTCTTTCGTGCAATATAGCGCATTTTTACTCATTTAATTCTCATATCAGGTAGCGGTCTTAACCCTGCTCATCTTGTTTTTTGCATTCCTGAATACGCTTAGCTTCTAGCTCATTAAAATCAAGATTGTATCTCTCTTCGATTGCTTCTAGAATCCTTTTAATTCCATTTCCCACAAACAAGTGATTTGCACCAAATTTGTATTTCATGGTTCTTACAGTCCTCTCAGAGAATCTATTGGCAGATTCTGCTACATTCCCTCTGAATTTTGAAAGTTCATTACTTTCGGGGTCTTTCAACGCATATACAGGATAACGATATTCTAGACCTTCAGAACCAGTCCATCCATCATAGGAACTAGGATTGTAGCATTCACCGCCAAGCAAATACTCTAATTCACAGATTAGTTTTGCTATTTCAGGGTCAATTTTCATTTTAACCACCTCAAATCAGAAAGGAAAATCTTGGATGTCATCGTCATCCATTGTTGCATCAACGGTAGCGAAAACATCTCGCAAATCGATTAGCCGCTGCAAAATCTCATCAAAAGTGATGATTTCAATATTATTTAAGCTGTTGCGGTAGTTCTCATAGGCCGCTTTTTCGCTAGGATTCATTCCTTCCAGCTTTCCAATAATAACCACGCATTTGGGGTAAAAGGCAGCAAATTCCTGTTCTGAATTTGCACTGATATTATTATATTCCTTCATAAGCTTGTCTCGATAATTAATGACCTGATTGACGGCACCGCTAAGTTCGGAAGTAAAACTGTAGGTATCTCTGTACTTGCCTTGAATGATTTTTGCTTCCGGTGTTTTGATTTCAATCAAAATTACATTACCAGAAAGCTTGTTTTGATAAATAAAATCACATACATTTCCATGTTTATTTCCGATGCCTTTTCCCCCTACATATACCTTATCCCCTAGAATTGTGCATGGGGTGGAGAAAAGCTGTGCCAATACCCACTGATGCTCGGTAAATATGTCTTTTTGCCAGAATTCCTCTTTGCTATTTCCCATATTATCCTGCATGAGTGAAATTACCCTGTTCAGCCTTTCAAAACTAACCGTTTCGCTCAGACTTGCAATACTATCGTCTTGCAGGGTTTTCAACGCATTGGAGAGGGATTCCAACGACTCGGCTTGTGTAATCAGCCGAAGCAGTTCTTTGACAAGCGCAAAATTTTCCTTATTTCCAATTAGGCGGGCTGCAGTGGGATCAGTCTGGATAATATCAAGAAAACTCCTGAACATGCTATCTACCCGCTTGTATGTTGCCTGCCCATAAGGTATACCATCGACAGCATACATTTTGTATAACAAAGTGAGATTCTGCATCAGTGATTGGGTTGCGGTGGAGTCCAATGCCATTTCCATGACTTCGCCATTCTTGATGTTGCGGGGGGTGATTTTTTCCGTAGGATACTGCTCACCCTTTTTTCGCTTTTCATACACCAGCTTTACCTTTACACTTTTGCTGCGATCATGAGGATTATCCACAAACAACGGCTCTAATACGATTCTGGTTACATCAGAATCACTATGCTGCAAAACGATTGGAGAAACCATTGCTGAGTTCAAAGAAGTAGATTCAACCTTAATCACATCACCATCCGTCGGAGTGTTACTGGTAGATCTGGCGCAAATATCAGAAATTTTCAATTGCTAATTCTCCTTATACTTCTCCTCAAAGAACTTCCAAGCAGTCTCATAGTCCTGTTCCCGGTCACAGCGGTCAAAGGGGGCAACATACTCAATGGTGCGCTCCACAGGGCCGCCGGGCATGGTGTCATCCATGATGGTGCGGTAGAACTTCTTCCCGGCAGGGGCATCCTTCATGTCCAGCTCAAACTCTTTCCGGTCGAAACCAACCCCCACTAGGCTACGGTTGTTGGTAAAGACGATTCGACCGTTGGCATCATACCAAGTATCTGCTTCGTAGCTTTGCAACACCGGGAACTGGATGCGGTAGATGGTTTTCAGCTGCTCCAACGTCATACCGAGAGCCATTGCTGTTAGTACGTCGATTTCAACCAGTGCCTGGCGGCGCTCGTAGTCGGTACGGAGGGGAGTGTCCCAAGTCCATTGTGGTGTTAATGAGCTAAAACGAGTGTTAGAAAGACGTGGGTCGGATTTAGACCAACTCTGTAATACATAGCTTGTTACATATTCTTTATTCCACAAATCCGCAAAGTATTTAGTAACACAGTTAAGAAGTAACGCACGGCAAATGGTATCTTTTTGGTGTTTCCAACTTTCTAAAATTGGAAAGCCTGATGCAGCCGAGAAATTTATGTTAGCTTTACCAGTTGATTTCAAATAAAAATCGAATGGTATAGAAAAAGAGTTTGCCGCAAAAGACGCCAGTCCTTGTTTCATGCACATGCCAAAATTACCGTGAATATGTTCGGACAACGGAGGAATTATTGCTACCATATAGGTGCGTTCACCACCTTGATTTAGCATTTTTCGCATACAAAGACGATATCCTTCATCGTAGCGTATATTCCATTGCGTAACAGGAGTACGATTTCGATATTCCTCGTAAGAACATGCTATAGAATAGTTGCACCTTTGAAGATATCCGTCATCAATATAAGTTAAGTCAATTGGGTCAAAGTCGCTATTTAACTTGCAAATTCGCCGTGATGTCTTAAACAACGGATTAGCAACTCCGATGTGTGGACCAGAATAAATCATTGATTTAACACTTTCAGGGAAATCTACATTACGTTCGATTGTTCCATCGATTTGGTTGTTTGTTTCATGCCACATCTCTGCTGTATATATTTTTTCGGTTTCTGTGGCTATCGTCTTTGGCTGATTAGCAAATACCCTAAGAGCATCTACCAACTGAACAACATGTAATTGCGGCAATTTAGCCTGTTTCCAATTATCGTTTCCATCAAACAGCTTAGCAAATACCGCCAACTCCTTTTTTGTAACATGAATGATTCGGTCGGGGTGTCCCTTTACGTTCCAATCACTGTTTTCGTCTTTAATACCCGGTATCGGTGCGGAAGCATCTCCTTCGTAACACTCTACGATGCTTTTAACATCGTAGAGATTGCTGATGGTGTCGAAAGACACCATCAGTGGACCACCATACACATTCAAACTGAATTGTGTATGGTGGTGCACTTCGGGAAACAGCTTCCTCTCATTTGCAAACTGAAAATGATAACGCAAACGAGAATACAGCTTTTCCCGAAGTGCACCACCCTTCGGGTCGTCATAGACACCCTCAGGGTGTACAAAGGCAGCAACGCCGCTTTTGCCGCTAAACGTCCAAGACTGCGGTAAAAAGCACTTGAACAAATTCGTCTGCTGTCCCTTCAAATCTGCATAATTCTGTACCGCATTTAAGAAAGCTTGTTCGCCAGACAGCATTTCATATTCTGAAAAATACATTTTGCGTGTTGCTGTATTTTCCAGAGCCTCTGCTCGTTTATGCGTTGTCTGTGTAGCGGTCAGTTTCTTTACCGCAAACATCGGATGCGTATCAGAAAGTACACTCTGTTCATTCCATTCGATCTTAATCCAAGGCGGATTACCAATAATCAAATCAAACCCGCCACGCTCTGCAAACAAGTCCGCAAATTCAAGCTCCCAGTGCATGAACTTGTTCTGTTCTGCAATTCTTGCAGCCAGATCCAGTCTCGGATTTTGTTTTCTCAACGCGGGAATATCAACCTCACCGATATCTGAATATAAATCAAGAATTTCGGCCTCAATTTTCTGCATTTCTGTCGGGAACATAGAAATCTGTCCGTGAATATTCTTCTTGTCATTCACAACATCAGTCACAAGAACAGATTTGGTAGTTCCTTCAAGAATCAGGGACATATCAAACAGGAATTCACTTCTGGTAGGAAGCAGATCCGCTTTGTCAATCGGCCAGAACCACAGCGCACACCAATAGTCCATTGCAAACTTCACTCGGGCATAGGGACCGGCATTCCTCATGTGCTCACTCTTATAGAGTTCGCTGAAGATTTTGTCCTTCTGGCGAATCGTCGTATGTGAATCCTCTGCATCATCGGTATAACCAAAGATCGTCAGGGAGTCCTGAGTTTTCACATCCACTTCCTTGCGCAGTTGAATTTGCGCCTCCCACAGCTCATCAATTGCCGCAGAAAGTCGCAGCAGAGTAACAACCTCATCGTCAGTGACCGGACTGGTAAATTTCTTGTTCCAGTCTTTCATCTCCTTGATGTTTGCGGGCTCCAACTGTTTGATTACTTTATCGGAATAGCTGCACATTCCCGGATCGCCAAGCAAAAAATGATAAACCTGCTTTTTCGGCATACGCTTTGTACCCAAAGGCAGCCGCTCCGGCTCCATCTCATACCAGCGCAGCCCCTTTGAGGTGGATTGTGTGTTTTCAATGCGGTACACCTGCCGCCTTGCGCCGATCAGGGAGTTTCCGTTTACCAGCTGGGTGCCAAACCAAGGTACAAAGCCGCCCTCATAAATGGTATTCAGCCACAGGGAAACCTCTGCCAGCTCAACAGCCACAGGGTTCAGGTCGATGCCATAAACATTGCGGTCGGCAATGAACATCTTGACCTTTTGCAGTTCATTAAATCTCTTTTCGTAGCTGATAATCTGGCCGGTTTCTTTCTCCTTGCGGGAAAGATAGGCTTCTGCCAGCTGATTGATGGCTTCGTTCAGGAAGGCCGCACTGCCCATAGCAGGCTCGCAGATGGTCAGCTTGAGAATTTCGTCCGCAGTTTTTCCTTCCAGAAGCTCTTTCAGGGCATACTTGACCAGACACTTGGTCAAAACCTCTGGTGTGTAGTAGGATGCGGATTTCTCTCGCTCTCTACCTGCCAGACGATAAATGAAAGTGCCTTTTTCATACATACGGAGCTTGCCCGCTTTTTCACCAGATTCATAACGGACACGCTCATCTTCGGTATATTGGTCAAGCTCAGATTCAGATACAAAGTATCCAACATCCAGCTCGTTGAAGCTGTCACCGGCTCTCTTTACTTCATAGAGATCCTGCTGGGCGATAAAGCCACGGTAAGAAAGCAGGGCCTCATACACGGCACCCATCTGGTTGATGCCCAGATTTGCATAGGAAATACGACCACGGCGGCCATTTCTTCTGCCCGTAGCCCTTGTCAAGCTCATAAGGTCAATGATCCGCAGCATACAGCTGTTTCTCAGCTTGGCCGCAGTAATCATCTTGGTATATTCCGGATCAAAGATATGCGCCTTCAGCGGAGCAATCAGAAAGATATCGTGCAAGCTATCGGAACCAGTCGCTTTTTTCAGTTCATCTTCCGTTTTCGGATAGCCGTCATAAATCAGCTCATAGAGCTTTGCCAGCGTTTCGTGCAGGTAATAGCCGTCACCAACTTCATTTACATCATCACGGATGTTATCCGCAATATCTCGTAAACTTTCCAGAGAATATCCGGAGTAATAGCTCTGTGCTTTGATCGGTGCATAGCCAAGTTCCGGTCTGGACTCAATAAAGAGCACAAACAGCATACGATACATATAGCGCAGACACTCTAAAGTCAACTGTCCGGCATCTACAGGGTCTGCATCAAGATCACGACCAAGGCGTGTCTTCATATCGTAAAGGACTTCATTGCCCAGCAATTCAATGCTCTCACGGAGGGCATACTTTAAGTCTTGCGATACGCCGGAAGCATTCTTCTGGCTCTGTTCATCCAACTCATCCAACAAAACTTTTCCGTCATCAGGACAAAGAGAATCCTTATGAAGCAATACAGACATGGTCTGCAAAGTTGTATTTTCCAATCGAGAGAAAATTTCCTCAAGCTCAAACTGAAGGTAACGCTTTTCATTCCACTTGTTGCGGTCGATAAGCGCAATCTGATTCATGCCAATCAGCATAACAAAACGAGGAGGTTCAGCAGCACCAAAGAGGATTTTTGTAACCAAGTCCTCGTTTGCCATCTCGCCTAAAACACCCTTGTAGAGTGTACCGGCCGCATCATCATCTACATCGTCGGCATGAAACACAAAGCTCTCCATAATGCCAGCATCCGATTCCTTCGATGCTGACAACAACACCCACAGCAATGGTGCGCCATTGCTTTTTGTCATTTCAAGATAAACCGGAACCGACAGAGAATCGTCCACCGTCACAACTTCCGGTTTTGCTTCTGGATAGCCCAATGATTTCAGATAGCTACCTGCAAGCATCTTGATATTGGCAAGAGCTTGTAAGTTTACAGAAGAACGAACAAATTTATCATGTGCCGTATAATACTGCCGTGCATTCTGCCGCAGAAGCGACCAGGGCGTTCTGATTTCTTCGGATTCTTTCGCAGCGGCGTTCCAACCGCTGATCGTGGCACCGGCATTTTCTTCAAACACCGTGGAAAAATAATGGTTGGTATAGTATTCATTTTTATTGGTGATGCCAGTTAAATCCATGCTCATTGCCACACCCCCATCAACACAGATACAACTCGGATATAAGGGTTATTCTGTATTGTCAATGTTTCTTTCACCCAGCTGACAAACCGGTCAAAGAGTTCATCCACCCGGCGCTCCTGCTCCTGGAGCTTTCGCTCATGCTCGAACAAGGTCAGCTGGTAGTATTTTTTATGCTTCTCTTGAAGCTCGATCAGTTTCTCAACTTCTTCATCCAGCAGCGGATTCATTTCCGCCTGGTATCTGTTATAATGTTCGTCCAAATACACTTTTGCCTGGGCAACCACATCCCCCAGCAAGGAACTTGCGGCAGAAATTTCATCGTTCCCTATGCGATCCGTATTCGGGATCTTGGGATTGCTTAATCCTGTTTTCTGCACCACTTCATTCATCGACAGCACCTTCACGAATTTGCCATCCTGGTACAGCAAGCCAAACCATTCATCCACCAGCGGTGTTGACTTTAGATTGGGCATACTGCCGGTCACAACATAAATGCTTTCGCCCGCTTTTAACCCTCCGGGAAGCCCAAGAACAGGGGCTTCATCTCTCTTAAACAGCAGACTTGCCTTGTCATTGACCCAACTCAGAACGGGGTGGAGTTTCCATAAATACTGCGTGGTCGGCCAGGCGGATTCGTCCATGTTTTTCTGCATACTGCTTCGCATCTGTTCCATGCAGAAGGCTTTGTCGTCAGAAACCCGGAGCGTTCCTCCCTGCGGAAGTGCTTCTTCCGGAACCAGTGCCTTCAAGCGCCGCTCCATATCGGGTGTCAGTCTGATATCCAAACCGGAAACGATTTTCAGCCTTTCAACAGGATGACTTTCTTTCTGATTCAGGTATGTGAGCGCCTGATACAAATACTCCATATCCGAAAACAAGGTTTCATCTGAAACGATCTCCGATTTTTTCTCGTCCTCAGCTTCCGCTTCACCGGCAGCGGCCATCATTGCTTCAAACGGGTCGAAGTCATCTTCGCTGGCATCAAAGATCTTTGAGAATTCTTCTTCACCAAGTTCTTTTTCCAATGCTCCGGCAAGTACATTTTCTTCATCCTCCACGCAGAACATACCAAGCAGCAAGGCAGGATCTCCAATATTTTTGTTTGCCTGATCCTCTTTCTGAATGAGGATCTCCAGGTTTCGCATGTCTCCATGAATCTTTTCGTTTTTGCTGGAAATACAGAAATAGCGAATATCCGGGCGGTTTTTCTGACCATATCTGTCGATTCTACCGTTTCTCTGCTGGAACACCATCAAAGACCAGGGAATGTCAAAATGAATCAGCCGGTGGCTCAGATAATGCAGATTCAAGCCCTCCGATGCAACATCCGATGCAACCAACACACGAATCGGGGACTCCGTGCGGCCAAAATCTTCAACGATCCGCTGCTGCTCCGCATCACTCATCCCGCCAGAAATTTCCTGGATCGCATTTGCATTCAAGCCCAGGTCTTGACGAAGTCTCTCTGCAAGATACTTCATGGTCTCAATACGTTCTGTGAAAATAACCACACGGTCACCGGGATCTTCCGGGTGCCAGCCGTATTCCTTGCTGTGAAGGAGTTCCAGCAGTTTCTGATAACGGGTAAATCCAGCAGGCGTAATTGCTTCCAGTGCCGTTTTCAGTTCTTCCAGCAGGCCCATATCCTGGATGTCATCTGCGGTATATTTTTTATAAAGCTTCTTCAGCCGCTCATCGATACTCTTTACGCATGCGGCAGGACTGGAAAACAGAGATTTTTCCAAACTGGTCTTAAACAGCTGGCCGGTTCCTTTGGTTTTTCCCAAATCCATTTCCAACTGCATCTGGGCAAAAACATCAAAAGCATGTTCTTCCTGCGCAGAGGCATTGCAGCGCACAAGCGTGATTTTTCTTTCCAGGAAAGCACCGCTGACCTGGTCTTTTACATCTTTTTTGAAGCGGCGAATGCACAGTCCTTTAATATCTTCGGGGGTATAGTTTTCAGGGTCGGCAATGGCTGTGGGATCCAGCATGTTCATCAAAGAAGCAAAACTCTTTGCCCGACCGTCGTGAGGCGTTGCGGACAACATGATCATGGTATCACTGCGATCTGCAAGCAGCTTGGCCAGACGAGAACGCTGGGCCTGATGGTCTCCCCGTTCCGCAACATTCTGCGCTTCATCGATCACGATAATATCCCAATATGCATTTTCCAAATGCGTGCGGTATTCAACATCTCGTTTCAGCGTATCAATAGAAACGATCGTCTTATCATAATAGAAAAACGGATTATAGTTCGACGGTAAGTTGGCTCGTATCTTTTGAATACGGTTGGAATCCAGGCGCACCAAAGGAATGGTGAAGCGGTTCCACATTTCTTTCTGGAACTGCGTCATCATGCTCTTAACGGTAACGACCAGTATTCTTTTACCCTTACCGCGAACAATCAGCTCGGACATCAAAATACCCGCTTCAAGCGTTTTGCCCAAGCCAACTGTATCTGCAATAAGGATTCTCTGCCTTGGCCTTTGCAAAGACAGTTTTGCGGGGTCAAGCTGATAGGGCATCAAGTCCATTGCCGCTTGGTGCCCTATATGTAAGTTGGAATCGGTAGGAATCTGTTGCCGCCACTGACTTTCTAGATACAGCAGTGCCCTCTTGTAAAACGGGGAATGATCGGCAACCAGTTTCACTTCAGCAGGATCAACGACTTGAACCTGTTCCAAATCGGCAAGAAAAATTGCTTCTCTATCCTTAACCAGCGGAGAAACACCAATGCAATATAAAGTCTTATTTCCAAGACTATTCGTTTCAATTTTCTTGACCATCCATTCTTCGTCTCGAATGATCATCCTCATGCCTGGTGCAAAATCTATCATTTTCCAACCTCTCTCTTTCAAAGAAAGCAATCCATTTCTCTGTCACAGGTCACCGCTTTTCCATAGCGGACAAGTTATGCTTCGCAGGATGCCCGTCGAAAGCATTATAATATTAAATTATTGTAGCATTTTTGCGGAACATTATCAACCATTTGAAACTTGAGTTTCGGCGAATAGTAGCACGCCACCATGGCTATAAAGAAAAATGAACGGTACAGCTCCCTCTGGGCAAGCTGCGATAAGCTGAGGGATGGCATGGTTGCCTCGCAATGCTGGCAGAGATGGATACTACGCGAACACATGTGCACGCCGCAAAAGCGATAGCAGAGTGCTAATCAATAAGATACAGCCCCGGTGGATGCCTTCTGAACATCTACCGGGGTTTTCATTCCTGTTTTAGAAACTCGTTCTGTGCAGTGCTTTATCTCACCACCTCAAACATTGCACCCGCATTCAGTGCAGAATCATAGGGTTTTGCTTGGTGCGAAGTTTAAGTCAGTAATGTTTACTATCGTCATAATTCCGTGGTAAATATTGGGGCGGTAGTAAACGCAGCGATGTTGACATATTTTCTGATTATGGTTAAATCCGCTCGTATATTCAAAATATCAAAAAGTCGGAACGGAGATGCGCTCATGGAGTATGCCGAGCCTCTGCGGGTAAAAAAATCGTGAAATACTTGATAGGAGTGTGGCTGTAATGGCGGATGTTTCTGCGTCTGTTCTGGCAAAAATGAAAAATAAGGCCAAGGCTTCCGGCATCGGCTATCAACAAAAGTTTCTTGTTTCATTCCCATCGCTACCTTCGCTTGATGACTATATTGTACCACATCCGTCGGGAAGATGGTAGCTTGGATTAAATCAGAGGTCCCTTAATAGTTTTCTTCAATAGGTGGCAAGATTGTATATATGTTGTGCTCAAACATATCATCATACCAGTTGTATTTATGCCAATCCCTTTCACTTTTCAAAATACAACGAATCTTTAAACTACTGCCTACCATCCTGTTCTCAATCGGAATGTCAATTTTGGAGGTGTTCTTCCACCTCTTTCGATAGCTGTTTCTGATAAGTCCTCCTTCAACGAGCCATTCGATGGAATACTGAGATGCATCAAAGGCTGGATCAACTTCGACAGATATACTATAAAGGTCACCAGACCGCACACGCACGTTTGCATCACATACCCGAATAGGCGTTGAAGTGTCAATATATCGCTGAAGCGGCCCGGCTCCGTCCGTTGGAAGAAATATGTTACCAAGGCTGTCGGTTGCTTTAATGAAAGTCGGAACATTGTAGTCTTTCTCTTTCCCAGTTTCTCTATAATATTGCTTCAAACCATCTATAAAATCGTGACAATAACAGATTGCCCTCTCTGCCTCTCGAATAGAGATTTCGTTTGCGTGGGAAAGCTTGTTGCGAATTATTTCGATACGTTCAAGAAATATCCGGACTTCCTCGTTTCCCTGAGGATATGTTTCAATCAATGCAATGCGAAAATGAGCGTTATAGAGTGATTCTTTACATAGAATGTATGAAATATCGCCTAAAAACATTGCATCTATCAGACGTGGATAGCGATCAGGATGTTCCGTGCGCATCTTTTCAACTCGGGTGGCAATCTCTTTTTTTATCAATGGTTCCCCCGAGGGAAATTTATAGGAAAAATACTCTTTACCGTAGTTTTCGGTTAGAATGCAATGAATCAACCGACGCGCCCAATGTTCAAGCGATTCAATTTCTTTTCGACATACCGCTCGCAACTCATCATTTGTTCGATAAGCCAATACAACGGTTTCTTTGGTGCTATTTTTCTTGGTCGTTGTCAGTGTGTCATCGACCTGTTTTGCTATATCACTGGCCCGCTTCGTTATGTCATTCGCTCGCTTTGTTTTGAATAAACCAGCCATTACATCGTCCCCCACCAAAAACCAGCTTCTAAATGCCCATCTGCTGCATCTGTTGTAGTACACGGTCAAACATTTTAATTTGTGCATTTTGTAATAACCGTGTTTTCTTTGAATAATCCCTGACTAATTCAAGTAAACTCATATAAACTCAAATAAACTCTAACAAACTCAGATAAACTATGCCTTTTCATAGCGCGAACCGCGACCCTTTCCACGCAGCACCAAAACGCCGTCTTCTACCAGTTGCCGAAGGAGCCAAGAAGCATGATTGAGTGTACAGCGGCACAGCTCAGCAACGCCTTCTCGGGTAATTTCGGAATACTTATCGAAATGAGAAATAATCATTTCCCTTTCTTGCAAAGTATCCCAGCCCCGTTGCCGAATATATCCGGCAGTATTGTTTGATATTGAATATACTTTGGAGCTAAGCATATACCGCCGTGCGCTCCCGTTGCCTACACCTTCCACCATGCCCAACTCAATAAGCCACTCAACCACTGACCGGGCATCTGCAACCGGCTTCTGTATTTTTGCCGCAAGATGGCTCATTGTAGCGCGACGTTCTGTTTTTAAGACAGACAAAACGATCAGTGCATCTACAGGGAGAGAACGTTGAAGCCGATCTTCTTCTGAAATAATCATTTTGATATAGCTTTCGTCCAACTCTGCACTGTTGAGCCGCAGAACAACAGAGGTGTTGGTAGATGCAGAATAATCCGGTATGGCATGGCCGCTGCGCAGCATTACTGTGTATATTTTATCAATGCCTCTGCCGGTCCTTTCGGCTAATCCAATTCGCTTGGCAGCTTCCGCCAAAAGGACATTTCTGGGAGTTGGTGCCGTAGTTAGAATGTTATCCGGTGTAATTCCCTCTACAAATCCACCAGGACTGGAGATACTTAAGGCTGCCGTTTGAAGCTGAACCTGGACAGCACCAACACGAAAATAGTCCCTGTGAACCAGTGCGTTGACAAAACCTTCCCGAAATGCGTCCTTCTCATAGTTCGGAACAGGAACCCGGAACATCCCAATTTGCAATTCCTGCTCTACGATTCTGGATTGGAAAAGAAGGTCAACTTTTTCAAAAGTTTGAAGCAGCGAACACCTCATGGCAGGCGGATTTGCCAAAACATTTACCCCGTCAAGAACCTGAAACAACACCTCGTGGCTGGGCACATACTGGCGTATATAAGATTCCTGACCGATCATCAATAGTCCTGCAATTGTAGGATACCATTGGCCATCCCGTTCTCGGACAAATCCCAAAGCTCTATCAAGTTCGGAGTCTGAAAGATCCAGCAAGGCCATATCGCCGTGGTAAGTGCGGATCATGTTCCGCAAGCGCTCTCGTTCCAAGGGACTTAACACTGTTTCCGCTGGAACATCCTCAATCACTTGTGCAGAGGGATCCAGTGCCTGAATATAGGACAGGCGTTGTAATATTTCATACGGTTTCAATGCAACGGTTTCTGGCGTGCCGTCCCGTTTCAGCCTGCGGCGAAGGTATTTTCCCTCCGCTGTCATCATTAGCTGCCGAGAAATGGGGACCTCGATGGCAAGAATGTCATATCCATCCCAATGCTCCATATGTGTCCTTACATATAAGGACGGCGTTGTGTTTTCTTGGATAACCGCTTCCATATACTGACCATTCCGGTGCTGGCGGTCTACGCCGGTAGGAGTTCCATCATCCTCCATACCAAGGAAAAGCCATCCACCGTCTGTGTTGGCCATTCCGACCAGGTCTTCGTATAGCTTTGCTAAGGAATAGCATTTCCTGTCGCTTTTAAATTCTATTACAATGGATTCTTTTGACGGCCTGTCCATATAGCTCCTCCCAGAAACTATGATTAAAACTATAAGTAATTATAACTATAACATATCTTAAAGAATAATGCAACAATGAGATCAAAAAAGGCTTCAGCTTTTTTGAAAACAAAGCCGCCCGGCAATCGCTCTTGCGTACCCACCGGGCGGTGCTGTTTTTCTTGTAAAACCAACGGCTCCATTCGTCGTTCCTATGTACCCCTACCACCCCCGCCGTTTAGCCAAATCCAACATAGAAAAGCAGTATTTTTCCCACCGTGTCAATGATGTCTGCAACGGGTCACCCTCCCGGATCCGCAGGGTTCGGCGGATTTCCTTTGGAATGACAATTCTGCCCAAATCGTCCACCCGGCGGACGATGCCTGTTGCTTTCATATTTCTATCCTCTCCTTGTGGTGGTTTTCCGGTGGTAGTGTTTGCAGAAAAAGGGGAAGTATGTATGAAGCGGGTATTTTGGCGGATTTTGTTTGGGGCGGTGTGGTTCGGCTGGGCGGGGCAGTAAGGTGCTGCTGTTCGTCCGGGAGGTCAAAACCGACCGACTGACCGGAATCGCCGGGGCCTACACCTAGTGCAGTGCGGCTAAGAAATTATTTTGTTTTTTCTTGACTTTTTTCTGCGTTGTTGCTATTCTATAGAAAATAAGAAGCCGCATAGGATGCGGCTTTTCCAAGACGTACAGGTTAGCATATCCTAACCTGTAAATTTACCGGAAGAAGTTAGCTGAAGCTAACGAAAGGAGGGGGATTGTATTGGCAGAACGAAGGGATTTTTGGGGCAGAAATGCCCTCCGGTATGACCGCTTTATGAGGAAAGACCAGGCGGCGTATGAGGCGCTGTATGCCCAGATTCGGCCGGTGGTGAAAGACAAAACGGTGCTGGAGCTTGCAGCCGGTACCGGCCTGATTGCCAAAAATATTGTGGGCGAGGCAAGGCATATCGAGGCCACGGATGCCTCCCCGGAGATGATTGCAGAAGCAAAGCGGGATAACCACTGGAAAAAGCTGCACTTTTCGGTTCAGGATATGTTTCATTTACCCTACGCTGACGGCTCCTTTGATGTGGTGATCGCGGCCAATGTCTTGCACGTTGTGCCGGAACCGGAGAAGGCCCTTGGGGAGATCCGGCGGGTACTGAAGGATGACGGTGTACTGATTGCCCCCACCTTTACCCATGGAGACAATGGTTTTTGGGGCAGGGTCAGAGCCTTTTGCATGGAGCTGGCAGGATTTCCCCTGCACAGCCGGTGGACCGGGGCTGCTTACCGGAGCTTTCTGGAAGAAAACGGATGGGAAGTGGGCAAGAGCACCGTGTGGAAAGCCTCTTTCCCCTTGACCTACGCAGAATGTGTGAAGAAAAGGGAGAATGCGGGGTGCCAACGATCTCCAGAGTGCGGCGGAAGCGTTCCCCGGGGGCGGTTGGAGCCATGCGGGCAAAAAGCATAAAAATATGGTTACGAGAAAAATACAAGGAGGTTATACCATGTCCTTTTTTGACAATACCCGCAAGCCCCGGGGGCTGGGCGGAAAAATCATGGTCAGCATGATGAATATGGGGCATTCCTTTCTGGCAAGCTGGGGCTTCCGGTTTTTGCCCCTTGCCCCGGATGCCCGAGTTTTGGACTGCGGCTGCGGCGGCGGTGCAAATATCAAAAGGCTGCTGAGAAAATGCCCTCAGGGCATCGTAAAGGGCATTGACCATTCTGCTGTCAGTGTGGAACGATCCTGCCGTCTCAACAGCAAAGCCATCCGGCGCCAGCGCTGTGCCATTTGGCAGGGCAGCGTGGAGCAAATCGTTTTTGCAAGCAATTGGTTTGATGCCGTGACCGCCTTTGAAACCGTCTATTTCTGGCCGGATCTGCCCCGGTGCTTCCGGGAGGTCTGGCGGGTGCTGAAGCCGGGGGGAATCTTCCTCATCTGCAACGAAAGCAACGGCGAGAACGCCCAGGATCAGAAGTGGACAAAGCTCATCGACGGCATGACCATCTACCGGGACACAGAGCTGAAAGCCTATCTGGAGCAGGCGGGTTTTCGGGATATTCAGATACACAAAAAGAAAAATTGGCTGTGTGTCACCGCGCGGAAATGAGGAGATCATGCATGAGCATTTTTGCATCCATCCTGCGCACGGCTTATAAGCTTTCCGGCGCAAAAAAAGCATTCGCCTTACCGGAGGATGAGATCACAAAGGTTATCGAAAAGCAAAACCGCCATCGCGGCGTTTTTACGCCCACCGACCGCAAGGCATATTATGAAACGATCACGGTAAACGGCTTTCCCTGCCTGATCGTGCGGGAGCATCCGAAGCCGTCCGAACGTGCGATCCTCTATTTTTTCGGCGGCGGCATGGTGATCGGACCGGACAAGGGGGATTTGCCTGTGATGCGTAAGCTGTGCCGTGAGACCGGCTGCGATGTGTGGTTTCCGTTCTACCCGCTCTGTATGGAGCATTGTATTACCGAAACCTATGGAATGGTGTACGAATGTTACCGCAAAATGATAGAACTGTACGGCGGCGGGAATGTCAGCACCTGCGGCTTTTCCTCCGGCGGCGCGCTGGCCCTGGGGATCGCTGCGCACAACAATGCGCAGCCTGAACCGCTGCCGCAGCCGAGGCACATCGTCGCCGTATCCCCCGGCGAGGTGCCGTGGAACGATGCGGAAAGGGCGCGGATGCAGGC
>CAKUJT010000030.1 GCA_934661765.1 uncultured Senegalimassilia sp.
CCCCGGGGCCCTTACCCGGGGCGTTTTGCTGGGTGCTCGGAATCTTCTTGCGGCCGCTCCTGCACGCGTAGGACCCAACCCTTTGCGACCCCCGGTGCACCCTCGACAGGCTATGCGCGTCAAGGCGGTGAACAACTTCCAGGAAACTTTTCCTCCATGCTGCGCATCTCGTAAAACTTTCCTGCAACTTCTTCACCTTCGTCCTTGACCCGCGCTGCCGAGGGGTGCGGCTCGGGCAAGCCGAGCGAAGCCGCGCAGGGCATGGCGCAAGTGCAGCGCCAAAGCCCAAGCGCAACTTGCTCGGGCAGGACGGGAACGAGGAGAAAGGAAGTGGCACTATGTTGAGCAGGATCCAGCGTTTCGAGAAGGCTAAGCGTGAGAGGGGCATCAAGACCCGCAAGGACTTCGCAACGGCCTATGACTACATCGCTTGGTGGAACGCGAAGGCCGCGAAAGCCAGGGCGGACGGCTTCGCCGTTTTCGACGGCGAGGTTTGCACGAAGGAATTGCACCCGTGCGAGTTCAGCGAGTTCCTCTGCTACGTGGCGGAGTGCGGCGAGGAATGGAAGCTAGGCGATGCGGCGTTGTCGCGCTGACGTCAAAACGCTGCGCCGCAAATTGCGGCGCAGCTCCTTCGGGGGGGGTCGAAACGAAAAGGGACCTCAATCCGTTCTCCCAGGGAGGAGCGACGCTTTGCTTTAGTGGCCAAGGCCGCGCGTTTGCGTCTGCTCATCGATTGCTTGCCTTCCCAGGGATATCGACCTCCCGAGCGCATCGCGCGCGAACGCCTTGCCCAGGGTCGCACCCTTGAAGTAGAGCTTGCTCCCTTCGCGCGCGTACTTGAAATCTCCGTTGGCGGCGTGCGCCATGCGCACGCCGCGAGAGGCGAGCTCTTCCTTTAGCGTCGTGCCGTTTGCAGCCGCCGCGTCAGCCGACTCCTTCAGCGCCCTGCGTATCGCCGTCTTGTCGAACTTGCGGCCTGACATGGCCTCGCGGTACTCCCTGTAGCCAAGCCCCTTCGCCGCTAGGCGCGAATGCTCGAAGGCCTTCAGGCGCTCGCGCTGGCGCTCGGCCGAAGGGGTTGACGTCTTGTAGCGTGCCGAGCGCTCGCGTGCGGGGCGTCGCTCGAAGTCGGTGCGCTTCGTGGTCAGCCTGTTCACCTTCTTCCCTTCGGTATCGTAATAACGCTGCTGCTCGTTCCAACCCCGCTGTTTGCACATGTCCTGTGCCACATCGTGGTTTCTGCGCACATCCGCGTTCGCTAGTTTCATCTTCTTACCTGTTTCAAGGTTTGGCGCGTTCACGTAGACGTGGGCGTGAACTATCCCATTTTCGCCGCGTGCAAGCCTTTCGGTGCTGTCGTCGTGGACAATGATCGCCGCCTCGTGGTCGGGGAAGCACTTCGAAGCCCATTCGCGCCCGAATTTGAGCATCTGCTCGGGCGTCACGTTGTCTTCGGGCGACGGCGAAAGGACGAACTCCCTGGCAACGACGTCACCTCTGAGGTGGTAGCGGTCGGTGGTGCGGTCGAGCTCGTTCCACCACTTTGCCTCGTCGTTGACGTTTTGGGTGGCGACGCCGAGCTCTCGGCCGTCCTTCTGCAGGTACTCGGCCCTTTCCCGAGCGGTCGAGAATCTGCCGCCGCGCTTGAACGTCTGCGGCTTGACGATCACCTCGGCCCCCTCGCATCGTCGATCAGCTGCTCGAGGCCGCGCGCGGCTTCCTTGTGACGATTGAGCGCAGCCATGATCTCATCGCTTGATACGATGTCGCTCCTGTTCAGGCGGTACGCTATCTGGTTCATGTTCGTCCCCAGCTTCTTCACCTGGTGCAGGAGCTCGTTGAGCTGCTTCGCATCGACCTGCGGCGGATCGTAGCCGTTCCCGAGCGCGGCGGCGCGCACGTAGGCGGATGCGCTCATGCCAGCGTTCGCCGCCATGGCCTCAACAGTCCGCTTCTCCTTTTCGGTCAGGCGCGTTTCGAGCCGTTCGGTTTTCCGGGTGCTGCTTTGCTTGCGGGCACGCGGCTTTTTGCCGTCATCAAAGGCCGAAGAAGTCATCGAGATCCTCCTTGTGCTCCTTGCCGTCGGTTTCGGCGTTTGCGCTGAAGTCCGGCGTCCAGGCCGGCACGGGTTCCTCGCGGCGCGCATTCGCCGCCTTACGGTCGAGCTCGTCTGCATGCTCCTTGAATAGGCGTGCCTCGAAATCCCGCGAACCGAACGTTCCCAGCAGGTCCGCAAGCGGTGTGGCGCTCGGGTCGGGGCCGAGCTTGGGCTCGAAAAGCCCGCTTTCCGAAGGGTTGCCGGTCTTTTGCCACAGAAGCATGCCGTCCTTCTCCGGATCCCTGCGCATCACGTCGTTGACGGTCCACACGGGCACCCTCGACTCCGAGTAGCCTTCGCTGGCAGACCCGTTGCCGAACAGCCCGAACTGCTTGCTGGTTCCCTCGTTCCTGAACTTGGAGAGGCGCTCGCCTGACAGCTCGGACCACCATTTGGCGTCGTCCTTGTCGCCGCACGACACCATGAGTTTGCCCGTGCAGTTCGCTATGATCGCGCGCTTGCCGTCCTCGATGGGTGTCGAGTACTGGTCGAGCCCGTTCAGACCCTGCGTGTATATGCCCAGGTGAGCGCCGTACTTGCGTCCCTGCTCCGATATGAGCACCGCTGAAAAGCGGGGGATCGAGTGCATCTCGTCGATAAGGAAATACGTCTCCCTGCCGGTGCCGCGCCTCTCGCCGCTCTTCTCGAGCTGTGCGTAAACCATGTCGATGAGCAGGCTCGCTACCTTGTTGGCCGGCGCGCCTGGCTTAGCGGTACGGACGATGAGCGCGGCGTGCCTCGACGTCAACGTTGGTATGTTCGCATCGTCGCCGCTCAACAGGTAGCGCATGCCTTCTGTGACGAAGGGCCTGAGCCCGTTGTGCAGCGTGCCGAGGATGGACGATAGGTACTCCTTCTCAGCGGTCATGAAGGTCGCCGCTAGCGTGGTGGCCGGGTCGTCGGCTCCTCTGGCGAGCAGGTAGCGCTTAAGGGCCGCACCCTCGTTCTCAAGGGTGCCGTTGATCAGCGTCTTCGCAACCGACCAGAGATTCTTCTCTTTTTCTGGGATGCCGTCATCTGTGGCAACGATGTAGCAGATCGCGGCGAAAAGACCTGCGCACGGCTGGGTGAACGAGTCTTCCTTGCCGCCCGTAGACGGGTAGAAGGCTGTGCCGATTTCCGAGGCCTTGTCGGAGACCAGGTACGAGAGCCCTTCGGCGTTGAGGGCGAGCAGGGGTGCCAGCAGGTTGACCCGCGCCCCTCTGAAGGGGTTCACCAGGTCGACGTACAAGACTTCCATGCCGCAGCGTTCGAAAAATGGTGCCAGGTGGCAGTGCAGCTCGCCGCTGGGGTCGGTGATCACGAGATTCCCGCCGCCGGACGCAATGTTGGCGGCGGCGGCGCTTATCAGCCTCCTCGATTTGCCCGAACCGGTGAAGGCGCACGTGAGAAGGTGCGTGCACGGGCTTACGAGATACCTGCCCTTGCGGAACCCGACGACAAACCCCGGTTTACCGGGTCTACCAGGCGTCCACGCAGGGCAGGCTTTCTCGATTTTTGCCTGGCTCTTCTCTGATTTCGCGTCCCATGCGTCGCCGCTCCCGTTCACCTCGCGCTTTGCATCAAAGCTATACGCAGCCGTGATGTAGGACATAACGACGAAAGTGACTGTCCCGTAGACCGCAAGGTTGACGATCCCGCCCTGCGATGCTGTGGCTTGAAAGGCCTGTGCGGAATAGTAGACGATGGCAGCGCCCGGATCCGGGGGCGCGCATATCAGTAGCTTGACGGGGTTGGCGCCCGCCATGATCGGTCCCGCAATCGGATAGGTTGCTAATAGCCAAATTATCGAAAAGACGAGAATCTTGCCACGGTTGCCTCGCCACAGTTCTGCGATTGACTCGATTAGGTTCATTGCCCCGCCTCCATCTCGTCATCGAGAAAGCCCAGGTAGTTCGAGGTTACCGGCAAGGCGGCAGACTCGAGATACCCTGCATAAACCTGGTAGGTGAAGCCTGCGCTGGCGTGCCCAAGGAGGCCGGAAAGGGTCTTGGCGTCCACGTTGAGGCGCGCGTTCATCGTGGCGAACGTATGGCGAAGCGAGTAAGGGCGTCGGTGCTCGATGCCTAGTTCTTTCAAAAACCTTCGCCATCTGGAAACGAGGGTGTTGCTGACGGTCTTCTGCCCGTCTTCGCAGCAGACGAGCCATGAGCCCGTGAAGACGAGCCCGCTATCCTTGGCAAGTTTTACCCTGCTTTGCTTCCAAGATGCGAGCAGGGCCGCTGTTTCGGGGTCGAGGGGAATCGTCCGGTACCCGTTCGACGTTTTGGTCCTTTTGACGACGTGAAGCCAACCGCCGCCGTCTTTGATGGTGACATCGTCGAATGTGAGCGAGAGAACCTCGCAAGGGCGCATGCCGCACATCATGAGCAATTGGAACTCGACCTTACGGCAGCTCAAGGGGAGCTTCGCGATATTTGTATGAATCAGCCGCGCCTCGTCCTCGGTCCAGTTGTCGATTTTCGGTTTGCTCCTGGGGTAGCTCTTCGCAAGGCGTTTGCTGGCGGCGGCGTTCGCCTTCACGAGCCCCATGTCCACACCGTAGTTGCCTGCTTCCCTCAGCAGGCACAGCGCCTTGTGCATCGTCGGCATGCCTGCGACTTTCACCGGCTTGAACTTTGGGTACTTGCCTACGTACGGGATCTTCCCGGCGGACCGGAGGGCCTCCTTCTGCGTCCTGTTCTCGATTTCCCGGGCGCGCTTCTGCTCGTTGAGCCTGCGGGAAAGCTCGGGGATGGAGTCGAGCGCATTCTGGATGTCGGACAGCTCCAGGTCGTCGAACGGGATTTTGCCGATGGTGGGCTTTATGTAGCGCTCGAAAAGATCCCTGCTGTCTTTCGCGTACTGCGACACCGTAACGGGCTCCCTTGATTTCAGGTAGGCTAGGACCAAGTGCTCGACGGTGACCGGTTGGCCGTCGATGGGGAGGCCCTTTTCGCTGGCCGCAGCCTCGATCTTCTTGCTTGTCGCCTGCTCGAACTCCGCGACTTGGCTTGCGAGGTCGTGCTTCTTGTTGATTGCGTAAACGACTTTGACGAACTTCCTTTTGCCGTCGAGGACCTCGCGCTGCGGCTCGCTTAGGCGAATCGTCAGCTCGTAGGCCGTCGAGCGCGAGTCCTTCCTGCGCCTCCTCGGCTTGCCCCGCCTTTTGTCGGCGGCGTCGAGATCATACGGTTTGTCGCATCTAACTCTGGTGTCGATATCGCCCTGCAAGGCTGCTCCTAGTTCTCGTTCTCCTTCAGAAACTTGATGAGGGCGAATTTGCTCACGCGCCAGGTTGACCCGCTTTTCACACCGCGTAGGGTGCCTTCGCGCAGGAAGCCCGTCACCGCCTGCCTCGTCTGGCCGAGGAACTCGGCGACGTCGTCTGCCCTCATCATGTAGGGGTATGGGGCGAGCGCTTCAACATACTCGTTCTCGGGATCAAGCCTGTGCAGGGCTTCTACATCGACGACGGCCCGATTTTCCATCGCAAACTCCTTTGCTCGATATTAACAAGGCTGTCATAAGGCCGACATAAGTATAGCAAGGACATTGACCAGCCACAAAATCAAAAGTTATAATAGTTTCCGGGATGAAAGGACGGTGCCTGTGAATGTGAACAGGTTCATCGGGGCCAAGGGGCCGGTCGTGCAGATCAGGCTCTACCTGAGAAACAAGGCTTTCAAGCGCTTCGTCGACCGAAGGATCCTCGATCTTGCGGCGATGGACGGGATTACAGCCGCCGACGAGATGAACGAGCACCTCGCGCGTACGCTTTTGCCCGCAAACGAGAGGGCCGCCGAGTACGTGTACCGCATCTGCACGAGCGAGGACTACGGCGTCGTGCAGGCGATGGGCGAGATTTTCCGCGAGAACGTATCGAAGGGAAGCGGGGATAGAGCCGCGTACGCCGGGATGCGGGAGCTCGTGGAGTTCTTTAGCAAGATAATCCTGTGGCAAGGGGCTCAGTGGCCGTCCCATCCGGTTGACAGGGCCGAATCTTGCAGGAGCTGGCGAGCGCTCGTCCAGCGCGTGGAGGATTCCGCGAAGGGAGCTCCCGTCGACATCAAGTTCGATGTGTTGGAGTCTGCCGGGGACATGGGGGAGCTCGTGCCCGTCATGGAAGGCGGCAGCCATCCAGGCACCCCGTATTATTTCGCAACACTGATCCTGGACAACTGGCGTGTCCTCAGGGGTTTTCGACCTACCTACAGGTTCCTTGCCGGTCTTGTTGACGCGTGCAGTTTCCCGAGGTGCGACGAATCCCGTCATCGAATCGAGTTCCAAGAGGTCGCGGATCGCTTGCTTTCTCGCTGGGATGCGGGCATCGATGAAGACGAGCCCTCCGCTTCTCGCGCCAAGATGAGGCAGGTTGGGATTGCCGACGGCGGCTACGTGCGCGTACCCAGGGAGTTCGTGCTGGTCAACCAAGAAGATGCCGCTACGTGCAAAGACGCCGTGGTCGTTGAGACGATGGGGGCAGACGTTCCCCACTTCGTCTACTTCTGCGACGATGCTGTAGCCCTCGTCAAGGACAACGCGCTTCGCAGAAGCGTGGAACACAGGATCGCCTCCATCCAAGAGGGGTTCGACAGGGTCCTGTCCGACGACACGTGCTGTGTGGGCTTCTTCTTGCTTCCGGATGCCGCGAAGTGCAAGGAGCGACCGCCGTATGGGGCTGCCCTGTACCGCCTCGGGTCCGAGGGCCCTTTGCTGGGCCGAGGCTGCTGAGGTCCCTTTGAGACCCGACGGGAGTTTACTCTCGATGGGTTTTTGGTATGCTGTTTCTCGAACTTTGAAATCAAGGCTCTGGGTTGTGGACGGGTTTGACGGAAGTTTCCCGTTATCCGTCCCGTTGGGAAGCGGATCGAGCTTCCGAGAATACGAGAAACCCCAGTTCAGAATCTTTTCCTTACACAATCGAATAACTAGATGCTGCAGGCGATGCAGACCGACCACCCCGGCTCGATGACCACCGTGCATGCCAACGACCCGGGCAATGCGCTGAGCCGTCTGCGCACCATGGTGGGTTACGCCAATGCCGATCTGGGCCGCGACGTCATCGTGCAGCAGATCGCGGAGTCGCTTGCGGGAGGCTTGATCGTCCATGTGGAGCGCATGCGCGACGGAGGGCGGCGCGTTACCAGCATCGTGGCGGTCGACCAGATGCCCGAGGGCGCGACGGTCATCCCTCGCGCCGAGCTGTTCCGGTTCGAGCCGCGCGGGGTGGATGCGTTCGGCCGCATCACGGGAGCTTGGCGCGCGTGCGGCGTCCAGCCTCAGCGCATCAAGCAGCGCATGCTCGCGGCAGGGGTGAGGTTCGATCCGTCTTGGTTTTTCGGGTCGTAGGGAGGCGATGGCTATGAAGGGATTCTTCTCCGGGGCGCTTGCCTTCGGCGTGCTTTTGGCGACAGCGGCGGTGGCGTGCACCGCCCTGTCCTTGAGGTTGCGGCAAAGGGCCGAGGAAAGCGATGCCCGAGCGTCGGACCGGGCGTTGTACGAACTGGGCAGGCGCGATGCCGAGTCGGCGAAGGCGGATGCCGAAGGGCCGCTTGGCAGGATGCTGCGCGATGCGGGCATCGAGGCATCTCCGGTTTCATGGACGCTGTGCTTGGGCACCGTGGGCGCGTTCGCGGCGTTTTTCGGCATGCGGATAAGCGGCCCGCTCGGTGCGATGCTGGGCATGGGTCTGGTCGCCATCGCCGCGGTGCTGTACGTGTTGCGCGCGCGGGCGAAACGGCGCGAGCTGCTTTCCCGGCAGTTCGTGCGGCTCGTTCCTCAGCTGTCGGCCAGCGTGAAAAGCTCGCTGACCCTTGAGCGCGCGCTGCGGGTCTCGGCCGACCATGCTCCGGAGCCGCTGCGCTCGGAGCTGATGGCGGTGCTCGCGCGCGTTTCCTATGGCATGCCGTTGGTGCAGGCCCTTGCCCGCATGGCGCAGAGCACAGGCGACGCCGATGTCGCGGCGTTGGCGTCGGCCATGCGCATTCAGCAGCGTTTCGGCGGGTCGATGGGCGCGGTTCTCGATCTGATCGCGGAGCACGCCCAGGGCCGCGCCCTCATGCAGCAGGAGCTGCGCAGCGAACTTGCGGGAACGCGTATGGCCACGGTGGTGGTGGCGTGCGCCATGCCCGCGATCTTCGCGTTCATGTTCGCCACGAACCCGGCGTTCTCCCTGTTCTATCGGGAAAACCCGCTGGGGTGGGCCGTGCTTGCGGGCGCTGCGCTCATGGAGGTGGCGGGTATTGCGGCGTGCCATCGGATCACAAGGTTCTCGTATTAGGCGCGCTCGCGCCGGTTAGGGGGTGATACATGCAAGGTCTGACGTTTTGCGCGATCTGCCTGCTGGCGATTGCTGCGGGGTTGGCGGTTTACGAGGCGCTCAACGCTTGGGCCGGGGTGAAAGCGCGCGGGCTTATGCCGGCGTGGGCGAGATCCGATCAAGCCGGCGGCTCGTCGGGGAATCGGGCCCATGCGGGCGCGGCTCGCTTGTGGTCGCGTGCCGTGGAGGCGCTTGCGGATTTCGCCCCGCTTTCAATGAGGGAGCGGGAGCGGTCAAGGGAACGGCTTCGATGTGCGGGCATCGCTTTGGAGCCTGAAACCTGGCGTTGCGTGTGCTTTGCCGCGGTTTCGGGCTGCGTGGTCATCGCCGTTGCGGCGTGCATCGCGCTTCGTGCGGCGCCGGCGGTATTCGTTTTCGTCGTTTGCGGAGCGGGGCTTGCGGGTTGCGGAGGCTTGCAGCTGTATCTGCGATCGAAGCGCCAAGCGCGTCGCGCCGCCATCGATGCCGGATTGCCCGACGCCATGGAGCTGCTTGGCGTGGCGATAGCCGCCGGATCTCCGGTGGAGCAGTGCTTCCGTCAGGTTGCCGAGAGCTTGAGCGGCCCGCTTGCCGATGAGTTCCGCCTGGTGGACCAAGAGGTCAACTTGCTGGGGTATTCCCGCGCGAAGGCGCTTTCAAACCTTGCGCAGCGCTGCGCAAGCCAGGAGGTCACCGCGTTCGCCGCTCAGCTGACCCAGGCCATAGAGCAGGGCGCATCGGTGGCGCAGGGGCTTGCCAATCAAGCCGCGCTTGCCCGTTCGCGCGCACAGGCGGTCGCGCTCGAGCATATCAGGAAGATGCCGACGAAGCTCGATGTGGTGCTGTCCGTTTGCTTTTTGCCGCCTACCACGTTGCTGGTGCTCGTTCCCACGGTGGTCGATCTGCTGGCGTTTCTGGGAGGTGGGCTGGCTTGAGGTCGTTTCGATGGGCGCTGCAGGAAGGAAGGGCGGGGCGATGGTGAGGCAGAGGCGTAAAACCGCGATGCGCAATCGAAGGCGCCGCGTTCCCGCATCAGGCGCCGCGTCAACGGGGGATGGGCGCGTGCTCACGCGCCGTGGTTTCGTGTTCGGTTTAGGGGCGGTCGCTGTTGGACTGATTATGTACAACCCCCGAATGGCGTTTGCCGATGAGCCCTGGTGGGACGGGTCCTTGATCTTCCGCGGATATGGCGGGCGTTATGCCAGCAGGTTTTGGAGCGAAATCGGTTCGGTGCAAGTGGGGGCAGGTGCCGAGCAGGCGGGGAATATGTACACCGGTTTGCAGGTATCGGCGAAAACGCCTTGGGTTGAATGGGACATCTCCTCGCGGCAGTTCATCAGGGTGGCCACCAAGATCACCATGGCATGCGATTTCACGACGGAGCTGTATTACCACATGAGAGGCAAGCTCGAGATAGCATGCGGAAGCTATAACGAGTTGAACGCCTCGTATAACCTGTGGCACACGGATTCGGGCGATGATACGCGTTTCACCCTGTTCCATACCGTCGACGGCGCGCCTAAAGAGGGCATGGAAGAGGGGTCGAAGGTCGTCGTCATCGACAACGAGGCGGGAGCGGGCATCCATAGAGACGGTTGCCATGTGTGGACCGATTACCGCGAGTATCCAGGATCGGATTATTCAGTGTGGATCCGGCGCACCGAGCGCGATGCGATGCATGGGTTTCAGCTGAGGTCGTGGTTTTGGAACTATTACTACTATGGGAAGGACTGGTACTACCAGCGTGCCGACGATCCCCCTATCGGCTTTTCCACGAAGTGGGTCAAGCAGCGTGCGAAACGGGTGGGCATTGCAAGCGAGGCGCAATGGGCCGGTCGCGTGCTCGTCATCTCCCCGGCAACGGTGCCGTCGCTGCAGTTGGGCGTCGACGGGCCTCGGACCGGCCAGGGATGCAGCGTGTTCGCCGCCGCGTCCTCGACGAGGCGTCATTGGATAGCGGTGGCGCACGAAGACGAGCGCTTTGCCGGAGCGTTTCGCTTCGTGCCCGTTTGCGCCGGTGACGGCTCGCTTTCGTTGGGCCAGGCAGGCGGCGGGCCGCGTTTCGACGCAAGCGCGGCGGAGCTCCAGCGCCGCGCGGGGGCCGATCGCGCGCAGGCGGTGTGGGTGCATGGGCGAGGATCGCGCCAATGGCTTTTCAGCGATTGTTCCGGCATGGCGCTCGATCGCGTGGGGGCCTCGCAGGAAAACGGCGCACGCGTGCAGTTCCATTCGAACGGCTATGCCGATGGGGAGTGGGGCAACGAGTCTCATATGTGGCATCTCGAAGATGCTCGTTTCGGCACAGAGGACGGCGGCCTGTTCGACCTTGAGGGCGCCGCAGACGGCGCGGCGATCGCCGTGGGCGCTTCGCTTGGCGTTCCCGATCCCCGGACCGCGTTCAGGCCAGGAGGCGCATCGGCAGACGCGAAAGGCATTCGCTACGAATACATGTGGTTCGCCGATGATGGTCAGGGAGAAGCTGTCTCCGAGGTTCCCGAGGTCACGGGCCGCGCATGCGTGTCGTTCGGCGGCGGGCGCCTGTGGCTTGATGCGCAACCGGCGGCGAATGTGGTGGGAACGCGCGGGCGTGCCGGGGCTTTGCGTGCTTTGAACCTATCGGCTGAAGGAAGCGGGCCGGGGCTTGCCGTGCAAATCGTCTCGTCCGGAGCGTGGCGCGATGCCTCTCAAGAGGGGGCCGAGGCGCAGGGTCTCAGCATAAAGCTCGGCGGGGATGCCGCTTCGCGCTTTCATGTGCGCTATCGCGTGTGCGGGAAGGATGGGAGCTGGTCCGAGTGGGTCCAAGATGGGCAGGAGGCTTCCTGCGGCGGGATGCCGATTCATGGCATAAGCGCCCGAATCGTGCCAGCGGGGCTTCTTGAGGAAACGGGGCGGACGCTTCAGGTCGGCGAGCACTTGGTGGGAAAGCGGCTGGCGTGCATCGTGCGCGCGACCACCGCGTACCTGCATGCCGCGTATATGGGATGCGCCGTTTCAAAGCCTTTGCAAGTAGTGAACCCCTTCACCACGGTGCGTTATTTCGTGGATGGCGAACGAGAGCCTTGCTGGTCCGAACGCGTCGACGAGTCGTCCTCGTACAGCGTCTCCCCTGATGCGCGCGCAATTGCCTTGAAACCCGGGTGCGAGAAGGTGGAGGGGTGGTTCGTCGATGCTGCGTGCACCGTTCCGTTCGCGGATGGGACGGTGGTGCAGGGGGCGACGTTGGACCTGTTCGGGCGCAATATCGCCGAGGTTCGCTATGCATTGACGGATATGGCGCGGGAGTTGTTCTCGGAGCGGCGGTGCTTCGCCGATAAGCAGCTTGAAGCCGAGGTGGACGGCGAATCCATGCTGCCGCCTGCGCAAGAGGTGGCATACGGGGAGGTGCTGTCGTTTTCGCGGCGTCCCAGCGTATGGTACGAGGCCGAGGGGCGTGCAAGGGAGGCGGTCGGCGTTATCGGCGCATATGCCGATGCTTCGGCGTCCCAGCCGCCGACGCCGAAGCTGAAGGTGACGTGCTCCATGACGGCATATCTTGGATGGGCTTTGCCGAGATACGAGGGCATTTGGGTTTCGTAGGTGTGGAATACGGATCGAGCCGCCATCGGCTGGCGGCTCGATCCGGGGTGCGGTGCGTGCTGGGGCGCTTGACAAGATGCGCGGTAGCGCCGCGTCGCAAAATGCGAGATAAGGCCGATTCGCCCTCCCTGCGCGTCATCGTCGAAAACCTTGAGTTGATGCGCAGGGCGAGCGGCTATCGGCTACTGGCCATCAACCTGCTTCTCGAAGCTGTCTTCGGCTTGCGCTTGAAGCTGCTCCTCGATGGTCTGATATGCGGCAAGGATTTGCTCGCAATCTTCGGTCAGTCGGCTCCCATGGGCGCCATCGCGGTAAAGAAGCTGCACGTCAAGTGCTGCTTCCGTGTCCTTGATGATGCGCCATGCCTTGCTGTACGCCATGCCCATGCTCTTGGCTGCGGCGTTCAAGGAACCGGTGTCGCGCACGCCGATGCACAGGCTGGCGATGCCGCGGCCGAACACCGAGTTGCTTTCCGTGTCGGGATTGACCACGGAAAGCCTGACGATCGGTTTAAGCTTGGATAGTTTGCTCATGAATGGTCCCTCGGTTCCCCTCGTGTGCTGCTATTCGTTGCCCAAGGCAGCGAGAAACCGCTCCGTCGCGCTCTCGATGTCCTCGGTGGTGCCGTCGATGACTTCGGTGAACCTGATGGGCAGACCGTCGAGTTCCGCCAGGCCGCGCGGCACGTCGTGGTGGCCCGATTCGTCGGCGACCAGGTCGTTGAGGCCGCAGCCGGAAAGCGCGGCAACGTTTTCCGGCAGGGGCTGGCCGGGCTGCATATCGTGCAAGGCGCGGTACACGTTGTTGCCGAACTTGGCCCAGTGGGCGGTGCTGGCGATGAGCACGGGGTTTTCGCCGCGCAGGTTCTGTGCGGCGCGGTATGCCACGGCGGTATGCGGGTCGAGCAGGTAGTCGTGCTTGTCGAGCACCTCCTTGATGGTGCGCAGGCACTCGGCGTTGTCCACGCTGTCGGCGGCGAAGTGCTCGCGAACGGCCTTGAACGTGTCCTCGTCCACGCGGAAGCAGCGCTGCTGCTTCAGGTCCGCCATCCAGCCGGCGATCGCTTCGGGGTTGCGGCCCGTCAGCTCGAACAGCTGGCGCTCCAGGTTGGAGCTGACCAGGATGTCCATGGAAGGGGAGGGGGTCAGCACGAACGGGCGGTCGGACACGTCGTAGGTGCCGGTGTTGATGAAGTCGGTGAGCACGCGGTTCTCGTTGCTGGCGCAGTACAGCATGTCGATGGGCACTCCCATGCGCTTGGCGTAGTACGCGGCAAGGATGTTGCCGAAGTTGCCGGTGGGCACGCATACGTCAAGCGGCGCGCCGGCTGCAAGCTTGCCGTCTGCCACCAGCTGCGAGTAGGCGGACACGTAGTACACCACCTGCGGCAGCAAGCGGCCCCAGTTGATGGAGTTCGCGCTGGAAAGGGAGACGCCGTGCTCGGAGAGCAGCTTCTCGGCGAAGGCCGCGTCGCCGAACACGTTCTTGGCGCCCGTTTGGCAATCGTCGAAGTTGCCGCGCACGCCCCACACGTTGACGTTGGATCCGCGCTGCGTTGCCATCTGGCGGTACTGGATGTCGCTCACCCCGCCGTCGGGATATATGACCGAGATGGAGACATGGGGCAGGTCGCGGAAGCCTTCGAGGGCGGCCTTGCCGGTGTCTCCCGACGTTGCCACCAGGATAAGGAAGTCGTGGTCGAGCTTGCCCTGCTCGCGCAGCTGGGCTGCCGATGCGCTGAAGAAGCGCGGCAGGCACTGCAGCGCCATGTCCTTGAAGGCGCTGGTGGGGCCGTGCCACAGCTCAAGGACGTGGGTGTCGGCGTCAAGGGAGGTGATAGGGCAGATGCGCTCGTCGTCGAAGTTGTCGCCATAGGCCTGGGCCATCAGCTCGTCGATAACCTGTGCGGGCAGATCGACGCCGAACGCCTTGTAGATGCGCGCTGCCCGCTGCGCATAGGGCAGCTGCGCCAACTCGCAGATCTCATCGAGCGTAAGCTCGGGGATATGCTGCGGGACGTACAGTCCGCCGCCATCTGCCAGGCCGTTGATAACGGCTTCGGTGAACTCGACGGGCTGGTCGACGCATCCGCGCGTATCGATGTAGCGATTCTCTTGCATGGGCTTGGCGCCTCCTTCGGCATTGCGAAAAGGGGGATTATTCACGGTATGCATAATATTCCTGCGAAAGTACAGATGGAAGATGAATTTCCCGTTCTTCAGACAAACAGTGGCGAAAGGGGTTTCCGGGCGTGCGGTATCCCCGCCGGCGTCCTGCTCGTTTCGAAGTAAATGTGGTGAAACTTTGAAAAATTACCCTTAGCGTACAAAAAGTTGCCCAAAGCTTCCATTCAAAGTCACTATGAGGTAACATCCTTCTGTTGTATGCGTCTAACAAATGAAGGGAGATCATCATGGAGACTGCGATGGCGAGCGCTGCGGCGAAGGCCGCGCGAACTTCGAGCGTGTCCGTCCAGCAGATGCCGCTTTCCTTTCTGAAAGAGGGCGAGTCCGCGCGTGTCGTCAAAGTGCGCGGGAAGGGCGACCTGCAGCATCACTTGGAAAACCTTGGCTTCGTGGAGGGTGCCGAGATCAAGGTGGTCTCGGGCGTTGCGGGCGACCTGATCGTCTCCGTCAAAGGCGCCCAGGTGGCCATCGGCCGCCAAGCGGCGTCCCATATCATCACCTCCGCGGCAACGGCGTAGCCGATCTGCCGGTACATAGGCGAACCCGGCCGCAGCGGGACAGCGCTGCGGCCGTTCGTGCGGTTGCCTTGCAGCCGCCGTCATACGGACACGAACAGAGCAAAAGAAAGCGAGGATAGGGCTAGATGGCCGAGATTCAGGGCAAAACGCTGCGTGATGTGCAGGTCGGCGAATCCGCTACGGTGCGTCGTCTGAGCGGGGAAGGCGCGCTCAAGCGCCACATCATGGATATGGGCATCACGAAAGGCGTTGGGGTGTACGTGCGCAAGGTGGCGCCGCTTGGAGACCCCATCGAGGTGACGGTCCGCGGTTACGAGCTGTCGCTGCGCAAAAGCGAGGCGGAGTGCATCCTCGTCGACTAACGCGAACGCCGGCGTAGCAAGCCGGCGCATCGGCAATCGACGGACAATGGCGCAAGTGCGCCGTTTTTTACCGGAACGAGTTACCAAGAACTAACTCAAAGTGGCTTCTGAACTGGGACGATGTGAAACATCGAAACCCAAAACAACGCAAGAAGCCGAATCGATTCGCAAGAAAGGTAGATCATGGGAATCTGCATTGCCCTTGCCGGCAACCCGAACTGCGGCAAGACGACGATGTTCAACGACCTGACGGGCGCCAACCAATACGTTGGCAACTGGCCGGGCGTCACCGTCGAGAAGAAGGAGGGCAAGTACACGCGCGACAAGGACGTGACCATCACGGACTTGCCGGGCATCTACTCGCTGTCCCCGTATTCGCCCGAGGAGATCGTCGCGCGCGATTATCTGCTCGAAGGCGGCCCCGACGCCGTCATCAACCTGGTCGACGCCACCAATCTTGAGCGCAACCTGTATCTGACCAGCCAGATCCTTAACCTGGGCATCCCGGTCGTGATCGCGCTGAACATGATGGACCTGGTGGAGAAGAACGGCGACAAGATCGATGTAGACGGCTTGTCCCGCGAGCTGGGCTGCCCCATCGTCCCCACCTCGGCGCTGAAGGGCCGTGGCATGGAGGACGTCGTCAAGGCCGCCATCGATGCCGCTCGCGCCAAGAAGGTCCCCGCGTCGCAGATGACCTTCGACGCCGCCGTCGAGGAGGCGCTCGTCAAGATCGAGGGCGTGCTTGGCGATAAGGTGGCCCCCAACGCGGCTCGTTGGTACGCCATCAAGCTGTTCGAGGCCGAGGACAAGACCATCGCCGACCTCAAGCTTCCGCAGGCGGACCTCGATGCCATCTCCGCCATCCGCACCTCCATCGAGGACAAGCTCGATGACGATGCCGAGTCCATCATCACCGCTGAGCGTTACGACGCCATCAGCCATGTCGTCGATAAGACCGTCAAGCGCACGCGCACGGGCCTGACCACCTCGCAGAAGATTGACCGCGTGGTCACCAACCGTTGGCTGGGCCTGCCCATCTTCATCGTCATCATGTTCTTCGTGTACTGGCTGGCGGTCTCCGTCGGCGGCGGCGTGGTGACCGACTGGGCCAACGACGGCATCTCCGGCGACGGCTGGCTCTACACCGGCAACGCTGCGTTCGACGAGGCCACTGAGGAATATGAGGATGCTCACTCCCAGGTTGTGGCCTATGTCGAGAACATCCTGGGCGAGGACGAGGAGTCCGAGCTGCCTTCCGACGAATCGCAGGAGGTGCTCGACGCCTTGGCCGCCGAGGAGCCCGAGGCGCCTGAAGACGGCGCCGATGAGGACGCCATGGCCGAATACGAGGACGCCCTGGCCGAATACGAAGAGGCTCAGGCCGTCATCGCGGACTTCGATGAGCAGGCGCAATCCTCGCATGCCGTGGCCACCATGGAGGTAGAGGACGAGGACGGCAACGTGGAGGAGCAAACCATCACGTTCGCCGATTACCAGAAGGCCCTTGAGGTGGAAGAGCCCGATCCGTCCGACGGCACGTGGGGCCTGTGGATCCCGGGTCTGGGCGCCATCATCGCCGACGCCATGGAAGCGGCCGATGTCGCGCCGTGGCTGCAGTCCCTCGTCAACGACGGCATCGTCTCCGGCGTCGGCGCCGTCATCGGCTTCATCCCGCAGATGGTCATCCTGTTCCTGCTGCTGGGCATCCTGGAGCTGTGCGGCTACATGTCCCGCGTCGCGTTCATCATGGACCGCATCTTCCGCAAGTTCGGCCTGTCCGGCAAATCGTTCATCCCGATGCTCATCGCTTCCGGCTGCGGCGTGCCCGCCGTCATGTCCACCAAGACCATTGAAAACGAGATGGACCGCCGCATGACCATCATGACCACCACGATGATCCCGTGCGGTGCCAAGATGCCCATCATCGCGCTCGTGTTCGGTGCGCTGGCATCCGGCGACTCGTCGGCAACGTGGTACGTGGCCCCCATGTTCTACTTCCTGGGCGTCATCGCCATCATCCTGTCCGGCATCATGCTGAAGAAGACCAAGCTGTTCGCCGGCGAGGCAACCCCGTTCGTCATGGAGCTGCCCGAGTACCATATGCCCACGGTGAAGTCCATCCTGCTGTCCATGTGGGAGCGCGTGAAGGGCTACATCATCAAGGCTGGTACCATCATCTTCCTGTCCACCATCGTCATCTGGTTCCTCATGAACTTCGGCGATGCTGGCGAGGGCTTCGGCTTGCTCGACCCCGATGCGCCCGACTACATGGAGCATAGCCTCATGGCCGGCCTGGGCAACCTGCTTGCCTGGATCTTCGCCCCGCTGGGCTTCGATAACTGGCAGGCCACGGCGACCGCCGTCACCGGCTTGGTGGCCAAGGAGAACGTCGTCGCCACCGTGGGCATCATCACGCAGCTGGCCGATTACGGCGAGGCTGACCCGCAGCTGTGGTTCGGCTTCCTGCAGATGCTCGGCGGTTCCACCGCTGCCGTCGTCGCCTTCTGCGCGTTCAACCTGCTGTGCGCTCCGTGCTTCGCTGCCATGGGCACCATCCGCCAGCAGCAGAACTCCCCGAAGTGGTTCTGGATCACCATCGGCTACCTGTGCGGCTTCGCCTGGTGCGTGGGCACCATGCTCTACCAGTTCGTCGGCCTTGCGACCGGCGAGGTCGAGTTCAACGTGTTCACCGTGGTGGCCATCGTCATCGCAGCCGCCATGCTGTTCCAGATCTTCCGCCCCATGCCCAAGCGTGAGGAGAAGCAGGAGAAGTAGCGCTGCGCCCATCTTGCAAGACCGGTATCGGGCCAGAAAACCATCGATGACGGTTTTGCGAAGACGTGAGCTGCTTTAAGCGGGACGCCGCCTTCGGGTGGCGTCCCGCTGTCGTTCGTAGTATTATCCAAGGGAAACATTTCATATGCGCGCCGTCCGCGGCGCGCGCAGCGTGGGAAAGGAGTCGGACCATGATCTTGGGCTTGGAGTTCAACCTGTCGACTGCGGTGGTCCTGCTGATCGTGACGGCTTGGGCGGTGTGGGCCGTGCACCGTCTGTGGAGCCGCGGCATGTGCGATTGCCATGCCGACAGCCCGCGCGGCTGCTCGGGCAGCTGCGGCGGGTGCACGGGGTGCAGCGCCGCGGCGCGCATGGCCGCCGACATGGGCAAGGCCGTGCCCGGCAGATAGGCGAATCGCGGGCGCGTCCGCGGTTTCGAAGGTGCAGCTAAGGGAAAGGGTCGGTTTGGTGCCGGCCCTTTTGCGTGCATGGCGGTCTTTTGGTCGGGAAGAGCTGGGCATGTGGCGCAGCCATCCCTGCGCTATGAGGGCCGAGACATGCGGCGCAGCCGTCCCTCGATATCCGAGCGGCAGGGGAGGTTCGCTTGAGAAGCGTTCAAATGGGTTTGGGGGTCAACCGGCAACGGGAAGCCCGTCGCACCCGTGCCGAACGCGAACGAAGCGCCCCCGGGGGCTCGCGCATCAACCGCGAGATGCAAAGATCGCTTAGGAAAACTTTTCTCAAAAAGTTATTGACGGTTTACTAAAGTTACCCTATACTGACAAATGTCGATGGCAAGCGTTCCCCCCTTCGCTGAAGCCATCAGACTCCTCTCTTTCTTTGCTGACCCGGCGTCGAGGCTCTTCTCGTCTGGCCCCGTCGCATCAGCAGGCCGACGAGGGTTCCATACCCCCCCTCTCCACCCTCGTCGGCCACATTTCCCTTTTCGAGTTTCCCCCGTGAATCCGCAAGCCGTTTGAGCAGCCAGAATGCGCAGCTGTGCGCTTTTCGGCGTTATGCTGTCGCCCTGTGGTACTATGGGAGTAACTATGAAAGGAGGGCCCAATGGAGAAGATGTCCAAATCGCACGAGGATTACCTTGAGGCCATCGTAATGCTTGGGGGCACCACGGAGGTGTCCGTCCGATCTGTCGACATCGCCAACAAAATGGGCGTTTCCAAGGCTTCCGTGAACAAGGCGGTCACCGCGCTGAAGGAGAAGGCGCTTGCCGAGCAGCCGTATTATGGCGACGTCACCCTTACCGAGGCTGGTTTCGCCTACGGCACCGCCATCTACGAGCGTCACTGCATGCTCTCGAAGTTCCTGCACAAGGAGCTGGGCATTCCCGCCGATGTTGCCGAGAACGAAGCCTGCCTTATGGAGCACGCCATCAGCGACGACTCGTTCGAGAAATGGAGAGCTTATATTAAAAAGCTCGACCTCTAAAGGCGCGAAGGCGTCCATCGCTGAAGCTAAACCGCATGCCAGCCGCCCGTTTCCACCTTGGAGACGGGCGGTTTTCCGTCTTGGGCGCCGGCCGCGCGGCGTCGCTCGATGTGCTATCCTACCGAATGCTTCTTGCATCAAATCACACACTTAATCGAACCACATGCGCTAAGGGGCGGTCATCCATGTCACGGCAAGCTCATATCCTCTCGTTCGACGACGTCAAGCGAGGCGGTACCCGTTACCCAGAAAACCAGCATCGCGACCGGGCGGAGCGTTCGCAGGCGGGTCGTGCCCGCGCGGGCCAGCGCCCCTCGCAGGCCCCGCGCCGTCAAAGCTCGCCGTTGCTGTCCTATCTTTCCGAGGACGCGTTCGCTCAGCCGTATTCCGAAGAGGAAGCCTCCCGGCATCCCGCGCAGCAGCGTCGTGGCGCCTCCCGTGCCGCCCGTAAGCGCGGCGAAGCCGTTGCCGCGCCGCGCCGTTCCTCTCGCGTTTCCGCGCAAGAGCGCGATGAGCGCGCCCAGGAGCCGCAAGGAGGCCAGATCACGGCCGCCGATCGCCGTCGCGCCAAGGCGAAGGCCCGCGCCAAGGCCAAGGCCGGCCGTGCGTTCGAGAAGCAGTTCGGTGGGCAAGCGCCGGAGAGCGACGATTCCCCGCGCGCAGCCGTGTACAAAGGGCAGATGGGCGCAAGCCAGCGCCGCGCCCAGCGCATGCAGGCCGATGAGGCCGCGCCGTCGCGCAACCGTCGCCGTGCGCGTTTCTCCAAAGAGGCCCTTGCGAACGCCATGGGCTCCCGCACGTTCATGATCGGGGCCGCGGTGGCGGCGTGCCTGGTCCTGTCAACGGTGTTCCTGTATCCCACCGCGCAGCGCTACTATTGCAGCGTGCGCGACCACGACAAGCTGGTCATCGAATACGATGCGCTCGTCGATCGCAACCAGGAGCTGCAATCCGACGTCGATTCCCTGCAAACGGACGCCGGCGTCGAGCAGCGTGCCCACGAGCAGCTCGGCTGGGTGAAGAAGGGCGAGGAATCCGCCAACGTGCGCGGTTTGAACCTGGAGGAAACCCAGCAGGGATCCAATATCACGCCCAACATCTCCTCCGATAGCGTGCAGGCGCCCGATACGTGGTACTCGCCGCTGCTCGATCTGGTGTTCGGCTACAAATAAGCAGGCAAGGGGGTTGCCATGACCGAAAGCCGCACGCAAGGATTTGCCGCGGGGCGCTATGCCGCCATCGACATAGGAACGGTCACGTGCCGTATGCTCGTGGCCGATGTCGATGCCGCGGGCGCCATCCATGAGGTCGATCGCGAATACGCCATCACCAATCTCGGCGAAGGGGTCGATGCCTCCGGCATGCTCGCACCTGCTGCAATCGATCGCACCGTTGAAACGGTGGGGCGGTATTGCGCCGTGCGCGACGGCCTTGCCGCCGAAGGAGTCCCCATCGCCAAGACCATCGCGGTAGCCACCTCGGCATCGCGCGATGCGGGGAACTCCGACGAGTTCGTGCGGCGTTTGGCGGATTCGGGCGTCGTCCTCTCAGTCATCCCCGGTTGGAAGGAAGCGGGGCTGTCGTTCTCGGGTGCATCGTGCGATTTCCCCGGTCAGGACCTTATGGTGGTGGATATCGGCGGCGGCTCCACCGAGATGGTGGTAGGCCGTGCGGGCCAAGCGCCGGCGTGGGCGCACTCGTTCGATATCGGATGCCGTCGCGTTACCGAGAAGTTCATCCGCACCGATCCTCCCGCACCCGCCGAGCTTGAAGCAGCGCGCGAATGGGTGGCGCAGCAGCTTGCCGGGCGTCTCGGGGAAGCCGAGAAGGCCGGCGTGGCGCCTGAGCGTCTGGTGGCGGTCGCGGGCACTGCTACCACGGTGGTCGCGGTGCGCGACCATATGCGCGTGTACGATTCGACGAAGGTGCATAAGGCGCACGTGACGCGCCAGCAGCTCGATCGGCAGTACTCGGAGCTGGCTGCCATGCCCCTGGAGCAGCGTAGCCAGGTCGTGGGCCTGGACCCCGGCAGAGCGCCGGTCATCGTGGCAGGCTTGGTCATCATGCAGGCGGTCATGGACGCCGTCGGCGTGGACGGGTTCACCGTCAGCGAGACGGACATCCTGCACGGCATCATCTTGGACGCGGCCAAGCTCGGATAGGTCCGCCTTCCAAGCGATACGGTGCGGGTAGGCGCTTTGCGGGCGGTCCCGCGGCTTATACCGGACGTGCGTGAACATGCAAAAACGGCCCGGATCGGTGAACCGATCCGGGCCGTTGCCGTGTTCGCATGGTAGGAGCGGTGGGATTCGAACCCACAAGCCTTGCGGCGGCGGATTTTAAGTCCGCTGCGTATGCCGATTCCGCCACGCTCCCGTGTTAGCGCGCCCACCATCATATCAGAAAAAGCCGCGAGGACGTCTTGGCGGCGGTCAATTTGAAGTTCCTCGGCTGATTGCGCCGCTTGTCCGGAGGGGCGCGTGAGCGCAAAGGCGCTTGTGGTACCATGACATGAAGCATGCAAGCGATTCGAATCAAGAAAGCGCTATGAAGAATATCAACGAGATCATCGCAGACGTAGCCGAACCCCCGAAAACCTTCGAAGGCTATCTGATGGCCTATGCCGATCAGGTAGGGGATCTGGTGAACACCTACCTTCCCGCGGGAACGCATCCCGACATGGACCGTTATCTGTACACGCCGCTGAAGCGGTATAGCGAGAACGGCGGCAAGCGCCATCGCCCGCTCATCTGCTTCGCAGCATGCCTGGCCGTGGGCGGCGACATGCGCCTGGCCACCAGCGCGGCGGCGGCCATCGAGCACTTCCATACCGCGGCCCTCATCCATGACGATATCGCCGACGAGGCGGAGCTTCGCCGCGGCGAGCCGTGCATGCACTGCACGGAGGGCATCGGCCTTGCCATCAACGCGGGTGACCTGGCCCTGTCCCTGGTCAACGGCACGGTTGTGGAAGACCCCGACCTTGATGACCACACGAAGGTGCGCGTTATCTCCGAGCTCATCGAAATGACGCGCCGCACCATCGAAGGCCAGGCCCTCGATATCGGATGGGCGCGCGACGGCCGCTACGACATCACCCCCGAGGACTACCTGGTCATGGCCACGCACAAAACCGCTCATTACTCCGGTGCGGTGCCGCTGGCTGTAGGCGCCATCATCGGCGGCGGCTCGGCCGAGGAGGTGGAGGCCCTGCGCAGCTACGGCCTCGATACGGGCTTGGCGTTCCAGATCCAAGACGACCTGCTCAACCTCATCGGCAGCGAAGAGTCCACGAAGAAGGACTTCCGCAGCGACATCACCGAGGGCAAGCGCACGCTGGTGGTGGTGCATGCCCTGGCCAACGCCGCTCCTGAAGCGCGCGAGCGCCTTATCCAAATCTTGTCCGCCAAGGAGAAGGACCCGGCGGTGCTCGCCGAGGCGGTCGACATCATGCAGGCCACGGGCAGCGTCGAGTATGCGCGCAGCTACGCCGAGAACCTGACCAACGCCGCGAAGGGCCGCTTGGTGGAAAAGGTGGGGCCGTCCCTGTCGCGCGACATGCTGATCTCCATGGCCGATTGGTTCGTGAACCGACTGAAGTAGGTGGGTGCAATGGAAACCATTAAACTCAACGATTCCGGAGCTGCCGTCGAGGACGTGCAGCACCGTCTCTCTCGTATCGGGCTTCTGGACGAGGCTTGCGTCGACGGCCTGTTCGGGCCTGAAACGGCGAAGGCCGTTGCCGCTTTCCGCTCCCAGGCGCAGCTCGAGTGCGGCGAAGAAGTGGATGAGAAAACGTGGGCTGCCCTGGTGGATGCGTCGTTTTGCCTGGGCGACCGCACGCTGTACCTGCGCATGCCCCACTTCCACGGCCATGATGTGCGGCAGCTGCAGAAGGCGCTTTCCGCGCTCGGCTTCGCCTGTGGCGACATCGACGGCATCTTCGGTGCGTTCACCGAGCTTGCCCTTCGCAAGTTCCAGACGAACCTGGGCCTGCCCACCGACGGCATAGCCGGTGCGTACACGTATGCCGCCATCCGCAACCTGCATCATTCCTGGGAGGGCAAGGAGGCCGTGCGCGGCTCCTCTCATCTGGGCTTCGCGCGTGCGGCCGGCGTGCTGGAGCGCAACGCGCTGTGCTTGTTCGGCACGCAGGAGTTCACGCGCAGCGTGGCTTCTCGCATGAGCAACCTGGCGCTTGCCACCAATCCCGCATCGAAGATTGTCAGCGCCGATAACCTGCTGGTGGCGCCCGATGAGCAGATGCTGCTCGTGCACATCGTGCTGCCCGAGGAGCAGACGGGCAACGCTCCTCGCGTGGGGTTCGCTCCCGAGGAGACGCTGTCCATGCGCCTGGAGTCGGCGCTCGAGGCGGCCATGCGGGCCGACCCGGCGCGCATCGCCGTCGAGCTTCCCGGCAGCATGTGGGAGGACGCCGGCGTGGGCCGTTCGGCCCAGCACTTCGCCATCACGCTGCTCGACGCGCTGTGCACGGCGCTCGCGAAGCGGTAGCTGCAGCTAGCGAATACCATCATCGTTAACGGGCGGTCAACGGGGCCGCCCGTTTTGCATCGGGATGGCAACGGTTTGCGCTGAGGCGGCGGTCCGTGCGTATACTGGGGATATCGAAGCGGGGCCCGAATGGGGCCCTTGCAACTAAGAGAAAGGTCCGGTCATGACCGAGCATAACGATAACCCCGTCCCGCAGTCCGAGCAGCCGGCTTCCCCGCAGACGCCCGCCCAGCCCGCCGCCCAGCCGCAAAGCTCTTCCGCAGCTTCCCAGGTCCCGCCGGCTCAGCCGCAAAGCGGCTCCGGCGCATCCCAGGTGCCTCCGGCTCAGCCCCAGCCCGAGCAGCCGTATGCGCAGGCCCAGCAGCATCAGCCCTACGCGCAGCCCGTGTATGCACAGCCGGTGTATCCTCCGGCACCGCTCATGAAGCTGTCGGGCGGCATGAAGTTCGCCTGGTTCGTCATCGGCGCTTTGGTGGGCATCCCGGGTATCCTGCTTGCCTGGGTGTGCAACGCAGACAAGTATCCCCAGGTGAAAAACGACGCCGTGAAGTTCTCGGCAATCGGCTTCGCCGTGTGGATGCTTGCTGGCATCATCCTCACCGTCATGGTGGGCGGCCTGCTTGCCGCATTCGTGGCCGCTTGTGACCCCAGCTACTACGGCGCCTACGCCGGAACCTGGTAGCGCTGGGTTTTACAGCGATGGCGGCTGGTCACGTTGCCGGCTTGCGAATGGTGGCGTTCGGGTCCTTACCGGGTGGCTCCCGTCACCAATGCGTAATGGGCGCTGTTCGAGCCTCGCTCGAAGCAGTTTCGGGGCCCCGGCGTATCCTTCGCGTTCACGAACGTAAACAATATGTTACGAAGAAGAGCCCCGCCGGGGCTCTTCCATATTTTTGGGAAACGCCGGTGGTACAATCAGCCAGTTTTTCAAAACGCCCGGTATACGGGCATGCGAGGCTGCAAATCGAAGGAGCGAACATGGCACGTCCCATGACCATGGCCGAGAAGATCTTGGCCGCCCA
>CAKUJT010000031.1 GCA_934661765.1 uncultured Senegalimassilia sp.
CGCGCAGGCCATCGCCCGTGATGGTGTTGAGGAACTCGTCGCTGCCGCCGTTGAGCATACGCGCCTCCGCGTAGATGGCCGCGGCCTTCTCGATGGTATGCATGAGGCCGAACGCCGTGTCGAAATCGGGGCCGGACACGAACAGGCCGTGCTGCGCCCAGATGGCGGCATCATAGGTTTTCATGAGCTCGCAGGTGGCCTGCGCGATCTCGGAGCCGCCCGGGACCATCCACGGCACGACGCCAACGCCCTTCGGGAACACCACGATGCACTCGGTCATGGCCTTCCACAGCGCGCGCGTGATGGTGCGCGCCTCAAGCGGCATGACGAACGACAGCGCGATGACGTTCTGCGGATGCGCATGGTAGATCACGCGGCACGCGCCGTCGGTGGCGGCCACGCGGACGCTGTGGTTCATGAAATGCGTGGGGAACTCGCTGGTGGGGACGCCGCCGTCCTTCAGGCCCCACACGATGCGCCATGCATCGCCGGCGTCGTTGATCTCGACGATGCCCACGTTGGCGGCAGGGTCGAGCTGCACGTTGCGCATGTAGCGACCCGAGCCCGTGGTGGCGAAGAACGCGCCGCGCAAGTTGTCGGCCTGCACACCCATGGAAACCCAGCTGGAGGGGTTGTCGTAGAAGAACGGGCGGCATGCGGCCACCTGCTCGTCGGTCAGGCGGTACGTCAGGTTGCCGCCGTTGCGCTCGTGCCAACCCTGGTCCCAGCCGTCGGTGCACAGGCGCACGAACGCCTTCATGAACGGCTGCTGCTCCACGGCCACGCCCGAGACGGCTCCCTTGGCAACGGTGACGCCCTTGTCGAGCACGCCCTGCGCGGCCTGTGCGCCGCGGCCCAGCACGTCCTGGGCGCTATCCAAAATACCCATGTTCCTGCCTTTCGATGATGCGCCGGGAACTACGGCGCGGATTGGGCGGACTTGGATGCAGGTCCTCGCCCGCCGCTTGCTTTCACTGAACGTAAGGGAGTCGCTCGCCTACGCGCGGCCGGAGAGCACCTCGTCCTCGTAGGCCTTGATGGGAGCCCACAGCCCGCCATCGGTCGGCACGCCCTCGCGACGGCAGTACTCGTCCCACACGGCGCCGAACGGCATGGTCTTGAACTGCTCGGTGACGATCATCTTCTCGGAGAAGCGATACGAATCCTGCAGCTCCTTGAGGCGCTCAACGGGCTGCAGCAGCTCGAACAGCAGGCTCTTCTCCATGGCGCGGGTGCCGGTCGCCCAGGCGCCGATGCGGTTGATGGACGCGTCGAAGAAGTCGAGGCCGATGATGACCTTGTCCCAGCCGCCCGGGCAGCGCACGATCTCGCCGGCGATCTCCTTGATGTTGTCTTCGAACAGCACTACGTGGTCAGAGTCCCAGTGCATGGAGCGGGTGACGTGCAGCGGCACGTACGGGAAGAAGAGCAGCAGGCTGGAGAGCTTGTCGGCGATGTTCTCCATGGGGTTGAAGTGGCCGGCGTCGATGAGCACCACGTGGTTGCCGCCCTTCTTCGCGGCGTAGGACACATAGAACTCCTGGTTGCCGGTGGTGAAGCCCTCCACGCCGATGCCGAAGACCTTCTGCTCCATGGCGTCGATGACGTGCGGCGTGTCGAAGGAATAGATCTCGTCGAGCGAGTCGCGCAGGCGCTCGCGCATGCCGAAGCGATCGGCCGGATGGTCCTTCAGGCCGTCGGGGATCCAGAAGTTGTTGAGCACCATGTCGTCAAGCTCCTCGCCGATGCGCTCGGCGATCTTGCGGCACGCGATGCAGTGACGGATCCAGAAGTCGCGCACGTCCTTGTCGGGCGAGGAGACCGTCAGGCCCTCCTTGACCATGGGGTGGCTGAACAGCGTGGGGTTGAAGTCGATGCCAAAGCCGTGCTCCTTGGCCCATGCCACCCAGGGCTCGAAGTGCTTGTACTCGATCTGATCACGATCGACCCAGGGGTTCTCATCGGTGAAGATGGCGTAGCTTGCATGCAGGTTGATGCGCTTCTTGCCGGGGATGAGGCTGCACGCCTTCTCGAAGTCGGCCGTCAGCTCCTCGAAGGTGCGGGCGCGGCCCGGGTAGTTGCCCGTGGTCATGATGCCGCCGGAAGCCGCGTTGTCCTTCTGGTCGAAGCCCATGACGTCGTCGCCTTGCCAGCAGTTGACGGAGATCGCCTTGCCGGCCAGCTTCGCCAGGACCGCCTCGGTGTCGATGCCCTCGGCGGCGTATGCCTCGCGTGCCAGTTCGTAAGCTGTGCTCATATGCGCTCCTATCTTGGATGAATGGCTATGTTCAAGCCGCGATGCGGCGGTGAACCGATTCGGATGCGCAGGGCCGACGCGCGGCGGCCCTGCGCGTACGGGTTATTCGGGCTGGTATTCCACCACGTCGAACGAACGGCGGATGGCCTCTCGCGCCTCATCGAGGCCGGCGAACACGCCGTCGCCGATCATCTGCACCATAAGGTTGCCCAGGCTGGTGCCCTCGATGGGGCCGGCGAACACGGGGATGCCGCATGCGCGGGCCGTCAGCTCGTTGAGGTAGGTGTCCTGGCATCCGCCGCCGACGATGTTGATGGAGGTGTACGTGCGGCCGGTCAGCGCCGACAGCTCGTTGATGGAATCGGCGTAGCAGCCGGTCAGGCTCTCGTATACGCAGCGCATCAACTCGCCGACGGTGTCCGGCACGGGCTGGCCCGTCTCACGGCATGCGGCCTTGATCTCCTCGATCATGGACGCAGGCGCCAGGAAGCGATCGTCGTTGACGTTGACGTGCGAGACGGGGGCGTCGGGATGCAGCTGCTGCTCGGCGCGCGCGGCATCCGCCAGCTCTCCGAAGCCGATCTCCTTGGCGGCGCGCTTGAGCTGGGCGCCCTTGCCGGCGACGTAGCTGACGCCGTTGAGCTCGCGGCGGATGGACTGGATCATCCACAGACCCATGATGTTCTTCAGGAAGCGGAAGCGCTTCAAGTAGCCGCCCTCGTTCGTGAAGTTCTGATACCTGCTGGCATCGGAGGTGATGGGGCCCTCATGCTCCACGCCGAGCAGGCTCCACGTGCCGCTTGAGAGGTAGACGGCCTGCGCATCGCGCGCGGGCACCGCCAGAAACGCCGAGCCCGTGTCGTGCGTGGCGGGCAGCATCACGCGGGCATCGAAGCCCACGCGCTGCTGCACCTCGGGCGTAAGTCCGCCCACCACCGTGCCGGGCATGGCGATTTCGCCGAACAGGCGCGCGGGAGCCTCCGCCGCCTCAAGCGCGAACGCATCCCACGTGCAGGTGCGGGCGTTGACGAGGTTCGTGGTGGTGGCGTTGGTGTATTCGTTGACCATGTTGCCCGTGAGCAGGTAGTTCAGGTATTCGGGCACCATGAGGAAGCGGTCGGCCGCCTCAAGCTCCTCGGGATGCTCGCGCGAGAGCGCCGCAAGCTGATAGATCGTGTTGAACGCCTGGCGTTGGATGCCCGTGACGCGATAGAGCCTCTCCAGGCCGATGCCCGCATCGACATCGGCAGCGACATCGTTGGTGCGCGCATCGCGATACGCCACCGCGTCGCCGACGAGCCGGCCCTGCGCATCGACCAAGACGAAGTCCACGCCCCAGGTGTCGATGCCGATCGTCTCGGGGATCTTACCGGCTTCGCGGCATTTTTCCAGGCCGATCAGGATGTTCTCCCAGATCATGTCGATGTCCCAGCAATCGTGCCCACGGCGGCGCACCTGCACGTTGTCGAAGCGGTGCACCTCCTCGAGCTCGATCACGCCGTTTTCGTTCACGCTACCGAGCACGTGGCGCCCGCTCGACGCCCCGATGTCGATGGCAAGGTAGTAACGCTGCTGCGGCATTACTTCCCTCCCTTTTGTTTGGTTGTATCGTTTTCCCGGATCTGCACCACGTACATGACGTTGGTAGCTGCGACGGACTCCGCGCCGTCGGGGCCCTTGGACACCACAGGGCTGGTCGAACGATCGCCTGCGGTGAACACGGCGACGTCACCCGGACGCAAAAAGCCTTTGGACACCACGGCATCGCGCGCATTGTCCACAACGCTGCGCATATCGCCCTGCACATCGCCGAGCATGGGCACGACGCCCCAATGAATCTGCTGCTGGCGCATCACGCGCTCCGACGGCGTGACCGCGTAAATGGGGACGCGCGGGCGCAGGTTGGACACCAGGCGCACGGTGCGGCCCGACATGGTGGGCGCCACGATGCAGGCGGCGTTGACGGTTTCGGCCGTTTGCACGGCGGCAAGGCCCACCGCCAGCGCCACGCGCGCGGCAACGCGCGTTCGATCGGGGAAGCGCTCGTCGAACAAGTACGGTTCGCTGGCCTCGGCGACGCGGGCCATCATCTGCACGGCGGGAACCGGGTACTGGCCGCACGCCGTTTCGCCCGACAGCATGACCGCATCGGTGCCGTCGTAGATAGCGTTTGCCACATCCCCCACCTCAGCACGCGTGGGACGCGGGTTGCGGATCATGGAATCGAGCATCTGCGTTGCCGTAATGACGGGCTTCGACGCGCGATTGCAGGCGCGGATGATCTCCTTCTGGATGTGCGGCACCTTATAGGCCGGGACCTCCACGCCCAAATCGCCGCGGGCGATCATGATGCCGTCGGACGCCTCTATGATCTCGTTGATGTTCTCGACGGCCTCGTGGCATTCGATTTTCGAGAGGAACATGATGTCGGCGCCGCCGTGCTCGTTCAAAAACGCGCGCATCTCGCGCACGCCCGCGGCATCGCGAATGAAGGACGCGGCGACGAAGTCGACGCCTTGTTCGATGCCGAACAGCAGGTCGGCGCGATCTTGGTCGGTCATGACCGGCAGAGGCAGCGACGTGCCGGGAAGGTTCATGGATTTGCGCTCGCCGAGCATGCCGGAATTTTGCACGGTGCAATGGATATCGCCGCCCTCGACGCTATCGACGGCAAGCTCGATAAGCCCGTCGTCGACGAGGATGACCGTACCGGGCAAAACGACATCGGCCAGGCCCTTGCAGGTTTGGCTGACCACGCGATCGCTGCCTTCGACCGCCGCCTCGGTGAACGTGAACGAGTTGCCCGCCATAAGCTGCACCGGCTTATGGCCCGCCAGCTCGCCCGTGCGGATCTCCGGACCCTTCGTATCGAGCAAGATGGCGCAGGGGCTGTCCATTTCGCGGCGAACCTTGCGCAAACGGTCCATGCGAGCGCGCTGCTCATCATGCGAGCCGTGCGAGAAATTGAAACGGGCGATATCCATGCCCGCGTTGATCAGGCCTTTGAGCGTCGACTCGCTGTCGACGGACGGGCCAAGGGTGCACACGATCTTCGTTCGCTTTGCCATGCAGCCACCTTACCGTTGCGGTTCTCGTCTCATATATTCGAAAACTATACCGCTAAACGGCTGCAATTCATCGGCAATCGGAAAACCCCACTTTTGCGCTAGACTCACTGCAAAATTCCAGCGGAAAGGCAGCAAGCATCCTGCGAACGCCACATCGCCGACAACGCTGTCCGCTACAGCAATTCCCCGCCATATAAAGGCTCGAGCACGGATTCCCGCTGGTTCTCGAACGGGTCGTGGGCGCTTCCGGACCATGCCACCTCGCCTTGCTGCAAGCATACGACGTTATCAGCGATACGGCGCGCCTGCGCTAGGTCACTAGAAAGCAAGCCCCCATTTCCCGTGTCCGAAAGATGAGGGGTAATGCGGGAAAGCGCGCATCAGGCAGACACGCCCGATGAGACGAAAACGGGCCCGCAGCATCACCGCTGCGGGCCCGTCCTGTTCTCACGTTGCTCCCAGGTCTTAGATCTCCTTGACCCACAGGCCGTGGAGGTTGCAGTACTCGTATGCCTTCACCGGCGCATCGCCCGCGGCCAGGGCGAAGGTTGCCTCAGGGGCATCCTGGGCGGTAAGCGGGGCGATCTGGTAGCCCTTCTCGGTGACGAGCACGATGAACGTGATCAGATGCTCGGGCGTCATGGGATGAGCCACCTCGCCCACCTTCACGTGAACCGTGGAGCCGTCGATGACGACCTGCGGCACGTGCTTCTCCATCGCGGCGTCGGTGTCGTTGGCACGGAGCTCGACCATCTGCTCACCGCAGCAGGACATGGGCACGCCCTGGTCGAACGGCTTGATGGCCACGTTGCCGCAATGCATGCACTTGAAGAATTTGACGTCCATGGTAAACCCCTCTCAGGTTTCAACGGCAACCCCCGTGGTGCCGTTGCTCTCAGTATAGAAACGCCTTGCGTGCGCGGAGGGCGCGCGGGTAGATGTTCGCCAACCCGTTACGCTTCCGCAGCCCGTCTGTTGCGTATCTATATGATACTAACCTTGTACCATTTCTGGAAGCCCCTTTTGCGGTTTCTTGACGCGAACGGCATAAACAAGGGCACACGCCCCCGCCACCATGAGCGGCACGCTGAGGACCTGGCCCATGGTCAACCACCCTCCCCACAGGTAGCCGATCTGCGCATCGGGCTGGCGAACGAACTCGATAAGGAAGCGGAACAGGCCGTAGCCAACCAGGAACACGCCCAAAAACGTCCCCTGCGGACGCGGCGGCTGCTTGCGCGACAAGGCGTACAGCACGCAGAACAGCACGATGCCCTCGAGCAGCGCCTCGTAGAGCTGCGAGGGATGACGAGGCATCGCACCCGCCGTGCCGCCGAACACCACGCCCCACGGCAAGCTGGTGGGCGCGCCCCACAACTCGCCGTTCACGAAGTTGGCGCAGCGGCCGAAGAACAGGCCGATGGGGGCCGCGATGCAGCCCATATCCGCAAGCGTGAGATACGGGATGCCGGTGAAGCGCGCCGCGACGAGACCCGAGAGCAGCGCGCCGATAAGGCCCCCGTGAAAGCTCATGCCGCCATGGTTGAACGCCAAGATCTCGGCAGGATGGGAGAAATAGTAGCCGTCGCCGTACACGAGCACGTAGCCCAAGCGTCCTCCCAAGATCACGCCTATGATGGCGCACAGCACCACGGTGAGCAGGCTGTCCGCATCCACCCGCACCTTCCAGCGCTTCGCCACCTGCCACAGCACGAGCGCCGCGCACACGAAGCCGGCGACATAGGCGATACCGTACCAGCGCACAACAAAAGGCCCGATGGAGAACGCCACCGGGTCGAGCATGCGATATATCTCGTTTAACATGGGAAAAGCTCCGTTCCATAGCAGTCGAACGGAGAAAAGGATACCTTAGTTCAAGCCCCCTGCGCCCACCTGTTGAGCGCTTGCCCTAACCTCTTCACGAAGCGGGCCGGGGATGGTGCGCAACAGCTGAACCTGCGCGCCGCATTTGGGGCAATCTAGCGTGAACAAGGCCGTTTCGGGCCCCAATACCATGATGGCGCGGTATCGCGCCATATCGAACGTGCCGCACCCGCAGCTAGGGCATGCGGCATGTATGTTCACGGCCTCCACTGAAACAGCCCCTAGAGCAAGAACCTGTTCGGGTTGCCCTGACGGGTGGGGCCTTCGTCTGCGCGATCGGCCGTGCTCGGCCCATGCTCCAAGAAGAACTCGCAGAAACGGCAGATCTCCTTTGCCGCCGCGTCGAAATCGCGGCTGGGGTTGAGCAACTTGCCGAAATCGGTGCACACCACGTGGGTGGGACGGAAGCAGGCGGCGAAGTGGCAATCTGCGGGGCACGGTTCGCCGGGAATGTTATGCGGGCATCGACCGTTCATCTCGGCATCCTCGTAGCAACCGCGCAACTCCCAACACTTCATGCCTTCCGCTTCCCTTCTCCGCCTGCTTACCTGATGTTTACCTGCTTACATGACCGCCGGCACCACGCGGGTGACGCCGGGCACGCGCTCCTTGAGGATGCGCTCGACGCCGTTGGCCAGCGTCATCTGGGACATGGGGCAGCCCTTGCAAGCGCCCTGCAGCTCGACGGTGACCACGCCGTCCTCGTCGACGTCGACGAGCTTCACGTCGCCGCCATCAGCCTGCAGGCTGGGTCGGATGAGCTCGAGCACTGCTGCAACATCGGTCTTCTCAACCATGGGGTTCTCCTTTGCCTTTCGGTCTTTTGTTCATCATGAGCGATTCTACCACAGCGCCCGATGGGGCCATCGGGTGTTTGGATGGGGTTACGATGATGGTTTCCAGTCCTTGCCGAGGATAACCAGCACATCGGTGCCGAACGAATAGGCGCCGGTGTTCTGCACCAAGCGACCCACCCCCATGGCATCGAGCACGGTCTGCGCGGCCGGCTGCGCGTCGCTGGTGTTGTAGATGACCAGCGTTTCGCTGTACACGGAGGTATCGGTGTTGCCCGTCTCCGAAACCTTGAAGCCCTTCGAGGTGAGCGTCGACTCCATGGAGGCCGCCGCTCCCGTGATGCCGCCGCCGTTTTTAAGCGTGATGGTGAAGCTTCCGGGATCGGTGGTGACAGCCTGCGTCTGCTCGGCGGGCTCCTGCCCCGAATCGACGCGGTCCATCATCTCAGACCATGAGGAGTTCGAAACCGCGAACACATCTTGGCCGTCGCTTTGCGTGACGTAGCCGGGCACGAGGGCACCCGTGACGGAGTCGGCGCTCATACCCTTGAGGCTCTCGGCCAAGGAGAGCGCATCGCTTGAGCCCATGTCGGTGCCGAAGGCGCCCTGCAGCTGGTCGAGCAGGCCGACCAAGCTGGACTTGCCCCCCGACACCATGCGCAGCGATACCGCTTCAAGCAGTTTGCGCTGGTTTTCGGCCTGGGTCTGCCGCGGCGACTCGAAGTTCGTGGCGCGCGCCAACGTAAGGGCGCCCTCGCCGGTGAGGGTTTGGCTACCGGCGGGCAGGTACACGCTGCCGGCGTTGGGATCGTCGACCTCTTCGGAAAGGTCCACATCTACTCCACCGAGCGTGTCCACCAGCTGCACCAGGCCGGCTGCGTCGATTTTCACCACATGCGAGATCTTCACGTCGGCGAAGTTGGCAACGGCGCTGACCAGGCTGGCATCGCTTTCGCGCACGCTCGCCTGCCGGATGGGGTAATACTTGCCGTCCTTCAACGACACCTGCACATCGGCGGGAATGCTGATGACGCAGGCGTTCTTGCCCAAGGAATCGGTTCGCACCAGGGCGAGCGCATCGGGGCCCTCGGCGGAGTTCGGCATACCGGGCGTATCGAGCTCGGCCACGACGAGCGTGTAGAACGGATCGCCGGACTTCACCGCGGTAAGCGCCTTGGCGGCATCGGAATCCTTGAGCTCTAGCTTGCCGTTAAGGTTTCCCATGAGGGTGAACGAGCCCACGCCGTAGGCCACGGCCGCCAACACGGCGACCACCGCCACGGCGATGCCCACGCGCTTCGCGAGCGTGCGGCGCTTGACCCCCGGCGAGAACTCGAGGCCCCTGGCATACCCGGTACGGCTTCGCGGGCCCTGGGCGCTGGGCATGACGTTGTTCACGTAGCCGCGCTGCGCGCGCTTCTGCCTGCGCGGGCTGGAAAAGCCCACCTGATCGGCGTTCATATGCGCCGGGCGCACCTTGGGGACGTGCGTTCCCAAGGTTGCGCTGCGCATACGGCGCGAGGTGAGCTTGGAGTTGATCTGCGTGATGTCCTTGCGTTTCCTGACCATGGCGCTCCCGTCCGGCTATTCGGCCGCGCCAACCTGGCGGCGCGACACGTTGGCGCCGAGCTGGGAGAGCTTGCCGCAGTAGTCCTCGTAGCCACGGTCGATGTGCTTGATGTTGTGCACGCGGGTTTCGCCTTCGGCCACGATGCCTGCAAGCACCAACGCCGCGCCGGCGCGCAGGTCGGTGGAGGACACGTCGGTGCCCTGCAGGTCGTTGACGCCGCGCACGAGCGCATGATGATCCTCGATGGTGATGTCGGCGCCCATGCGCGCCAGCTCGCTGGCGAACATGAAGCGGTTCTCGAAGACGTTCTCGGTGACCATGGAGGTGCCATGAGCCAAGCTGCACAGCAGCATGAACTGGGCCTGCAGGTCGGTGGGGAAACCCGGATGCGGAAGCGTCTGGATATCGGTGGGCTGCAGTGGCTGGTTGCGACTGCAGGTGATCCAATCCTCCCCCGCCTCGACGCAGCAGCCCATGGCGCGCAGCTTCATGATGGCCATATGCAGGTACGACGGGTCGATGCCGCGCACCGTGACAGGGCCGCCCGTGAGCGCACCGCCCGCCAAGAAGGTGCCGGCCTCGATGCGGTCGCCCACCGTGGTGTGCTCGCAGGGGTGCAGGCTTTCCAGCGACACGCCCTCCACCTGGATGATGGACGAGCCGGCGCCGCTGACCTTGCCGCCCATGGCGTTGAGCATGTTCGCCAAATCCACGATCTCGGGCTCGCGCGCGGCGTTCTCGATGCAGGTGGTGCCGTGAGCGGTGACGGCGGCCATAAGGCAATTCTCCGTAGCGCCCACGCTGGGGAACTCCAGCGTGACATCGGCGCCGTGCAGGCCATTGGGCGTGTGGGCGTTCAGGTACCCGTGATCCACGGTGAACTCCACGCCCAGGGCCTCAAGGCCCACCAGGTGCATATCGATCTTGCGAGCGCCGATCTGGCAGCCACCGGGCATGGCCACGCGCGCCTGGCCGAAACGCGCCACCAGCGGGCCGAGCACGCTGATGGACGCGCGCATCTTCGACACCAGCTCGTAAGGCGTTTCATGGGACGTCACCTGGGCGGTGTCGATGACCATGGTGTGGCCCTCGCGCTCGACGGTGGCGCCGAGGCACTCAAGCACCTCCGACATGACGACGATATCACTGATAAGGGGCACGTTATGCAACGTTGAGGCGCCCTGGCCCAAAAGCGAGGCGGCGATGAGCTTCAAAGCCGAGTTCTTCGCGCCGGAAACCCTCACCTCGCCGGAAAGGACGTTGTTGCCCTCGACGACGATGATCTCTTTCTCAGACATGCAAACCCCCCTGAATGAACTAGATTGCGAAAGCCCATTATAAAGCGAAGGCCCGCGCAAGGCGGGCCTTCACGATGAAAGCAAACGTATCAACGCATTCGCGAGCGCACAGAAGCGATAATGGCCCGAGAATGGAAAACGGGCCGCCCCGTGCCCTGCATCCGTTTCCGCTGCGGCATCGACGGCCGATGCCGCAGCATGAAAGCGGATGCAGGGCGAAGGAACGGCCCGCAGCGTTTGCGATTCGCTGGCTATGCGGCGAAAAGCGTGGGTTACGCGGTCTCGCCCAGAGCCCAGCGCACGAAACCGGTCACCTTGATGGTGCCGCCCAGGTTCTTGGCGCACTCGTCGGTGTACTGGTTGATGGACTGGTCGGGGTTCTTGACGAAGGCCTGCTCGGTCAGGCAGTTCTCCTTGTAGAACTTCTCCATACGGCCGGTAGCCATCTTCTCCTGGATGGCCTCGGGCTTGCCGGACTCGGCAGCCTGAGCCTTGTAGATGCCCATCTCATGCTCGACGACCTCGGCCGGCACGGACTCGCGGTTGGCGGACACCGGGGAAGCGGCGGCAACCTGCATGGCAACGTCGCGGCCGTAAGCCTGGAAGCCCTCGGAAGCGGGGTCGATGCCCTCGACGTCGAAGGTCACCAGAACGCCGATCTTGCCGCCACCATGGATGTAGGAGGCGATGCCACCGGCGTTGACGGTGGTGGCACGGGGGAGCTGGATGTTCTCGCCCAGCACGTGGATGGCGTCGGTGAGGATGTCCTCGACGGGCTCGCCCTCGAAGGTGGAGGCGCGCAGGGCCTCGACGTCGGCGGCGTTGGCGGCCAGAGCGGCGCGGCCCAGCTTCTCGGCGTAGGCCTTGAACTTCTCGTTCATGCCCACGAAGTCGGTCTCGCAGTTCAGCTCGACGACGGCGGCGGACTTGGCATCATCGGCCAGGACGGTCATGACGGTGCCCTCGTTGGTGGCGCGGCCGGCCTTCTTGGCGGCAGCGGCCAGACCGCGGGTGCGCAGCACGTCGACGGCCTTCTCCATATCGCCATCGGCCTCGACGAGCGCCTTCTTGCACTCCATCATGCCGGCGTCGGTCATCTCGCGCAGTTCCTTGACCATGGAAGCGGTGATAGCAGCCACGTTGGATCCTTTCTATCCTTGTTGCGGCGGCGCTGGGAGCGTCGCCGTTAATAACCTCGAACGCCGTCGGCCGCCCTACGGGGACCGACGGCGTGCAACACCAGTGGGTTAGGCCCCGTGCTTATTCGGCAGCAGGAGCGGCAGCCTCGGCGGCCGGAGCAGCCTCAGCCTCGGCCGGAGCGGCCATTTCCTCAGCGGAAACGGGAGCGCCGGTGCCGGCGACGACGGCGTCGGCGATGAAGTCGGCCAGCAGCTTGACGGAGCGGATGGCGTCGTCGTTGGCCGGGATGCCGTACTCGACGTCATCGGGATCGCAGTTGGTGTCCAGCGTGCCCACCACGGGGATGTTCAGACGATGAGCCTCGCGGATGGCGATCTCCTCGCGGTTGGTGTCGATCACGAAGATGGCGTCGGGGACGCGCTTCATGTTGCGGATGCCGTTGAGGTTGAGCTGCAGCTTGGACAGCTCCTTGCGCAGCAGGATCTGCTCCTTCTTCGGCAGCAGCGCCATACGGCCGTCGGCCTCCATGGCCTCCAGCTCCTCCATGCGGGTGACGCGGGAGCGGATGGTCACGAAGTTGGTGAGCATGCCGCCGAGCCAACGGGCGTTGACGTAGGGCATGCCGCAACGGTTGGCGGCGTCGGCGACGGCCTCCTGGGCCTGCTTCTTCGTGCCGACGAACAGGACGGAGCCGCCGTTCTTGGCGATGTTGGAGACGAAGGTGTAAGCCTGGTCCATGCCCATGAGGGACTGCTTCAGGTCCAGGATGTAGATGTCACCGCGGGCGCCGAAGATGAACGGCTTCATCTTGGGGTTCCAGCGACGCTTCTGGTGACCGAAGTGCGCGCCTGCGTCGAGCAGGGTCTGAATGCTGATCTTAGCCATGACTCTCTCCATTCGTTAGTCCTCTGCGTGCGGTCATCCCCTTTCATCCGCAACCGATTTCGGCCACTAGCGGGAAGGGTCGCACACGCATGTGTGATAAAACAGCCCTCGGATTATAACAACGCCCCCGGGCGTTTGCAACGGGGGCGTCGAAGATTTGGCGCGGTCTTCACGAACCCGCTACCTAAGGTTGATTCTCGACCTCATCCGAACACTTTGCATTTGTTCTCGAACCCAGCCGTTCGCGTCCGGCTGAGTTCGAGAATTCCTTTCCGGAGGCGAGGCCGCGGACCCTGGGCACGCAGCCGCCTATCGGCCGTCGGGCGCCGGCACTAGGCATGCGACCGCCAATCGGCCGATACCCGCGGGCTCCCGACGGGCCTATGCGTTGTAGCGCTTCCCGTTGCGCATGGACAGCGCGACGGTGGAGGCGTTGTGCAGAAGCGAGGACATCTGCGGGGATATGATACCGCCGATGCCGGCCGCCAGCAGCGTCGAGTTGATGACCATGACCTCCTTGAAACTGCCGTTCAAGCGGCCCATGAGGCCCTCGCTCATGCGGCGCAGCGCCACGATGGAGCCGAGCTGGCCGCCCGTAAGCGTGATGTCGGCCACCTCCTTGGCCACCGCGGTCCCCTGCCCCATGGCGATGCCCACGTCGGCGAGCGCCAGCGCCGGGGCGTCGTTGACGCCGTCGCCAACCATGACCACGTGCGCGCCTTCCGCCTTGAGCTTCTCGACGAAGGCGTACTTGTCCTCGGGGAGCAGGTTCGCGTGGAACTCGGAGACGCCGGCGCGCGCGGCGATGCGCGCGGCGGTGCGCTCGTTGTCGCCCGTGAGCATGATGACGCGCGAAAGCCCCAGACGGCGAAGCTCGGCGATGGCCTCGGGAACGCCGGCCTTGAGCGGATCCTGCACCCCGATGACGCCCATGAGCTTGCCATCCACGGCAAGGTAAAGCGGCGAGAGGCCCTCGGTTTCCCGCGCGATAAGGTCCTTCTGCGCTTCGGAGATCTCGACCCGCTCGTCCTCCACGACGAAGTGCTCCGAGCCGATGACCACGCGCTTGCCGTCGAGCGAGCTGGCTATGCCGTGCGCCACGATGTACTCCACCTCGGCGTGGCGCTCGCGGTGCTCGAGGCCCTTATCGGCGGCGGCGCGCACGACCGCGCGGGCCACCGGGTGCGGGAAGTGCTCCTCCAGGCATGCGGCGAAACGAAGCACCTCGTCATCGTCCCAACCGTCAAGGGAAAGCACGCGCGCCACCTGCGGGGCGGCCTCGGTGAGCGTGCCCGTCTTGTCGAACACGATGACGCCGGCCTGCGCCATGGACTCGAAGTGCTGCGAACCCTTTACGGTGAAGCCCGCCTGGGCCGACTGGCTCATGGCCGACAGCACGGCGATGGATCCGGTGAGCTTGAGCGCACAGGAGTAGTCGACCATAAGGGCAGCCGAGGTCTTCACCAGGCTGCGCGTGGTGAACGCCACGATGCCGGCGAGCAGGAAGTTCCACGGCACGATGCGATCGGCAAGGCGCTCCATGCGCGACTGCGTCTGCGACTTGTAGGACTCGGTCTGCTCGACCAGGTTCACGATGGTGCGCAGCTTCGTCTGGCCTTCGTTCGCCTTCACCTCGACGATGATCTCGCCGTCCTCCACCGCCGTGCCGGCGAACACGTCGTCGCCGACGGTGCGTTCCACGGCCAGCGGCTCGCCGGTGAGCGCCGCCTGGTTGACCATGGCGCACCCGCGCACCACCGTGCCGTCCACGCACACGGGCATGCCGGTGCGCACGGCGATGAGCTGGCCTTGCCGCAGGGAGCTGGAGGGAACCTGCACCTCGGTGTCGCCTTCCACCAGCTGAGCGGTCTCGGGCAGGTCGAGCAGCGCGTTGATGAGCGCGCCCTCCGAGCGGCTGCGCGTATATTCCTCAAGCGTCTCGCCCACGTTGAGCAGAAGCATGGTGAGACCCGCCGTGCGCGGGTCGCGCTTCGCGAACGAGATGCCGATGGCCGCCGCGTCGAGCACGGGCACGTCCAGCCGGCCCGCCGCCAGCGACTTCAGGCCGGCGAACAGGAACTTGCGATAGCTGAACACGGTCCATGCCGCAGCCAAAGGAGCGGGCAGGAACCAGCGCCGCATGAAATGGAAGCCCACCAGCGACGCCAGGTCCATGAGCAGGGAATGCGAGCGCGGGGCAAGCTCGAGGCCGCAGCCCTGCTTCGCCTTGGCAATAGCCGTCGCGTCGATGCCGGCCAGATGGTCGAGCACGCGCGCACGGGCGCCAGGGGCGGCGTTGTAGACCAGGGCCACGCTGCCGATGCGCGGATAGACGGTTGATTTCGCGATGTCGGGGCATGCGCCCAGCACACGATACAGCGCATCTAAGTCCGCTGGCGGGACAGGGCCCGCCAGCTTCACGCGCAAACGGCCCGGAAGCTCATTTGCGATCTGATATTTCATAGCGACATCTTCGCGTTATTCGCCATCGGCCGCAGGCTGCTCGGTCTTGGCGGACTCGTTGATGTAGCTGGCCTCGGCAACGATGTCGTCGACCTGGGCCTTCGCCTGCTCGACCACGTCCTGATAGGCGGCCTTGGCCTGCAGGCCCTTGGCAACGCCCTGCACATAGCACTTCTTCGCCGTGGAGCTGCTCAGCGCCTTCAAGCCCAGCGTGCCCAGGGCGAAACCGCCGGCGATCATCCAACCATCGCGCTTTTTGAGTTTCATCTTCTGCGTCCTTTCTTGTGCTGACCATCGCTATGCATTCAGCGATGTTCGACCCCAATAACTTTTACTCCGCTCGAAAGAGTATGACGCAGTTGACATATTGTCAATCTATGGCAACTTTTTTCTCGAAATCCCCGCTTGCCGTCATACGGGGTTATTGCGGATGGCGGATGACGTGGGCGTTTCCGCAGGGCGAAGCACGCTATCATGATGCAAGCACTGATTTCGAACCATTTGGAGCATCGTATGAACTTCAACAACGTAACCTTCGAGCGCTCGTTCGGCATCTCGTCGCAGCTGCCTCCCTCGACGCTTCCGGAAGTGGCGTTCGCCGGCCGTTCGAACGTGGGCAAGTCGTCCATGCTCAACGCCCTGTTCGGCCGCAAAAGCCTGGCGAAGGTCTCGCAGAAGCCCGGCAAGACGTCTACCATCAACTTCTTCGCCACCGAAGGCGCCCGCTTCGTCGACCTGCCTGGCTACGGCTACGCGCGCGTGGCGAAATCCGAGAAGGGCCGCTGGGCGGAGCTGATCGAGGGCTATTTCAACCAGGATCGCAACTTCGCGCTGGTGGTCAGCCTGGTGGACATCCGCCACGAAGCGCAGCAGCTCGATCTGAACATGATCAACTTCCTCATGGAGGCGGGGCTTCCGTTCGCCGTAGTGCTCACGAAGGCCGATAAGCTCTCCCGCAACCAGCAGAACAAGCAGGTTGCCGTGCTGCGCCGCCAGCTGGCCCTGCCCGACGACGTGCCCATGCTGGTGACGTCCAGCGAGAAGCGCGAGGGTTTCGACGCCTTGCGCAAGCTCATCACGCAGGCCTGCGAAGGCTAAGTTAGTCAACACCCCTGCAAACACGAACGAGCCCCAAGCTGGTGAAACAGCTTGGGGCTCGTTGTTTGCTGCAGGTATTTCGGCGCTGCCGGCTTGAATGCTTGCCGACGGACCGCCGAAGCGGGAAACGCTACCAGGGGCGAACGATGATCATGTCGGACTGCACGGAGCTGACGCATACCGTCTGGCCGAAGGTTGGGGCATGGATCATCTGGCCGCCGCCGATATAGATGCCGCAGTGCGACCAGCTGGTGCAGATGTCGCCGGGCTGGGGATCGGAGACCTGGGACATGCCCATGAACGTATACGTGGTGCCGTAGCGCGAATTGCTGCCGGTGAGCGCATAGCTGACCAGACCGGAGCAGTCGAAGCCGTCAGGGCCTACGCCACCCCACACGTACGGTGCGCCGATGCAGCTGTACGCGCGGTCGACGATGGCGTTGCCCGTGGAGGCGTTGTAAGACGGCGTCCAGCTGCTGGAACCGCCGGAGTTGCCGTTATTGCCTGAACCGCCGTTGTCAGCCCCTCCGCCGTTGTCGGTATTGCCGCTGTCGGTCCACGTGTCGCCACCGCCGTTATCGGCAGCGCCGCCGTTACCGCCATTGCCGCCGGCATTGGCGTTGTTGTTCGTGGCACCGGCGATGCCCATACGCTGGGTAGCCTGGGCGGCGGACTGGTCGACGGTCTGCTGAGCGGTTGCGGCAGCAGCGGCCGCCTGTGCGGCACGCTCTTCCTCCACCAGCGTTGCCACCTCGGCCGAAAGGCCGTCATAGGTCTGCTGCATGGAGTTGACGGTGGCCTGCGCCTCGTCCTGGATCTGCTTGGCCTCGGATGCCTTGGCAGCGGCGGTGCGGCTCTGCTCTTCGAACGTGGCCTTCTGCTCCTGAGCCTCGGTGCGCAGATCCTTGTTGCGCTGCACGAGCTCGGCATCGTTATCGTTGACCTTGTTCAGCAGGTCCCAGTTCGTGGCGAACTCGCTGAACGAGGTGGAGCCGAGCAGCAAGTCCAAAAACGAGCTGGCGCCCGTGCGGTACATGCTCTGCGCGCGATCGCCCAAACGGGATTGCACGTCGGCGATCTCGACGTTGATCTGGTCGATGCGCTCCTGCGCCTGATCGGCGGACTGCTGCGCCTGGGCCTGCTCCTCGAGCGCCTGGCCGTAGTCGGCCGACGCCTGATCGAGCTGGTACTGCATGGAGTTGAGCGAGGCCAGGACCGCCTGGGCCTCGGCCTGCTTGGAAGATGAATCAGGGGTGGCGAATGCCAGCTGCGGAACCATAAGGCCGCAGGACAGGACGCAAGCCATCGCTCCACCGGCGATGCGGCGGCGCAGCTTCATTTCCTGTTGCATGCACGAACCTCCTTCTCGGTTGCAAAATCGCTTACGCCACTGTATCACCCTGGCAACAAGCGCGGTACCTTTTGCACTGAACGGGCATACGCCCAGGTGAGGCAACCTGCATATATGGAGAACGGACAGGTGGGGCGAAACCGGGGTTTCCGCCCCAGCCCGCTCCACCTGCCCGTCCTTGGCAGCGCCCTGCGCCGCTATCTAGCCGCGGAACCCCGCGTCCTCCTTATGGCGCGACGGGTCGTCGGCCGCGGAGGTTGCCAGCGCGTCGCAGCGCTCGTTCTCGGCATGGCCGGCATGGCCCTTGACCCAGACGAACTCCACGTCGTGGGGCTCCTTCGCCTTGAGCATGCGCTTCCACAGATCGGAGTTCTTCACCGGCTGCTTCTGCGAGTTCTTCCACCCGCGCTTGAGCCAGCCGTCCACCCAGTGCTGGTTGAACGCGTTCACCAGATACTGGGAATCGGAGTACAGCGTCACGTGGCACGGGCGTTTGAGGGCCTCGAGGGCCACGATGGCGCCAAGCAGCTCCATGCGGTTGTTCGTAGTGCAGCGATACCCCTGAGAGAACTCTCGCTCGTGCACCCCGCCCTTGCTGTCGATGAAGCGCAGGATGCTGCCGTACCCGCCCGGCCCGGGGTTGCCCCGCGAGGCACCGTCGGAATACAAATCAACGTGCATATGCAAACCAATCTTTCCGCACCCATGAAAAGACCGGCCAGCCGCGTTGCCGCAGCTGGCCAGCCTGATGGGATGCCGCGCTTTGAAACCCTACTTGAACTGCGAGGGATGCTTCGAGAAGAAGTCGAAGCGCGGGGGAAGCTCGCGGATGCGATGGCGCCCGTCCTCGAGCTCGGCGCCGTGGCACAGCTCGTCCATACCCTCGAAATCGAAGTTCCAGCTGAAGAAGTCGTCGAACTCGAAGCTGAGGTAATCGGCGATCTTCTCGCAGCCCTTCGGCACCACGGGATGCATGAGCAGCGTGGATACGCGAAGCAGGTAGAAGCAGTCCACAAGCACCTGACGGCGCAGCTGCTCGTCGCCTTCCTTCTCGGCGGTGCGGATGTTGTCCGTCCAGTACTTGTTCGCCCAGCGGATGAACGTGTCCATGATGGACATGACCGTGTGCAGCTCGGCCTTGTGCATGGTCTTGTCGTACTCGTTCATGCAGGCGTGCGCGCGCTCGCGCACCTCAGGCGACACCTCGCCGAGCGGCATCCAACCCTCGAAGTTCTTCTGGGCCTCGTAGAAGCAGCTGCGAGCAAGGCGGTTGAACACGTTGGTGAGCAGCGTGCCTTCCTTGAGAACCGGGTCGGCCACGCGCGGGTCGTTGCGCTTCGCCTCGTCGGGGTCGAAGGGCTTGGGCTTGAAGCCCACGGACTTCTGGTCCAGGCCAAGCGCCAGGAAGTGCGCGCGAAGCTGCTCGACAGTGTAATGCTCCAGCAGCTCGTCAGCCGTCGGCGGCTTGACCGAGCCCGACGACGAGGCCTTCTTGTTGCCGAGCAGGATGTGATGGTTGGCGATGAGGTTGGTCTGGCGCAGGGGCGTGTCCGTCTCGCCGGGCGTGAGGATATCGCCCGGGCGCAGCGCCTCGATGAGCGCCGGCTGGGCTACGCCGTAGAAGTACAGGTTGTCCTGGCCGATGAACTGGTAGACCTGCGCGTCCTCCGAGCACCAGAAGTCGCGCCAGCTGCCGCGCGGCAGGCCCATCTTGTCGTTGACGGCCATGGTGAAGCTCATGGGAGCCCACAGGCTTTCGGGCCAACACCACACCGTCAGGCCCTCGAGCCCGTCGATGACCGGCGCCTTCACGCCCCACTCGATGTTGCCGGTGATGCGGAAGGGAACGAGCGCCTTGCCCGTGCGGAAGCGGATGCCCGCCACAGCAAGCACATCGCGCGCCGCATCGCGGTCGTCGATGGTGTCGAACTCGATCTCGAAGGATTGCTTGCCCTTCTCGGCCTCATGGTACTGGTGATGCGCGAGCTTGTCGGCGATTTCCAGGTATTGGTCGTACAGCTCGTTTTTGATGTAGACCACCGGCGGGGCCAAGAACTCCTTGATGGTCTGCGGCACGATGGGGCGCACCTCGGGGTCGGCCTCAAGGGCCTCCACGTGCTTTTTCAGGAAGCCGTTGAACGCCGGCAGGTCGAAGTACCAGTTCTCCACCGGGCGCATCTCGGGCGTGACGCCGGTGAGCGAGGACTTCGGCGCGATAAGGTCCTCAGGCGCGTAGCTGTGGCCCAGGTCGCACTCGTCGGCGTAGGCGTGCTCGGACTTGCAGCCCTGCACGGGGCAGTGGCCCTGTACCTGGCGGCCGTTCAGGAACGTGCCGGCCTCAGGGTCGTAGAACTGCAGCGTCGCGCGCTTCTGCAGCCAGCCGTTCTCGTGCAGCTTCTTGATGAACGCCTCGCTGATGAGCTGGTGGACCTCGCCGGAATGCCCGATGTTGGAGCCTTCGTAGATATCAAGGCTGATGTCATAGGAATCCAGCGTGTCCTTCTGGCGGTTATGGTTGCGCAGCACGTAATCCTCGATGGTGCCGTCGAACTGCCCGGCCTCCACCAGCTTGCGGTAGCCCTCGTTGATGGGCGAGCCGAAGCAGTCCGTGCCGCTGATGAAGCGGACGTTCTCCGCGCCGATGCGGTCGCGCAGGAAGCGCGCGAAGCAGTCGGCGGGCACGAACACGCCGGCGATATGCCCGAAATGCAGCGGCTTGTTGCCGTAGGGCATGCCGGCCGTGACCACCGCGCGCTTGGGCCAGGCAACCGTTTCGTTATTGTCATGCATTGTCGCCATCTATATATGTCTCCCCTAGAACTCCAGGTTTGCGTTTGCGTTCCCGTTGTTGTGCTGGGCCTTTTTCGCCGTGCGCATGAGGAACTCGTCGTTGTCGTCGGTGCGCTTCAAGGACTTGATGAGCATGTCCATGGCGCGCTCGGTGTTGTTCGTGTTCGCAAGGATGCGGCGCACCGCCCAGATGAGCGGGGCCTTCTGCGGGTCGAGCAGCAGGTCCTCCTTGCGCGTTCCCGATGCCACCGGGTCGATGGCCGGGAAGATGCGGCGGTCGGCCAGATTGCGGTCGAGCTTGAGCTCCATGTTGCCCGTGCCCTTGAACTCCTCGAAGATGACCTCGTCCATCTTCGAGCCCGTTTCCACCAGGGCCGAGGCGAGGATGGTCAGGCTGCCGCCGCCCTCGATGTTTCGGGCCGCGCCCAGGAACTTCTTCGGCGGGTACAGGGCCGTGGAGTCCACGCCGCCGGACAGGATACGCCCGGATGCGGGCTGCGCCAGATTGTAAGCGCGCGCCAGGCGCGTGAGGCTGTCGAGCAGCACCACGACGTCCTTGCCGTCCTCCACCAGGCGCTTTGCGCGCTCGATGACCAGCTCGGAAACCTGGATGTGGTTTTCCGTGGGCATATCGAAGGTGGAGGAGATGACCTCGCCCTTGATGGAGCGTTGCATGTCCGTGACTTCCTCGGGGCGTTCGTCGACCAAAAGGCACATGAGGTGCACCTCGGGGTTGTTGGCGCTGATGGCGGCGGCGATGTCCTTCAGGATGGTGGTCTTGCCGGCCTTCGGCGGGCTGACGATCAAGCCGCGTTGGCCCTTGCCGATGGGGCTGACCAGGTCGATGACGCGAGCCGTGATGGTGGTCTGGCCATGCTCCATGGTCAAGCACTCGTCGGGATAGACCGGCGTGAGATCGCCGAAGCGCACGCGACGGCCCAGCTCCTCGACGGGCTTGCCGTTGACGGTGGCCACCTTCTGCACGGCAGCGTACTTCTCGTTGGGGCGCGCTGGGCGCGTGGTGCCCGTGAGTTTGTCGCCCTTGCGCAGGCCGTTGCGGCGGATGGTGGAAAGCCCCACGTAGCAATCCTGCTCGCTGGGCAGGTAGCCGTTGGTGCGCAGGAAGCCGTAGCCGTCCTGCATGATGTCGAGGATGCCCTCGACCTCCACGAAGCCCTCCGCCTTCAGGGACGCGTCGTATACGGCATCGATGAGCTCGGCCTTCTTCAGGCCCGCCACGTCGACGTCGAGCTCGGCGGCCTTCGCGCGCAGCTCGGCCACCTTGAGCTTGGCAAGGTCGTCCTTGTTGACGCTGGGGACCACTTCGCGGTTGTTATTGCGCTGATGGCGCTGGTGACGGTCGTTGCGGTCGTTGCCGTTCTTGCGGCTGTTGCGATCGCTGCGGTCGTTGCGCTGGTGGCGGTCGGCGCCGGCATTGCCGGAGTTGCGGCCCTCGGCGCGCTCGGCGCCTTCGCGGGCATCGGATTTGCCGCGGCCCTCATGCTGCTCGGAGCGGCCCTCGCGGTTGGCGCCCTGGGCGCGCACCGATTTGCGCGGCGTGCGCGCGGCGCGTGCCGCGCGGCCCGGGGCCATGTCCTTGGCGGGTGCCTGCTGGTCGGAGCCGGCTGCTTCGGCGGGAGCCTGCGCGGTTTCGTAGGCTTCGGGGGCCTGCTGCTTGTCGGATGCGTCCTGCGCGGGAGCTGCCTGAGCGGCGACGGGCGCGGTGGCGATCTTCTTGTGCGAACGGCCCGGACGGCGCCTTGCCGGCGTGCCGGCTACCGTCTCGGCGGGCTGGGCTGCCTCGGCGGCCTGCGTCTTGGGTGCAGCGGCCTCGGGCTCGGCAGGAGCCTCCTTCGCCTTTTTCGCCTTCGCCGCGGAAGCGGGCTTCGCGGCGGGTGCGGCTTTTGCGGCGGCATCGGCCTTCGCAGCAGGGGCGGATTCGGCCTTCTGAGCGGGCGCGGCCTTCTTACGAGGACGGCCCGGGCGGCGCTTGGCCGGCGTTTTCGGAGCGCTATCGGCCCCATCGGCCGGGGCGTCGGATGCGGCGTCGGGGGAAGCCTCGGAAGAGGCCTTGCTCGACGAGGCGGCGCTTTTGCGCGGACGGCCCGGGCGGCGCTTGGGAGCAGCCGGCGCCGCATCGGCCGCGGGGGCGCCCTGCTGCGGCGCCTCCGCTACATTCTGCTCGTCGCTCATGCGTTAGCTACCTTCTCCCAGTCCTTCATGAAGGAGTCCAGGCCGCGGTCGGTGAGCGGATGCTGCACCATCTTCTTCAGCACGCCGAACGGGACGGTGGCGATGTCGGCGCCCATGAGCGCGCACTGCGTGACATGGTTGGCGCTGCGCACGGAAGCGGCGATGATCTCGATCTGCTCGCCGTTGGCGGTGTTGGCCGTGAAGTCGTAGTTGTTGATGGCGGTCACGATGTTGCCGACCTGCTCGAGGCCGTCCTCGGAGATGTCATCGAAACGGCCGATGAACGGGCTGATGTAGCGGGCGCCGGCGCGTGCGGCCAGCAGCGCCTGCGGCACGCTGAAGCACAGCGTCATGTTCACCGGGATGCCCTCGGCGGCCAGCGTGTGCGTGGCGGCCAGGCCCTCGACCATGGTGGGGATCTTCACCACGATGTTCGGGGCGATCTCGGCCAGCTTGCGGCCGTCGGCGACGATCTCGTCGCGCGTCATAGCGACGGACTCGGCGGAAACCGGGCAGTCCGGGCCGACGATGTCGCAGATGCGCTTCATGTGGTTGTGGAAGTCGTCCAGCTTGCCGCCGATCTTGGCGTACAGCGACGGGTTGGTGGTGACGCCTGCCAGCGCACCCCAGCTAGCAGCCTCTTCGATTTCGGCTAGATCTGCCGTGTCCAGAAAGAACTTCACCCTTATTCCTCCTTATATATATGGGTTGTCACCCGCTTTGCGCATAGATGGAGCGTGAAAATGAAGCGGGAACTTGGTGATGGGAAGGGTTTCCTTCAAGAAAATAAAGCTAGGGGCAGGATAGCGCAGGCGCCGGGTGCGTGCAAGCAAGTCGCCGCAGATAACCACCCGAAGCGCATGACCGGGCATGATAGGGTAGAAGACATAGAATAGCCGGGCTGGCACCCGGCTATTGATTCGATAACACTGCGTCGCCCGCCACTCCAGAAGTTTGACAGCCTATGGAGCGGGCTTCGCCGGCGTTGGTACCAGCATAACGGCGCTTATTCGTTTTTTCCAGATTATCTATTCAACTGTCATGGCTACGCCGCCATGACCAACGCCCAATTCCCTTCATTGCGCCTATTGCAACGCCCCGCGTTCTCCACCGCCTCAACTGGGGTGCGACCCAACGTCTTTCGGCAGCATAGCGGGGACGAAGGCGAAGCGCCTACTCGAACTTGGCCAGCGTGCGGAAGAAGCAGCTGGTGGCGCCGGTGTGACACGCGGGGCCCGCCGGATGCACGAGCGCCAGAAGCGTGTCGGCGTCGCAATCGTAACGCAGCTCGACGATCTTCTGCGTGTTGCCGCTGGTAGCGCCCTTGTGCCACAGCTCCTGACGGCTGCGGCTCCAAAACACCGTCTCGCCGCGCTCAAGCGTAAGCGCCAGGCTCTCGGCGTTCATCCACGCCATCATGAGCACCTCACGCGTTTCCGCGTCCTGCACGATGCACGGGATCAGCCCATCGGCGTTGTATTTCAGCTCGGGAAGCTCGGTCTGCATGGATGATCCTTTCTACAGGCGCACCGGGATGCCCTGGCTGCGCATGTACTCCTTGACCTGGGTTACCGTGAACTCGCCGAAGTGGAAGACGCTGGCCGCCAGCACCGCGTCGGCCTCGCCGTCGATGATGCCCTCGGCGAAGTGCTCGAGCTTGCCCACGCCGCCGCTGGCGATGACGGGGATGTCCACCGCACGCGCCACCGCGCGGGTGAGCGCGCAGTCGAAGCCGTCCTTGCTGCCGTCGCGGTCCATGCTGGTCAGCAAGATCTCGCCCGC
>CAKUJT010000032.1 GCA_934661765.1 uncultured Senegalimassilia sp.
CGCTTTGTCCACCTGTGGCCAAAGCGAGCGATTCTTGCTTGTTTACACGCTACATGGCGGACCTTTTCAGCGATTTTTTGCTCATAGAGAGCCATTTCTCCCAAAAACCGCACTTTTATGGGCTATATCCTGCAAAGAATCGTTCATCTTGTCCAGAGGCGACCAAAATGAACGATTCTTCGCAGTTCACGAAAGAAAACGCCCGCTTCGGCCGCGATAGGCTAAAGCAGGCGTCTTTTGCGCTATGCATTGCTGCGCACCTTGGTAGCTACCGCAGCTCCAACCTTAACGGTGCGGCGGAAGCGCGCTGGTCTCTAGTGGCCGCCGCCGGCCATCATCTTCACGGCATGCGGAAGGGCTTTCACGATGCCGTCCCAGTTCTCGCGTGCGGCCTTCTCGCTGCCCGGAAGATTCACCACCAGGTGCGTGCCGCGCTGCATGCACAGCGCGCGCGAGAGCATGGCGAACGGGGTGATGGCCAGGCTGTGGGCGCGCATGGCCTCGGCGATGCCGGGCACGTTGCGGTCGCACACGGCCTGCGTGGCCTCGGGTGTGACGTCGCGCAGCGACAGGCCGCTGCCGCCGCAAGTCAAGACGATGTCGGCATCGATGGCGTCGCACGCCTCCACGATGGCGGCGCTGATCTGCGGCACCTCGTCCTTCACCACCACGTGGCTTTTGCATACCCAGCCGTTGTCGGCGATGAGCTGCTCGAGCGCCGCACCGGCGGTGTCCTGCTTCATGCCACGCGTGTCGGAGCAGGTGATGATGGCGAACGTGATGGGCGCGGATGCGTGATCGTGTTCGGTCATTGGTTCCTCCTTATATAAAGGTTAAGCGCCGGCAAAGCGTGCGCCGGCTGTCTCAGCTGCAAGCCTTCCCGGCTGCAGCCGAGCTTGCTAAGCGATCGGACGCCTCCCGATCGTCCGGGCCGCAAGCCTTACCGCCTGCGGCCCGGTTCGCAAATCGACCAACGCGCACCAACTACAGGCACACGTCCTCGTTGACGTCGAGCAGGATGCACTCGACCATGCTTCCCGCCGTGCGGCCTTCCCCACCCTCGGGCAGAACCGCCAAGCAGTTGCTGCGCTGGATGACGCCGAACAAACCCGAGCTCTGGTTCTTCGCCGGCTCGACCGTATAGGCGCCGTCGGCGTCCTTCGTGATGGTGGCGCGCAGGTAGATGCGGCGCGTGTCGCCCTTCTTCGCGTCGCGCGCGAGACGCGCCTTCACGAGCGGGCGCTGCAGGTTCGAATATCCCTGCATCTTGCGCAGCGCCGGACGGATGAGCATCTCGAAGCCGCAGTAGGCCGCAGCCGGGTTGCCCGGCAGGCCGAATACGGGCGTGCCGTTGACCAGGCCGAACGTCTGAGCCTTGCCCGGGCGCATGTTAACGCGGGTCATGAGCAGCTCACCGGTCTGCTCGACGCAAGGCTTGATGAAGTCGAAGTCGCCGTCGGAGGCGCCGCCGCTCGTGACCACGAAGTCGTACTCACGCACCGCTTCGAGCACCGCCACCTTCAAGGCCTCGAGCGAATCCTCCACGATGGGCAACATGGTGGGAAGCGCACCCGCGGCACGCGCGGCCGCGGCCAGCGCATAACCGTTGGAGTTGCGGATCTTGCCCGCGGTGGGAACCTGGGTGGGAGGCACGAGCTCGCTGCCGATGGAGATGATCGCCACGCGCGGGCGACGCGGGGTGGGAACCTCGGTCACGCCGCAGCCGGCCAGGAAGCCCACGCCCGCGGCGTTGATGACCTCGCCGGCACGCACGACGGCCTCGCCGGCACGCGCCTCCTCGCCCGCTTCGCGCACATTGCCGCGCAGCTTGGCGGGAGCCTCGAAGGCGACGCGGCTGCCGGGACGGCCGTCGCCTTCCACGTTGCGCACGATCTCGTACTTCACCACGGCGTCGGCGGCCGCAGGCAGCGGCGCGCCGGTCATGATGCGCACGCATGCGCCTTCGGGGATGTCGCCCTCGAAGGTGTCTCCTGCGGCAACCTCCGCAATGACGTCCAGCTCAACGGGCGATTCGGGACTTGCGGACTGCAGCTGGGCGGCGCGCATGGCGAACCCGTCCATGGCGGCGTGGGCGAACGGTGAGATATCGATATCGCTTTTTAGGTCGACGGCGGCGACGCGACCTGCCGCGTCCAGCACGGGGACCGTTTCCGCAGACAGCTGGGAAACGTGCGATAACACCAGGTCACGCGCTTGCTCGACCGAGATCATCTCCGGCATGGCATGTCCTTTCGATTGCGAATGATATTGAACCACTGCATTATACCGCTTGCCGAATAAAACGGCACGGATATCGACAAGGCCATCGCAAAGGACAAGAAGCTCGCAAAACCGTGCGGCGCTACTCCTTGGCGCCCGAAAGCATGCGGCAAGTCCATTGGGCCGCCACCATGCTGCCCTTGGCAAGCACGTCCTCGTCGACGGTGTAGTGGCAGCTGTGCTGCGGATGGTCGGCTCCCACCTGGGGATTCCTGGTTCCCACAAAGCAGAACACGCCCGGCACGATGCGGAGGTACTCGCTGAAGTCCTCGCCTGACAGCGTGCCGCGGTAGTCTGCCACGCCCTGCTCGCCCAGCGTGTCGACCACCGCCTGGCGCGCCACCTCGGCGCACGTGGGGTCGTTGGCAAGCCCGGCGTTGCCCGGCTCGAACGTGAAGCGGGCCTTCGCGCCGAACGCATGGGCGATGCGGCTGACGATGCGCTCCAAGCGATCGGGCACCTCGGAACGCAGGCCCTCGGACCACGTGCGCACCGTGCCGGTGAGCCACGCATGGCCGGCCATGATGTTGCGCGCCTCGCCCCCGTGGAATTCGCCCACGGTGACCACCACGGGCTCAAACGGAGAAACATCGCGGCTGACCAGGACCTGAAGCGCCGTGACCATCTCGGCGCCCACCACCACGGCGTCCACGCCCTTGTGCGGCATGGAGCCGTGCGCCGAAACGCCGTCGATGTCGATGCGGAACCAATCGGTGTTGGCCATGCGCTGCCCGGGCGCGCAGGACACGGTGCCGGCGGGCACCTCGCTCCAGATATGCGCGCCATAAATAGCGTCCACTCCGTCGAGCGCGCCGGCATCGATCATGGAAAGCGCGCCGATGGAGATCTCCTCGGCAGGCTGGAAGATGACGCGGACCTCGCCTGCCAGCGAATCGGCGGCATCGCGCAGGATGCGCACGGCGCCGAGCATCATGGCCATGTGCGCGTCGTGGCCGCACGCGTGCATGACGCCAGAGTTCTCGGAGGCGAAGGGAAGGCCCGTCTGCTCGGTGACGGGCAGCGCGTCCATGTCGGCGCGCAAGGCGACGCGGCGCGCCGGATGCCCATCGGCATCGTATGCCCCGGGCGCGGTGCCGGCGATGGTTGCGATGATGCCGTTGTTGTCGAGCTTTCGATACGGGATGCCCAGCTCATCGAGCTGTTCGCACAGAAGCTTCTGTGTGTTGGACTCATGACCGGACACCTCGGGGAAGCGATGGAGCAGACGGCGCGCGGCGACGATATCGGGCTGCGCGGCGGTGCCCAAGCTGCGAACGAGATCGGCGGTTGCAGCACCCGCCTGCGGGGTTTGCGCGGCGGCGTAAACGGCGGGAAGCGTGGATGCGGCATCGGTCATGACGGGCCCCTTTCGAAGGAGTGCGTTCTCTTTGGTCCGCTAGCCTACCACACGCGGCCCCGCCCGCCCGCCGCGTGATGCGCCATCGGCGAGAAGTAACCGAAACCGCACATGAAAGCGCAGGAAGGCGAGCTATCGCCCGTCAAGTTCCTTCAGCATGGCGTCGATATGCTGCTCGGCTAGCTCGAGCTCGCCGCGTTCGGCCAAGGCGTTCGCCACCTGAACCTGGTTGCGCAGGTCGTGGCGCAGGCGCGCCGAGCGCTGAGCCATGTCGACCGTTGCCTGGTAGTCGGCCAGATACCGATCGAGCTCGCCGCTCAAATCGGCGGCGCGGGCATCGTCGCGCACCTTGCCGCGGAACCTGCCCACCGCAAGCAGCAGCACGGCGTCCACGCCGAAGCACAACAGCATGAGCAGGCCGAACAGACGCAGCAGCAGCGAATCGCCGTCGCAGGGGCCCACCGCCAAACCGAAGCACAACGCCAGCAGCAAGGCCTGGACCACGGAGAACAACGCGAACGACGAGGCGATGACCGACGCACGACGCGACGACGGCGCGGAAGCGTCCGCCCCTTCTTCCGGATAGAATCTCCGAACCAACGCGGTAAGGCCCCAGAACAGCGTCATCTCCACGAACACCTCGAGCATCGTCGCACATGCGAACAACGTGGTGTTGGCCGCAACCGTTGCGTAATCGTGAACAGTGGCACCCGCTAGGATATCGAAGGCCATATCGAGGAACAGATCGCCGGGCAGCACGATGACCAGGCCGAACGCCGATAAGGTGACGCGACGCACCAGCGTCCCTTTCCCGAACAGCAAAGGAGCCGCGGCCATGAGCACGCCGAGCAGCAGATCGGCGAACTCGGCCAGACCCCCTCTCACGACCAGGGCGAACACCATGAGAGACAGGCCCACGGCCCAATATGCCCACCGATTCCGCAGATGCAGGATGTGGGACTCGAACCCCAGATAAACCAGCCACGTGGGCGCGACGACGGACAGCACCACGAACGCGCCCGCGGGGATGCCGAAGATCATCGGCTCCATTCGCCATCACCCCCATCCTGCACGACCCGGTTTTGCTTCAAGATCACGCGCGCACGGTACACGCCGTCGACTTTTCCCGCCTCGAACGTGCCATCATGGCGCCGCACCACCTCGCGCACGATGCCCTGCCCCCAGCCATGCGGCACGGACAGGTCGGGAAACGGGCTTGCCGTACCGTCGTCGCCTTGACGGCCGACATCGCCCGACTGATGACGGCTCGAACCGGCGTCGCTTGACGCCGGAACACCCGCAGCCCGTCCCCGCTCCTGAGAAGGCGAGCAGCTGTTCTCCACGCCGATGACCAGGTACGTTCCCCACAAGCGTGCGGTGGCTTCCACGCGACGCTCCCCATCAGGTGATTTCGCACAAGCATTGAGCGCGTTGTCCAGCAGGTTGGAGAACACCGCGCATAACTCCACGCCGGGCAATTGGATATCCGCAGGGATGTCGAGCTCGGCATGGAAGCATACGCCCGAATCGCTTGCCGCGCGGGCTTTCTGCTCCAGCAAGGCATCGACGGCGGGGTGCTGGCAGAATCGCTGGGGCCGCGTTCCGATAAGGGAGATGATGTCTTCCAGGCTTTCGCCCGCCTTGCCTGCTTGATCCGCCCGCAAGTCGGCGCGCGCCTGCTCGAGCCGCTCGCGAAGCTGATCGCGCAACGCGCTGGCCTGGTCGCGCTCGCGGCGGGAACGCTGCCGCAAGGCGCTTTGCACCTGCAGCTGCTCTTGGAGCATGTTCACCTTGCTGGACGAATCGAACCATCGGCACGCCTGGTCGAGCGCGCGAAACAACAGCAGGTCGACCGGCCCGCATACGATACCGAGCACGATGAGCGACGCATACGCGGCCACCGGCAGCTCGTAGCGCGTCGAGCACGCCAAGGGATACGCGATCAGGCAGATCTGGCTTAAGGGGAACAGCATGCACAGCAGCTTCTGCATAAGCCGCGCGCTGCGGAGCTTCGTTATGAAGTTGAAGGCGACGACCAGCAGATACGCCGCCAAAACGCAAAGGACGGCGATCTTGAGCGAGGACATGCTGCCGAACGCCTACCGCGCGTTGAGGCCGACGTAGTGGAAGAACGAGTCGCGCACCGACGTGCGTTGACGCTGGCTGACGGGCACTTCCCTGCCCGAACGAAGCAGCACGCTGCCCGGGCGCAGCTCAACGATACACGCCATGTTCACCAAGTAGCTTTTATGACATTGGACGAAGCACTCGGGTAGCATGTCGAGCATCTGGCCGAGCGTGGCGTACGTTTCGATGCATTCCCCGCGCACGGAGTGCAGACGCACCTTGCGGCGCTCGCTTTCGACGAACTCCACCTCGGCGGGGTCGACCATGGTGACCGTGCCGTTGTGCTGGATGGCCACAGGAAGCTGGCGGCTGTCCTGCAGGTTGGACAGCGCCTTGTCGAGCGCGGCGTCGAAGTCGGACTGGTTGATGGGCTTGAGCAGGAAATACGTATGCTCGGTCTGATAGACCGACGTGCAGTACTCGACATGGCCGGAAATATAGACGACCTGGGTGGAGCTGCCCGCGGGAAAATAGCGGCTGACCAGTTCGATGCCCGAAGGATTGCTTTCGCCTAAATCGATGTCGGTGAGGAAGATGTCGACGCGATCATCCGAGGCCATAAGCGCCTCGAACGTGGTGACCCCGGAGATGATATCGACATCAAGCCGTGACCTGCCGGGGTATTTGGACAGCATGCTGCGGAGCACCTTCTGGTACTCCTCGTTGTCCTCCAATGCAAGAAGGTGAAAAGTCCCCATCGTGCACCCCGATCCCGATTTCCCTAATTCCCGAATTCGCAACAGCGGTCACCCGCTGCTCCTATTGTTCACCTCAGATTATATACAATAAGACAGAACCCCCCCCCTCAAATTTTGTCCAAATGCAACAAAACACCTGGTAGAAGGAGCAAACGCAGGTTTTTCCGTAGCAAGCGCAGGCATTTTGGAAACGAACGCAGCACGATGCGACAGGGCGAACGGAGCGGATGATTGGCGAACGGTTCGAGTGTCGCGATGCCGGCAGAAGGATTCCGCTCCTACCGGCCCGGAGGAGAATTTTTCGCTTTCGCGGCTCGGAACACGAGTTTCCCGACCGTGAACGCACCTCCGTCCCCTGTTCACGTGGGAGCGATGCATAAACGGCGGCGAGCGGCAAGTTACGGCACGGCGTCGGCGGGGTGCTTGTGCTGTGAATATCAAACGCAGGGTCGGCCGGCTTCGAGCGACCTCACTATAATATGTCGGATGAACAATTACGAACATACCGGCTCCTCGGCGGGAAAGCACGCCGCACAGCGTCCCGATTTGGAACGCGTGCAGCTCAATGCCGCCGAAAGCCCTTACCCCACCGCCCCGCGCAACGTGCGCGAGGAGCAACGCGCCCAGGCGCAGCGCCAGCGCGCGGCGGCCGTGGCGGAACAAGCCGCGCAATCGGCCGCAACGACCCAGGCGATTCAGAGACAGCAGCCAACCCAAGCCATCCCAGGTCAGCAGCCTACTGAAGCCATCGGCGGCGCACGCCGTGGCAAGCATGGCCGCGCGCGCAACGCGCAGCAGGTGCGCAACGGATGGGATGCCCAGCAGACGCAGGCAGTTTACGAGCAGCAGCCCACGCAAGCGATTCCCGGTCAGCAACCCACCGCCGCCATGCCGGGCGCCCAGCCCACCGAGGCCATGCCGCGCGGCAAGCACGGCAAACGCTCCCGCAACGGCAAGCCCCGCAAGAAAAGCTTCGTCACCCGCAAGGTGGAGGCCTGGTGCTCGCGCGTGCTGGGCGCCGTGAGCGGCGACGGCCTGGCCGAGCAGGAGGCCGAGTACGCCTCCGGCCGCACCACGCGCGACTACGTGTGGAACACGGTGGGCGTGGGCCTGTGGGGCATGGTGTTCCCCGTGCTCACCATCGTGGTCACGCAGCTAGCCGGCGCCGAGCAGGCCGGCATGTTCTCGCTGGCCTTCGTCACGGCGCTTCTGCTCATGTTCGTGGGCAACTACGGCGTACGCAACTTCCAGGCGTCCGACCTTGACGAGGAGTACTCGTTCGCCGATTACCAGGCCAACCGTGTGCTCACCGTGGTCATCATGCTGGTGGCGGGCATAACGTACTGCAAGTTCCGCGGATATACCGACCAGATGTGGCTGATGAGCCTGGGCGTGTACCTTTATAAGGCAGTGGACGCCTTGGCCGACGTGTACGAAGGCCGTCTGCAGCAGGTGGACAAGCTCTACCTTGCCGGCATTTCGCAGGCCTTCAGGTCGGCGGCGGCGCTCATCGGATTCTCGCTTGCGCTGCTCATCACGCGCAACGTGGGCGTGTCGAGCATCGTGATGGCCGTCATCGCCGCGCTCACATTCGTGGTGTTCACGTTCCCGCTGGCCCAGCTTGAGACGCCGAAGTCGCGCCGCGCGAACGCCAAGCGCGTGATCGGCCTGCTCAAGCAGTGCTTCCCGCTGTTCGTGGCGCTGTTCATGTACAACCTGATCGACAACATGCCGAAGTTCGTCATGGAGGGCGCGCTGTCCTACGACAACCAGCTGTACTACAACGCGCTGTACTTCCCCGCGCATGCTATCCTGCTGACTAGCGGTTTCATCTACAAGCCCATGCTGCTGAAGATGGCGAACGCCTGGGCGGACCCCAGCAAGCGCAAGAAGTTCGACCTGATCATCATAGTGATGTTCGTGATCATCGTGGGCATCACCGTGGTGGTCGCCGGCGCCATGAGCTGGTTCGGCCTGGCCGTCATGAGCTTCCTGTACGGCATCGACTTCGAGCAGTACCGCGGGCTGTGCTTCGTGATGCTGGCGGCGGGCGGCGTGACGGCCGGCATCGAGTTTCTGTACCAGGTGATCACCGTGCTGCGCCGCCAGCGCGCCGTGACGAAGCTGTACCTGATCACGTTCGGGTTCAGCCTGTTCGTGCCCGTGCTGCTGGTGAACTTCACGGGGCTGCCCGGCGCTGTGATCGGATACCTGATCGTGATGTGCATCCTACTGGTGCTGCTGGTCAGCGAGTACGCGTCCATCCGCATGGACCTGCACCGCAAGCTCACCGGCAAGGCGGCGCCCGACGCCGAGATGCCGCGCGCCTCACGCACCGGGGCCATGGCGCCCGTGCAGGTCGCGGGTGCGGGGGCCGCGGGCGCGCAGGCGGTGGCTGGCGTGCCGCAGGCTGTCGCGGCGACGCAGGCGCAGGTGCAGCAAGCTGCTGCGGCTCAGGCCGCCCAAGCGGCCGCCATGCAGCAAGCGGATGCCGCCGCGCGCGGGGCACATGCGCCTAAGGCGCCAGTGGCGAACGCACCTGCCGAGGCGTCTGCTGCTGGAAATCCGACGCCCGATCGCGGTACCGCCGCCGGCAACGTCGACCGTCAGGCTTCCGCGCCCGGACGCCGGTTCGTTCCCGAGGTGTACGACGCCGCACCGATCTCGTGGACCGCAGGCGGCACCGTGGGCATCGCCCAGCCCGAGCCCGAAGCGCCGGAACCAGCCGACGAAGAGGGCGAAGGCGACAAGGCATAACCCACGCGATTTCGCTTTCTTTGAGGGGCTCGCAGAACAACGGTTCTGCGAGCCCTTTTCTTTTCTCTTTCCTTCCCGAACGCTTTCGGACACTTTGGGGACGTAGCGCTAAGCGTCCGAGTTGCAGCACCCGAGGCAGCAAGCTAAGCAGAAGCGTGTAACCCGCGTTCAGCTTGTCGTGCATAAAACGGCTGAGGAGACCTGGACAGATAGCGCTACATCCTCAAGTGTCTTGTAACCTGTGGTAAACTTGTGGTATATAGTTTTCCTTGGAAAACTATACTGCGATCCCTTGCGGGTGCGACCGGCGCTCGCGAGGCTCCCGCATACCGCGAAGGAGCGAGACATGGGAAAGAACCCCACAACCGCAACCGGCACCGCCGATCTCGACTCGCACGCAACTGAAGTAGGCCCTACGGCAGCCAGCACGCCCAAGGCGACATCCACCGGCCACGCCGCCGACACCGCTTCCTCCCCTGCGCCTTACCTGCAGGTTCGCGACTTGTGCAAGCATTATGGCGAGGGCGAGGCGCGCACCACGGTGCTGCACGACGTCACCACTACCGTGAACAAAGGCGAGATCTGCGTGCTACTCGGCCCGTCGGGCAGCGGCAAATCGACGTTTTTGAACCTGGTGGGCGGCCTGGAGGCGGCCGACAGCGGCTCGATCAACGTGGGCGGCACGGAGCTGACCAGCCTGACACCCAAGCAGTTGGGCGAGTACCGCCGCGACAAACTCGGCTTCGTCTTCCAGTTCTACAACCTGGTGCCTGACCTGACCATCCGCGAGAACATCGAGGTCACGGCCCATCTTTCCGCAAATCCCCTGCCCATAGACGACCTGCTGCGCTCGCTTGGGCTCTACGAGCACCGCGCGAAGTTCCCCCGCCAGGTCTCGGGCGGCCAGCAGCAGCGCTGCGCCATCGGTCGCGCGCTGGTGAAGAATCCCGGGCTTTTGCTGTGCGACGAGCCCACCGGCGCACTGGATTACCAGACGTCGAAGGAAATCCTGGAGCTGATGGAGAACGTAAACCGCGACTACGGGTGCACCGTGGTCATCGTCACGCACAACGACGCGATCAAGCACATGGCGCACCGCGTGCTGCGCCTGCGCGACGGCAAGCTGGCCGAGGACACGGCGAACGTCGAGCGCATGGCCGCGCGCGACCTGACCTGGTAGGAGGCGCGCCATGGCATCGCCTTTACGCAAGCGCTTCCCGCGCGAGCTAAAGAACAATCTAGGGAAATACCTGGGCATCTTCCTGCTGATGTCCGTGACCATCGCGCTGACGTCGGGCTTTTTGCTGGCGGCGCACTCCATCGGCGTCATCATCGACGACATGCCCGAGCAGTACTCGATCGAGGACGCGCGCTTCACCACCGCCTTCGAGGCCACCGACGAGCAGCTTGACGCCGCCGACGACGCGGCGCGCGAGGCTGGCACAGGCGGCGCGGACATCTTCCGCAACTGGTCCTTCGACGCCGACTTCAACCATGCGCAAGGCGACGACGGCCGCGACCGCACGCTGCGTGTCTACCAGCACCGCACCCAGGTTGACCTGGCCGCATATGCCGAAGGCCACGTGCCCGAGGCCGCTGACGAGGTTGCTATCGACCGCGTGTTCGCCACGAACAACGGCATAACCGTCGGCGAGGAGGTGGAGTTGTTCGGCCAACGTTTCACCGTGTGCGGCATCATGACGGCCTCGGACAACCAGGCCCTGTTCAAAGACAACTCCGATTTCACGGTGAACACGCTGACGTTCGGCGTGGCCGAGGTTTCCGAAAGCGGTTTCGCGGCGCTTGAGGCAACCGGGCATCAGCCGGCGTACACGTACTCGGTGCGTTTCGTCGACCGCGATTTGACCGTGGCCGAGCGCACCGACGCCGAGAAGGATATGGTTCGCGCGCTTTCCGATGCCGGGGCGACCGTGGACGACCTGACCGATTCGAGCGCCAATCAGGGAATCGGCTACGCCGCCGACGACGTTTCGGGCGACTCCACCATGTGGAGCGTGCTTCTGTACATGATCATCGTCATCATGGCGTTCGTGTTCGTGGTGCTGACGTCGGGCACCATCGAGGAGGAAAGCGCCATCATCGGCACGCTGCTGGCCAGCGGATATCGTCGCCGCGAGCTGGTGGCGCACTACCTGGCGCTGCCCGCCGCCGTGGGCATCGCCGCCGCCGTGGTTGGCAACGTGGCCGGCTACACCCTGATGAGCGAGCCGATGCGCAACCTGTACTACGGCAGCTACAGCCTGCCACCGTACTACGCCACCTGGAGCTGGGGCGTGTTCGCGCAAACCACCGTGCTGCCCGTGGCAACGCTCGTGGTCATCACGCTGTTGGGACTTTTGCGCAAGATGGGTCACACCCCGCTGGAGTTTTTGCGCCACGAAACCAGCAAGGGCGGCGTGAAACGCGGTTTTGCCCTACCCGAGCGCCTAAGCTTCACTTCGCGCTTCCGCCTGCGCGTGTTCTTGCGCAACCTGGGCAATTTCGCCACGCTGTTCGTGGGCATCGGGTTCGCCAGCATGCTGCTGCTGTTCTCGCTGGCCATTTTGCCCACCATGACGCATTACGCCGAGAACCTGCACAACAACGTGGTGGCCGAGCACATGTACACGCTGAAGGCGCCGCTGGAGATCGATAACGCGCAGGCCGAGAAGTATGCCGCGTATTCGCTGGAATACAATCGCGGCGAGGGGTCGGGCACGGAGTCGATCACCGTGTACGGCGTGCCCGAGGATTCGCGTTATTGGGACGACCTTGCCGTGGGCGACGGGCGCGTGGTGTTCGGCAACGGGCTGATCGATAAGTTCGGTTTCGCCGACGGGCAAACCGTCAGTTTATACGACAAGTACGAGGACGAAACGCGCGAGGTGACCTACAAGGGCGGCGCGTACACCTGGGGCACGAAGTCCGACATGGCCGTGTACATGAGCCTTGACGACTTCAACCGCTTCTTCGGAAACGACGCCGGGTACTTCAACGGCTACGCCTCCGATCAGGCGCTTGACCTGGACGCTCGCTACCTTGCCAGCGACCTGACGCCCGAGAGCATGGACGCCATCGGCGAGCAGTTCGTCGGCATGATGGACGACATGATCGGCATGCTGGTGGGGCTTTCCGTGTTCATCTTCCTGGTGTTCATGTACCTGCTGACGAAAGCGGTGATCGACCGGTCGGCACGCGCGATCAGTTACATGAAGGTGTTCGGCTACCGCGATTCCGAAATCAGCCGCCTGTATGTTCGCTCCATCACGCTGACGGTGGTCGTGTCGCTGGTGGTGTGCCAACCGCTGATCATCGGCGGGCTGACGCTGCTCTTCCGCGCCATGCTGCTGGCCTACAACGGCAACATCGAGATTTACGTGCCCATGATGGCGATCGCGCAGGTCATCGCCATCGGGTTCGCCACGTACCTGGCGGTGGCGCTGCTGCACATCCGCCGCATCAAGCGCGTGCCCCTAGCCCTGGCGCTGAAGGTGCAGGAGTAGCGGGCGAAGGGGCTTTTGCGGAAACAGCGGCAAGACGTGCAGGGAGGTAGGCTGCTGCTGATTGCGCGGCACGCCCCTTCCCCATGCGGAACGCCCCTGCGAGCCGGAAAGGCTTGCAGGGGCGTTCACCGTTTTCGTGTGCTTTTGCGAGTTTGCAAATCGGCGCTTTCGTTTCCGCGGTTCACAGGTTCGCACTTTTGCGGATTCGCAATTCGCACGTTTCCGCGTTTCCGTGGGTTTTGCGCTTCCGCAAACTCGCGGGTTTTGCCGCGTGGCGCTTCGTTCCCTTACTGCTCGAAGTCGACGTCCTTGCTTTCGCGGAAGAAGACCAGCGCCACCAGGGCGATCAGGGCCATGCCGCCCAGGTACCAGCCGAGCGACTGAATGCCGAAGTTCATGACCAGGGCCGATGCGATGGTCGGAGCGAACGCGCCGCCGGTGATGGCCGCCAGGTTGTAACTCAGGCCGGCTCCGGAATAGCGCACCTTAGCGGGGAACAGCTCGGGCAGATAGCTGCCGCAGGGGCCGAAGATCGTGCCCATGCAGGCGAAGCCGACGCACAGGAACACCATCACGGACAGCACGCTATGGGCGGCCAGCAGCATAGGCGCCACCAAGGCGAACAGCACAGTGCACACGTTGCCGACCACCAGGACGGGCTTGCGGCCGCGCTTGTCGGCGGTCAGGCAGCCCACCAGGATGAACCCGGCGAAGAAGAAGACCGAGATCATCTGCATGCCCAGGTACTGCTGCTGCGTGAAGCCCAGCGTGGACACGCCATAGGACAGCGACCAGGTGCCAAGCACGTAGAACAGCGTGTAGGTGATGCTCATCGTGCAGGTGCCGAGCACCAGGCGGCGCCAATGATGGACCAGGTCGCGCAGCGGGGTCTTCGTCGTGCGGTTCTCGGCGGCGGCCTTTTGGAAGACGGGGGTCTCGCTCATGCGCATGCGCACGACCAGGCCGACGATCACAAGCAGGCACGACAGCAGGAACGGGACGCGCCAGCCCCAAGCGACCATCGCGTCGGCGGGCAGCAGGGTGTCGAGCAGCAGATTCACGCCGTACGCGCAGAAGAATCCAATGGGCGCGCCGAGGTTCGGGAAGCTGCCGAACAGAGCGCGCTTATCGGCCGGGGCGTTCTCGGTGGCCACCAGCGCGGCGCCGGACCACTCGCCGGCAAGACCCAGGCCCTGGCAGGCGCGGCAGACGCACAGCAGCACCACGGCCGCGGGGCCGAGCACGTCGTACCCCGGCAGCAGGCCGACGCAAAACGTTGCGGTGCCCATGAGCATCAGGGCTGCGACCAGGGTTTTCTTCCGGCCGAGGCGGTCGCCGAAGTGGCCGAACAACAGGCTGCCGAACGGACGCGCCAGGAAGCTCACCGCGAACGTGACGAACGCCAGCAGCGTGGCGAGCACCGGGTCGGACTTGGCGACGTCCGTGAAGAAGATGAGACCGAAGTAGCTAGCCGCCGCGATGGAGTAACAGTAGTTGTCGTAGAACTCGATAGCCGTGCCAATCATGGATGCGACCATGACCTCAAGGGTGGAGTCGCGTTTGACCTGCGGCTTTGCGGCAACTGCAGCTGCCGGGGACGCAACGCCGACGGTAGCGGTTGCAGGGGTCTGACCGACAGCCAGCTTGACGGATGAGATTTCCGCGGATGCGGGTGCGGGTGCTGCCGAGGCGCCGGCCAGGGCCGGCTTCATGCCGAGCTGCGGCATGCTTGCGAGGGGTTTTGCGCCGCGCATCTGCTCGTTCGCCCCCTGAGTCTTCCCCCTGCCGAACAGGGGGATTTCGCTGTTGCCGATCGTTCATTTGCCTTGCCTTTCCTTTCCTGCCGCGTTGCCGGTTGGCGAAGCGGCACGTGTGGTCGATGACCGGCCCTGCAAGCGAACGTTGCTTGGGAAAAACGGAAGGCTTTGGCAAAAGACCAGGTGGGAAAACCATAAGACGGAAGGCGAAACACATCAGGCGAAATGCCGGCGCCGCAAAACACGGCGCAAAAAAGCCGGAGGCCGTTTTTCTCAAACAGCCTCCGGCTTGAAGAACCATCAGCTGCCCGTTTAGGGTTCGGGCAGCTGAAATGCAACCCGGACCCTAGATAATGGAGCTGATAATTCGAATATCCAGATTGGTGCAGGTCATCATGTTTCCTAACGTTTGCGGGCCGCGGCGAAACCGCAAAACCCTGCTTAGTGCGCCGAAACGACGCGGTTTGCGAAGCGCTTGCGCGCTCCCCCGAACGCCCATTGCGTTCGATGGGCCTATATTCGCACTCCCCCGGCAAACGTCAACCCAAGCTGCGCCCATCGTCACAGACTCTTGACATTTCCGACTACGCAGGTGGGGTTTTGCTGAAATCTACTTCTGCACGAACACTAGGTCGAGCTTGAGGATCTTCCCGCTGGGACCTTGGTGGACGGGAATCCACCCTGCGTATTCGAAGCCTTGCTCCGCGTATCGTGCGATGATCTCGCGATGCCCGTTGAGCTCCGACGATTTCGGCGTGGTGAACGGTTCCACGCTTACCTGCTCGAATCGATACTCCATGTCATTCGCCCCTTTCGGAATCGGCTGCCCTCATTTCGCGCTTGAAGTGCTCAATGCTTGCCAAAAACGCGCTGGACTTCACCAAGGCCAGGCCGCGTTCCTCGTCGCCCAGCAACAGCAGCTCATCGCCCGGCTCGATGCCGAACACCTCGCGGGCGCGTTTCGGAATGACCATCTGCCCGCGCTCGCCGATGCGCACCGAGCCGAAGATGTGCTTGCCGCGCGGCGGAGGGGTTTCCCCGAGCTCGGTCGGCTTGTAGTTCGCCAGGACATCGAGCGTGACGCCGAGCGCCTCGGCAAGCGCGCTACCGTTTGCCAGGTCGGGAACGCTTTCGCCCGCCTCCCATTTCGCCACCGTCTGCCGCGACACGCCCACGCGATGCGCCAAAGCCTCTTGCGTCAACCCTTTCGCCCGGCGAAGCATTTGAATATTCGAACTGATCATGCGACACCTCCTGATTGGGATTGTCGCAGGTAAACGCATCGTTTTCCACCAACTAAGCGAGGAATCCGATGGGTGCGCATGTTAAGAACGGTTGGCATGTTGCGCAAGACATGTAGCGCAAGAAAGGGAGAAAAAGAAAAGCCCGGATCGTCTCGATCGCGCGGGCGAAGTTCTGGGCGGTTTCGTAGGCTGCAGAGCTGGACGTCGATGATGCGGAAGCTTCTGACCTGGGATTATGTCGCGGCTGATAGCGCAAACCACGGCGGAGAGCCGGAAAACCGCCCAGAACCCCGGAAGGACGTCAAATTCTGGCCCGTTTTCCTGCAAAACGGGCCAGAACTCGGGGGGTCGCGGCACTGGAGAGGAGCGGAGCCCAAGCCGTCAGCCGGGAAGCAGGCCCAAAGTGCCCGCTTCCCCCTTCGTCCCCTCAGCCTGTTTCGCCCCGACTCGCTCCCCTTTCGCCTCCTCTTCGCCAGCTTCTTCTTTTTCCGACCGGCTCGATTGCAATTTCGCGCGAAACGGCGGCTGCGCTGGGGCTTCGGGAGCGGTAGAATAGGCAGGCTTACCACTTACCCCTTGCGCGACGCTCCTTCCGCAGGCGCCGCGCGCAGCACATCCGGAAGGAGGCGCCCTATGAAAATGGGTCCTCAGGACACCGTGTGGATCACCGGCGCAGCGGGGCGAATGGGCCAGGCAATCGAGCATTTCCTGGACCACAGCCGCTACAAGGTCATGACCAGCGACATCGAGATCGACGTGTCGAACCTGCACGAGGTGTTGAACTTCGCCGAGTCGTACCGCCCCGACTTCGTCATCAACTGCGCGGCACTGGCCAGCCGCACCGAGGCTGACGAGAACCCCGACAAGGCCTATAAGGTGAACGCGCTGGGCGCACGCAACCTGGCTATCGCCAGCAACAATGTCGGTGCCACCATGGTGCACCTGTCCACCGACGACCTGTTCCCCGAGAACGCAGACCACGCGTTCAACGAGTTCGACGCCACGAACCCGCCGCACGTGTACGGCAAGTCCAAGCAGGCCGGCGAGCGCTTCGTCAACGAGCTGAACCAGCACCACATCATCGTGCGCTCCAGCTGGGTTTACACCGCCCGTCCCGACGACCTGCTCGGCCGCGCGCTGCTGGCAAGCTCCCAGGGCAAAACGGTGCCCGTGCCCGCGAACCAGTTCGCCTGCCCTACGTCGGTGGACACGTTCGCCAAGTTCGTCATCGCCGCCATGGAGTCCGACGAGTTCGGCACCTTCCATGCCGCATGCACGGGCGTGACCAGCCGCTTCGAGTTCTTCGAGCGCGCCTTCGCCCTGGCCGGCCAGCCTACCGGCAACCTGCGCGGCACCGCCAACCCCTGGCAGGGCTACCGCATCGAGCTTGACGACATGATGGCCCGCCTCACCGGCGTCTACGAGTTCCCCGCCTGGGAAGACGACCTTGCGGCGTTCGCCGCCGAGCATAACCTTGCCGCGCTGGCCCGCGGCGCGCAGGAATAGGAGGGGCGCGTGTCTACCGAAATCAACATGGGCGAAAAGCCCAAACGCCTGCATATCGGGCTGACGGGGTCCATCCTCATCGCGCTGGGCCTGGGCCTTTTGTGCGGCGTCATCTTCCATTACCTGGTGCCCGCGGGCACGGTGCGCGACGACGTGTTCGTCAACGGCATCTTCTACATTGTCGGCCAGGGCTTCATCCGCCTGATGCAGATGCTCGTCGTGCCGCTGGTATTCTGCTCCATCGTGTGCGGCGCCTCGTCCATCGGCGACACGAAGACGCTCGGCACCATCGGCCTGAAGACGCTGGTGTTCTACCTGTGTACCACCGCGCTGGCCGTCACCGTGGCGCTGACCATCGGCAACCTGATCAACCCCGGCCGCGGCGTTGACATGTCCAGCATGGTTGCGTCCGACACCTCCACTCTATCGGGCAGCGCCAACACCGACGTATCGTTCACCGACACCCTGCTCAACATCATCCCGAAGAACCCCATCCAGGCGCTGGCCTCGGGCGATATGCTGGCCATCATCTTCTTCGCGCTGTTCGTGGGCATCATCCTGTCCACCATGGGCCGCAAGGTCGAGGTGGTGCACCGCTTCTTCGAGCAGTTCAACGACATCATGATGAAGATGACCTCCATGGTCATGTACGTCGCCCCCATCGGCGTGTTCTGCCTGCTGGCGCGCACGTTCGCCAACATCGGCTTCGACGCGTTCCTCCCCATGGTGAAGTACATGCTGGGCGTTTTGCTGGCGCTTGCCGTGCAGTGCCTGGTGGTGTACATGGTGCTGCTGACGGTGTTCGCGCGCATCAACCCGGTGAAGTTCCTGAAGAAGTTCGTGTCGGTGATGATGTTCGCGTTCTCCACCGCAACGTCGAACGCCACCATCCCGCTGAACATCGAGACGCTGGAGAAGAAGATGGGCGTCGACCGCCGCATCTCGTCGTTCACCATCCCGCTGGGCGCCACCATCAACATGGACGGCACCTCCATCATGCAGGGCGTTGCCGTGGTGTTCACTGCGCAGCTGTTCGGCGTGCAGCTGGGGCCGGTGGAGTATGCCACCGTCATCGCCACCGCCACGCTGGCGTCGATCGGCACCGCGGGCGTCCCGTCGGTGGGCCTGATCACGCTGTCGATGGTGTTCAACTCCGTCGGCTTGCCGCTTGAGGGCATCGCGCTGATCATGGGCATCGACCGCATCCTGGACATGACGCGCACCGCCGTGAACATCACCGGCGACGCCGTGTGCACCACCATCGTGGCCAAGCGAGCCGGGCGCATGGATACCGACGTGTTCAACGACCCGAACGCCGGCCGCGAGCTCGATGACGTGAAGGCTGCGTAGCGAGCGGTTTACCGTTCGGTTGAGTTTGGCTACATGCGAAATCGTCCCGTCTCCACTGGAGGCGGGACGATTTTTTGTGCTTGGGTGGAAGCGGAGAAGACTCCCCCACCTTAATGGCAGCAGCCGCTGGAGTTCTTGCAGCTGGCGGGGCAGGTTTTGCAGCCTACCTTCAGCTCGCCGTCGGTGCGCTGGTGCTTCAGGTACACGCCGATGCCCACCGCAATGACCACGGCAGCGACCAGGCCCGGCAGGCTGAACGCGTCCACGATCCCGCCCGTGACCAGCGAGCCCGCCAGATACACCGCGAACGAGATCACCCAGGCGATGCCGCACTGCAAAAGCACCATCTCGAGCGCCGCGCGTGCACCGCCCTGCTCGCTGCGCACAGTGGCGATGGCCGCCACGCACGGCGTGTACAACAGCACGAACGCCAAGAACGCCATGGCCGTCACCGGCGTGAACAGCATGGTCAAATCCACGCCCTCGCCCATGACCTGCGTCAACGTGGACACCACGCTCTCCTTCGCCATGAAGCCCGTCATGAGGGCCGTTGCCGCACGCCAATCACCGAAGCCCAGCGGCGCGAACAGCGGGGCGATCAGCCCGCCGATGCCCGCGAGCAGGCTGGCGTCGACGTCGTCGACCACGTTCAGGCGCGCGTCGAACGTCTGCAGGAACCAAATGACCACGCACGCGGCGAGCACCACGGTGAACGCCTTCTTCACGAAGCCCTTCGCCTTGTCCCACACCAGGCGCGCCACGCTTTTCGCGGCAGGCAGACGGTAGTTCGGCAGCTCCATCACGAATGGCACGGGCTGGCCGCGGAAACGCGCACGTTTGAGCACAGCCGCGAACGAGATGCCCACCACCACGCCGAACGCGTACAGGCCGATCATGACCACCGGTTGCAGCGCACGCGGGAAAAACGCGCCCACGAGCAGGGCATATATGGGAAGCTTCGCGCTGCAGCTCATGAACGGCACCAGCATGGTGGTCATTTTGCGGTCGCGTTCGCTCGACAGCGTGCGCGTGGCCATGATCGACGGCACCGAGCAGCCGAAGCCCATGAGCAGCGGCACGATGGAGCGCCCGGACAGGCCGATCTTGCGCATGGGGCGGTCCATGACGAACGCCACGCGCGCCATGTAACCCGAGTCCTCAAGGATGGACAGGAAGAAGAACAGCGTGACGATGGTGGGCAAAAAGCCGATAACCGCGCCCACGCCGGCGCCGATGCCGTCGACCAGCAGCGATTGCGCCACGGGGTTGAGGCCCCACGCCTCGCAGCCGGCGGCCAGCGCCTCGAGAGCTGCGTCAACGCCTGCGCTCACCAGGTCGGAAAGCGCGGCGCCCACGACGCTGAACGTAAGCACGAACACCGCGGCCATGATGGCGAAAAAGCACGGGATGCCGGTATAACGCCCGGTCAGAAGCTTATCGACGGAAACGCTGCGCTTGTGCTCGCGGCTTTCATGCGGGCGGACCACGGTGTTGGCGCACAGGTTCGTCAGGAAGGCGAAACGCATGTTGGCCAGCGCCGCCTCGGCGTCCATGCCGGCGTCGGCCTCCATGGCGGCGGTCAGTTCGCGCACCGACGAGACGGCGGATTCCGGCAGGTCGAGCTTGCGTGCGATCAGCTCATCGCCCTCGACCATCTTCGTGGCGGCGAAACGCGCGGGGACGGACGCCTGCCCGGCGTACGGCTCGATGATGTGCGCCGTGGCGTGGATGCAGCGATGCACCGCGCCGAGCGGGTCGTGCTCTTGCGCGCTTGCGGGGCAGAAGTCGATGCGGCCGGGCGCCTCGTCGAAGCGCGCCACGTGCAGGGCGTGGTCGACCAGCTCGTCGACGCCCTCGTTCTTCGCCGCTGAAATGGGCACCACGGGAATGCCCAGCTCAGCCTCGAGTTCGTTCACGCGCACGGTACCGCCGTTGGCCTCGACCTCGTCCATCATGTTGAGCGCCAGCACCATGGGGATGCCCAGCTCCATGATCTGCATGGTCAGGTACAGGTTGCGCTCGATGTTGGTGCCGTCGACGATGTTGATGATGCCGTCGGGTTTCTCGTCGAGCAGGAAGTCGCGCGTGACGATCTCCTCGTTGGAGTAAGGCGACAGCGAGTACACGCCCGGCAGGTCGGTGACGGTGGCCTCGGCGTGCCCGCGGATGGTGCCGTCCTTGCGGTCGACCGTGACGCCCGGGAAGTTGCCGACGTGCTGGTTCGCGCCCGTGAGCTGGTTGAACAGCGTGGTCTTGCCGCAGTTCTGGTTGCCCACCAGCGCGAAGGTGAGCGGGCCGGTCTTCGCGGCGGCGCGGCGCGCATGGGCGCGGTAGGCCTCCTCGGCCGGGCCGAACTCGCCGAGGCCGGGATGCGGCAGCGGGGCGCGGTCGGCGCGGGCTGCGGGTGCGGCGGCGGTGCCGGCCTGCGAGCGCACGGCGTCGGTGCCGGCCAGGGTGCCGGGGCGAGCCTGCGGGTCGAGCGCACGGACGTGCACGTTGTCGGCCTCGCTCAAGCGCAGCGTCAGCTCGTAGCCGCGCACCGTCACCTGGATCGGGTCGCCCATAGGAGCCGCCTTCTGCAGCGTCACCACCGCATTGGGCGTGAGCCCCATATCCAGTAAATGGCGGCGAACGGATCCTTCGCCATGAACAGCCTCGACCACACCCGCCTGTCCGCGCGCAAGTTCGCTCAGCAGCATGTATTCCCCCATATCAGCGCGGTGCTTTCCCATCCAATTGCCGCGCATGTTTCTCTCGTCTGCCTTCCATGATAAGCCGCCGCTTGAAGCGGGCTGCCACAGGGCAGCGTTTTCACGGAACCGACGAAAGCGGGTGGGGCGGTGGGAGGCGGCGGACCGAGGGAGGGGCGGCGGGTGCACGGCGCCAACCGGCCCCTTACTCGAACAACCAGAGGGGGTTTTCCAGGTAGCGTTCGGCGCAGGTCACGGTGCCAGGGACCTGCTCGTCGAGCAGGCCGGCGGGCAGCGCGTCGCGGTAATGGTTGCGCGTCCAGCCGATCATCTGCAGGCGGCGCAGCATGGACAGCGCACAGGCGAACTCCAGCTGCGAATCGTCGAGCGCCGTCACGCTACGATAGCCCTCGACCCAGCGCTGCGCCATCGCCGGCGCATAGGGCTTATGCTCCACGAACGTGAGCGCCGCCGCGAAATCGTACAGGAACCACGAGTAGCCGCAGTCGTCGAAGTCGATGAGCGTCAGCTCCCCCTCCGGGCCGATGATGATGTTGGACGGCCGCAGGTCGGCATGGATAAGCCCCCAGTTCGCGGACGTGCGACCGTGGCGTGCCACCACCTCGCGCGCCGCCCATTCGGCGCGGTCGAACAAAAACGACTCGTCGGCGGAAAGCGGCGCGTCGCGCCAGCTGCCCCAGCGCGGATGATCGCCCGCGATCGCATCGATATCCCAGGAAAAGCGCGTGAAACCCTGCGGCGGGCGCCACTGCCTGGATTGCGCGTGCATGCGCGCGGCGCACGCGCCGATGGTCTCGTACCAGCGCGAAGGATCCGCCGGCGCCTCGAGCGTGGCGCCGGGAACGAAGCGCGTGCACACGCACAGCCACTCGAACCCGCCCTCGTCGCGGATAGTGGCCACGTCGAAGCCCGATGCCATGGGCAAAGGCTCCACCACGTTCACATCGGCGATGTTCCCGAGCGCGCGCACCCACGACAGCTCGGACGCCACCGCCAACGCGCCGCCGGCGTAATCCGGCTGGCTCACGCGCGCCATCGCGTACGGCTTCTCGTCCACCAGCACGGAGAACGTCGCGTTTTCCGACACGGTGACCAGGCGCAATTCCGTTCGGAACACGTCAAGGCCCCATGCGGCACACACGCCCTGATGCAGCCACCACGGCGCCAGCGACCCCGGTCGGTACACGGCGAACGCCGCCAGCTTGCCCGCCCCGCCCGCAGCGGGCAAAGGCTCGATATCCTTCAGCCCCAACGCATGGGGCAGCGGCCGCTGGCCGCGCTTTCTTGCAGGCACGCGTTCCTCCTCGTCCTCAGCTTCGGACGGCGCCGGGCACCGACGCCTTACCGCAAACCGTACCGCCGCCCACGTTGCGAATCGGTTTCATGGCGAAACGAAACAATCCGTTTCGCGTTTCGAAACAAACCTGATCGCTTTTCGTTACGCAGCTTCTACGCGAAGGTCGAAAGCGCGAAGGTCCATCTCAGCCTTCGCGGCCCTTCCTGCGCTTGCGGATCACCCGCCCCCTGCCCCGCTACAGAGCGGCGTCGCCTCGTTCGTTGGTGCGGACGCGGATGGCGTCGGCGATTTCGCGCACGAAGATCTTGCCGTCGCCGAAGGTGGCGTTGCCCATGTCGGCTACCATCTCATCGGCGATGGAATCGACCAGCTCATCAGGCACAACGGTACGTACCGACACCTTCGGCAGCATATTCACGCCGCGGTTGTCGTCGCGCGTGTACACCTGGTGAAAGCCCTGCTGATGCCCGTAGCCGAAGCCCTGCGTCACGAAAATGCCGCTCTTGCTGAACGCCGACAGAATGCGCTTGACGCGCTCGAGCTTGTCGCCGTTGATGATGACCTCGATTTCCTTCATGCTGCGCTCCTTCATCGCGGGACGCACCCGCGAACTCGATCTTTCTTGCAAACATCTAGCCGGCCGCGGCGCGCAGTCGCGGCCGGACGGTCGCGGCGACGCGGTCGCGATCGACCGCCGTGCCGCTACCCCAAAACGCCTGGCCGCAAGCTTGCGCAACGCGATCGCTTCGCACGATCGCCTGCGCCGGCGGCGCCGGCATCCGCGCTATCCGAACAGACGCAGGTAGCGGTCGACCAGGCCCATCGTGCCTTCCATGTAGCCCTTCATGTAGCCCTGTACCGGCGTGGAGTCCTGGTGGCTGCCCATCCACGCCATCATCTGGATGCGACGCTGCAGGATGAACGTGTCGATCTCCACGAAGTCGGTGTCGGTGAACGGCAGCACCTTGCGATAGCCGTCCAGCCACGCGTTGACCAGGTCGGGGACGTCATCGCGCTCCTCGATGAACGTCAGCGCGCCGGCAAGGTCGTGCAGGTGCCAGCCGAAACCGAAGTCGTCGAAGTCGATGACCTTGATCACGTCGCCCTCGACGATGATGTTCGTGTCGCGCAGGTCGGCGTGGATGACGCCGTAGTTCTGGTCCGTCTTGCCGTAGCGCTCCAGGCGCGCCTTGATGATGTCGCAGCAGCGTTCGATCTTCGCCTGCGCCTCGGGGTACAGATCAGGGTAGTCGCGCCAGTTTCCCCAGATGGCGTTGGGGCCGATGACGTTATCGAAGTCCCATTCGAAGCGCTTGATGTCCTTCGTGCCGTTCCAGATCTCGGTCTGGCGATGCAGGTAGGCCGTGGTTTCGCCGAGCACACGGAAGTGCGCCGGCGCCACCTCGGGCGAGTTGTCGTGCTCAAGCGTTTCGCCGGTCAAAAACTCGGTCGCTACGCAGAAGTAGCAGATGCCGTCGCGCTCGACCTGCTGGATGTAGGACCCGTCGCGCGCCGGGATGGGATTCGCCACCTTCAGCGGCGTGTAGTCGTTGATCTGGCGCAGCCAGCTGATTTCGCTCTCGTACTCCTCCAGTTTATGGTAACCCGGGCGCCCGACGCGCAGCACGAACAGCTTTTCGCTGGTCAGCGGATCGTATACCAAATAAGTTGCGTTTTCAGAAAACGCCAGCAGCTTCACGTCGAAGTTGTCGTAGGGGTAGCGCGCGGCTGCGGAGCGCGCCACTTCCATGAACACTTCGGGATTCTCGAAATTCGTTGCCATCATGATCTCCTTGCAATCGCAGATGCGGCCAGGCGGGCGCCGACGCGGACGCCCGCCACCGCAGCCCTTCTAGCGTTCCAGCTGCTCAAGCGACGTCTCCAGCGCGCTGGCGAAAAAGTCCAGGTC
>CAKUJT010000033.1 GCA_934661765.1 uncultured Senegalimassilia sp.
GCCGCCGCACGCCTGCCCCGGACGACCCTCGCAGGCAGCCGCGAGCCCCGCGGCTCCCCCTTCGACGGCAACCCCGTCAGCGGAGCCGGCAGAGTCGACGACCTCCCCGCAAACGACGTCCCCGCACGCGCCCGATACCGCGCGCTGCGCCATACGCGCCGCATCTTCGGAAAACCCGCGCATGCGGCGACGATGCTCGATGACCACCGCGCCCTTCGCCTCCAAGGCCTTGAGCGTGGAAGACACCGACCCCAGCTGCGCGGTCAGCTCGCTCACGCGCAGCTGACCGCCGCGCAAGGCCTCCATGACCGCAACCTGCTTGACGGCATTCGCCCGGGGCGTGAACTCCTGAAACGCCGGCCCCGCGACCACCCATCGATCGTCTACCTGGCCGACCGCGGGCTGCTCGAGGCGCCAACGGCCGTCGCGCCCGTGCACCATACGCGGCACGCCGCCCGGCGGCGTGAACAGGCGCACGCACGCCGACAGCGGCGCGATATAGCGCTCGGAAAGCCACTGGGCGCACGCCGCGCCCTCCTCGTCGAAATACGGCTGGCTGACGGCACGCTCGATGGCCTTGAGCTTGCCCGCGTCGATGCCCTGCGGCCACTGCGAACCGCCGGGTTGCCCATATTCGCCAAGCGACACCACGAAGCCCACGGCGCGCCGGTGACCGAACGGCACCAGCACCGCACAACCCACCGAGATGGCGAAATCGCGTCCGAGCGGGCCGTCGTCGCAATCGCCCGCACCTTCGCATGCGGCGGCGAACAGCCCCTCCTCAGGGACCGCGTAGGTATAAGGCGCATCGAGCGCCTGCGTAGGTATGTCCAAGATCACAGATGCCAGTTTCATAGCGCACCAGTATACCAGCGTTTCGCGGAAAGTCTTCGAAAAGGCGAACAGATATACGCTTTTCGGGAATCGATTGCGAGCACGCAGCAACCCCTCCCGTCAGTCCCAAATGCCAATCGGCACCGCGCCCGTTTAATAATGAAGGCGAAGCAACGTCCGCACGCACCTGCACGGCGAGCGTCCCCACGGTGGCCGCCCCACAGCAAATCCGCAACATAGAAAAGCCCGCCGGGCAAGCGCTTGGAATAGCCCGGAACCCCAGGCTATGCCGCGCTCGCTTCCAGGGGGCTTTCCCTCCTTTGAAGCACCGATCGCGCCCGCCGCCTTCCGCAGCGAGCACCCCGGCTGATCCCGGCCCGGCATCGTTTCCCAGCATACGCCGCAATCGTCGCAAGCCAGTCACGCGCCTCGCCCTTCTGCCGAAGGGCGCCGGAAACGCTTACTCCAGGCCGCAGGCCTTGCGCAGCGCATCCGCTCGGCCGGTGGCCTCCCAGGTGAACTCGGGAAGCTCGCGGCCGAAGTGGCCGTAGGCGGCCGTCTTGCGGTAAATGGGGCGGCGCAGGTCCAAATCGTCGATGATGGCACCGGGACGCAGATCGAACACCTCGCCGATGGCGCGCTCGATATCGGCCACGGGCACGCACTCGGTGCCGAACGTGTCGACCATGACCGACACGGGGCGGGCCATGCCGATAGCGTAGGCCACCTGCACCTCGCAACGATGCGCCAGACCCGCGGCAACCACGTTCTTGGCAACCCAGCGGGCGGCGTAGGCCGCGGAGCGGTCGACCTTCGTGCAATCCTTGCCGCTGAATGCGCCGCCGCCGTGACGGCCCATGCCGCCGTAGGTGTCGACGATGATCTTACGGCCGGTCAAGCCGCAGTCGCCCATGGGGCCGCCGATGACGAAGCGGCCAGTGGGGTTGATGTGGATGCCAGCGTTGGGGGCAAGCTCCACGCCCTCGCGCTCGAGCACGGGGCGGATGACGTTGGCCTCGATCTCGGCGCGCAGCTGCTCGGTGGAGATCTCCTCGGAATGCTGCGTGGACACCACAACCTTCTCCACGTTGACGGGCTTGTCATCGATGTAGCGGACCGAGACCTGGGTCTTGCCGTCGGGGCGCAGGTAGGGCATGGTGCCGTCCTTGCGCACCGCGGCAAGCTGCTCTGCCATGCGCTGTGCCAGGTAGATGGGCATGGGCATGAGCGTGGACGTCTCGTCGCAGGCATAGCCGAACATCATGCCCTGATCGCCGGCGCCGACCTTCTCGTAGGGGTCATCGCCCGCCTGGCCATGCTGAGCCTCGTAGCTCTCATCGACGCCCTGGGCGATGTCGGGGCTTTGATCGTGGATGGCGTTGAGCACGCCGCAGGTGTCGCAGTCGAAGCCGTACTTCGCGCGATCGTAGCCGATCTCGCGCAGCACCTCGCGCGCGAGCGCGGGCACGTCGACGTAGGCCTGGGTGCGGATCTCGCCGGCCACGATGATCATGCCCGTGGTGGCCATGGTCTCGCAGGCGCAGCGCACCTGCGTGGGGTCGGCCGGTTGACCGGACGGGGAGACGTAGCCCTGCCCGGCGAGCTCGATCTCCTTCTCAAGGATGGCGTCGAGCACGGCGTCGGAAATCTGGTCGCACACCTTGTCGGGATGACCCTCGGTGACGGACTCGGACGTGAACAGATAAGAAGAATGCGCGTTGGCCATTGATGTTCCTCCTTCATCGTTGTCGGCCGGACCACCTTGACGCTTTTGCGCCAGGTTGGTGTCGGGATCTGCGAGCCAACCCTCTCCCCCGACTCTTGATAAACGGATATGTTCGGACGGTGCGCGCCGCCCGCGTTTATGCTAGCTGCGAATAGTACCACACAGGCATCATTTTGCGCCGAGCGCCGCCCGCCCGCGCCGAATCACCATATATTTAAACACGCGAACCCCGGTGACGAAGCCGGCCTCCCGCCGATGAGCGACGGGCCCGCCCTGCGCATCGGCGGAGGGGCCCAGCTTAACTAGCATGAGTAAGAAGGGGAAGGCTCCATAACCGGCCTTTAGCGGCGGCCCTTCAGCGCACGGCGCCTCAGACGCGCGCCCAAGGCCGTAGCCGCGGCCACGATAGCCGCCACGCCGGCCGTGCCGGCAACCACGCCTGCAGCATCCCCAGTCGCAGCCAAGCTTGCGGATGCCCCGGCCTTGCCGGCGGTCGCGCTCCCGGAGCCGGCGGGGGCAACAGCGTTCTTCTGAGCACCATCGTCGCCCTGTTCCCGGTCCGATCCGCCATCATCGCCGTTGGCACCGGAATCCTGCTCGCCGCCAGCCGAACCGCCACCGTCAGCATCGGCCTTCTTCAACGCCGCCATGGCATCGCGAATCCCCTTCTCCGCCTGGTCGATCTGCTCTTGCGTGGCCACACCGTCCTCCAAAAGCGCCTTGCCTGCGGCGATCTTCGCCTGCAGCGCGTTCCAGGTATCGGCCGTCCACCCATCGTTCGCCAGCGCGCCCGCCTGCTCGACGGCCGCCTCCAAGCCCGAGCGATCGGCCACCTTCGCCAAGCCGTCCATGGCAAGCTGCAACTCGGCGGCAGCCTGGTCGTACTGGGCCTTCGTGGCATAGGGTGCAGCAAGCAACGTGTTCGCCGCCTCCAACTTGGCAGCCAGGATCTGCCAGCTATCCGGCGTCCAGTCGGCCGGGGAAAGCTCCTCCGCCTGCGCCGCAAGCGCCGCGAGCGCCGTGGGGTCGCCTGCCGCCTCGCGCCAATCGTAGGTCAAAAGCAGGGCATCGGAATCGCCCTTGGACAGGCCCGCGAAATCGCCGTCGTTGGAGTCTCCGTACATGAGCAGGTTCAGCTGATATCCGTTCACCGCCGTGATCTGGGCCGCGTAATCGCCCGCGGAACCGCCCACAACGTCAAGCGACAGGCGCTTGCCGGCCTTGTCGTACTGCGCCACGTACACGTCGCTCGAGCCCTTGTTCAAGTCCTTGAAATCGAAGTCGGTGCCGTTGCTGTTGCCGATGACCACGTAGCGGTCGTCAAGCTCCACGGCGCGCTCCGCCTCGTTGGACTCCGAGCTCTTCAGGCCGCGGACCCACTCGACCGCCCCGGTCGCGCCCACCTTCATGATGTAGGAGTTCTCATAGCCGGAGAATCCCGCGAACGTATCGGTGGATGACTTCGTCTTCCCCAGCATGATGAACCCGCCGTCGGAGGTCGCGGTCACACCGTTGAAGTACTCGTTGGACTCGCCGCCGTAGGTGTTGAGCCACACGCTGGTCCCGTCGGCTGCGCTGATCTCGGTTGCGAACAGGTCGAAGGTGTTGCCGTAGTAGGGCGCGTCGGCGAAATCCTCGGTGTAGGAGGACTTGATGCCCGCGACCACGTAGTTGCCGTTCGCGAGGATATCGATGCCGAAATCGCTCGACTCAAGGTTCCTGCCGCCGATGGTGCGCGTCCATTCGGCGTTGCCCGACGCATCGTATTTGACCACGATCAAGTTGAAGATGCCGCGGTTCAGATCGGTCAGGTCGCCATCGTGGGAAGAGGTCTCGAACAGGGCCACGCAACCGCCGTCGGAAGTCGCCTTCACGGCTTTCGCCTGGTCATGACCCGAACCGGTCAAGCCGCGCATCCAAGCAACGGTGCCGTCGGCGGAAAAGCGCGTCACGAAGGCATCGGTCTGCCCGAACACCGCCTCATCGCGATCAAGCGAGGCGAAATCGCCCTTCGGCGTGCCATCGGCGGTGGTGAAGCCGCCGCACAGGAAGAACCCGCCATCCGACGCCGCGTCGACGCTTGCCGCGTACGCCAGGTAATTGTTCTCCAACCCACCCAGCTCGATGGTCTTAAGCGAGTTGCCCGCCGCGTCGCGGATGTTCACGTACGCGTTCGACGGGCCGCGCTGCAAGCCCTCCACATCGCCGTCGAAGCTGTACGTCTGCCCCACCGTGGCCAGGGTGCCATCGGCAAGTACGGTGGAATCGGCCGCATACTCGGCGCTCGAGCCGCCGAACGTCGCCTTCCACGTATAGGGGAAGTCGGGCAGCGTCACCTCGACCGGGGCGAAATACGGCGGCGTGTCGGTCACGCGGGCGTTCGCGGGGTCGAACGACAGGCGCACATCGCCCATGGCGTTGTCGATATGGATATGGATGGGCTTGTCAAGGCTTTTGACCTGGATGGTCGTGGTCTTCACGCGCGTCGAAGGGTCATAGGAATCGGAAAGCGCGTCCACCATGACGCCATCGCCGCGATCATAGGTGACATCGCCCAAAAACGAGGGCGTCACCTCCGAGCCCATGATGGTGGCGCGCTGGAAGTACACCGTCACCGTGTATTGCTCGCCCGTGCGCTGCACATAAGCGTCCGCATACAGCATGGGGGCCATCATCGACGCCTCGTCTTTGGTGGCATGCAGCGCGCTCACCGGCACGAGCGTGGTCTCCTCGGCATGCGTCGTGAGCTTCTCGGCGTTCAGGCTGGCGACGAAGCCGTCGATCTTGCCGGCCCGCCCGGCGAAGATGCCGTCATCGGATTTCGTGGTGCCGCAAACCAGCACGTCGTCGGTACCGCTTATGGACAGGCCCTTCGCCGTATCGTCATCGTTGCCGCCGAACGTCTCGATGCCCAGGCGCGCACCGTCGGTGGAGAAGTGCGCCGCATAGGCGTCCTTTTTGCCGAAGGTTTGCGTGCCGGTGAAATCGTTGTCCGCGGCCTTATGGGTGCCTGCGACGATATAGCCGTCAAGCATGGTCACGACCCCATCGGCGGTGACCGCCTCGCTATCCTCGATCAAATTCGACCAGATGACGTTGCCCGTCGCGCCGATGCGCATCACAAAACCGGCCGAATCGGAATCCGCCGCATCACGCGTGCCGAAGTCGCCGTCGGCGGACTTGGTCGTTCCGGCGACGATGAAGCCGTTGTCGATGGTTCCGTGGCCCTCGTCGGCAGACGACATCGTGGAGATGACGCGCGAGACGCTTGCCGCCTCGTCCTTGTCTGCGCCGCCGTAGGATTTCGTCCATTCGACCGAGCCGTCAGCGGCGATCTTCGAGACGAGCACGTCGTAGTCGCCCTTGTTCTGGCCCTCAAGGTCGCCGTTGTTCGCGTTGGTCTTGCCAACCGCCAGATAGCCCGCGGACACCGAAACGCTGTTGCCCATGTCGTCGAGCGCGGTGGCGTCCTGCATCTGCACGACGGCGGAGAACTCGTCGGACTGCAGGAGCTGGCCCTCCATCTTCGTGCCGCCCACGCGAGTGACCCACACCAGGTTCAAATCATCGTCGTATTTCGCGATGACGGCGTCGGTATCCGTTTCGGTCTTTCCCGTGGCCTGCATATCGCCGTCTTTGGAAGCCGATGACGCGAGCACGATGAAGCCCCCGTCGACGGCGGGCGTGACGCGCTGCAGCACGTCCTTGCCGCTTCCGCCGAACGTCGCCGTCTTCACCAGGTTGCCCTCGGCGTCGAACTTGGCAAGCAAGCCGTCTTGCCCGCCGCGGCTCTTGCCCTCCAGGTCGAACTGCGTCGACTGCGTGGCGCCGACCGCCACGAAGCCGCCGTCATCGGCCTCGGTCACGCCGTTGAACAAGTCGGCCTTCTCGCCTTCCACCCAACCGCGCCACAGCTCGCCGCCATCGGCGTCGTAGCGCACGAGCACGGCGTCCGCCTTGCCCTTTGCATGCTCCTGCGTGCCACCGCTCGGCGCGTCGAAGGTGGCGGCGGCCACGAAGCCGCCGTCGCTTAAGCGCTGGGTCTGGTTGACGCTATCGCATGTCGTGGAGACCGTGCTGCTGCCGGCATCGCCGAACAGATGCGCCCAATCAACGACCGACGACGCTTCTGCGCCGGCCGTCGCGGGCGCCGCGCATGCTAAAGACAGCGCGATAGCCGCACCGGCGACCACAGGCTTTCTTATATGGTTCCCCACCGTTTCGCTCCTTTGAACTCCTCGAGCGGCCGCGCCGCCGAGACCCTTAAGTTTTGTCTGGCTAACTCTATAGGAGCACGATTTGTTTGTTAGCCAAGGGTTACCATGCATCACAGAATCTTCACCATAGCGAACTTCTTTCGCTATCAACGGAAAGATAGCGCGGATACGGCTCGGGGCGCCCACGCGGTATATGGGCGTATCGAAGGGTTCCCGGCCGTACCGCATCCACGCGCCGCCCCGTTTGCTACACTGGGCGAAAACCAACCCGATCGGGAAAAGAGGACGCATGACGCATACCGCACCCCAGCCTGCCGACCAGCCCGTTTTCAAGAACGCCGCCTATACCCAGGAGTACATCGACATCGCCGAATCGCTTGACGGCGACATCCCCGGTCGCCGCGCCGCGCGCGCCTATATGGACTCTTCCACGGCCATCGTGCACCATCGCGTGGTGTCCACCAGCTTCGTGCCGAAGCTCTACGACGCCGCATCGCGCCAGGTGATGCGCGAGGTTGTCGAAACCACGCACCGCATCCTGTGCAAGGTCATGCAGCACTACCTCGACGACGCCGAATACCGCAAGATCTTCGACTACGACCCGCGCTTGGCCGAGCTCATCTTGGTCCCGCGCGGCTACGACGCGCTGCTGCCCTTCGCCCGCTTCGACATCTTCCTGGACGAGAACACCGGCGACGTGGCGTTTTGCGAGTTCAACGGCGACGGCAGCTCCGGCATGAACGAGAACCGCGAAATCACGCATTCGGTGGAGGAAACGGCCACCTTTAAAGAGTTCGCACGCCGTCATCGCGTGGAGGGCTGCGAGCTGTTCGATGCGTGGGTGCGCGAGTTCGCCGCCATCTACGCCACCTACGAACATCGCGTGGAAAATCCCCGCTTCGCCATCTGCGACTACCTGCAAAACGGCGTGGTCGATGAGTTCCACCTGTTCGCGAAGCGCTTCACCAAGGCCGGCCACCCCTGCACGGTGTGCGACGTGCGCGATTTGACCTTCGACGGCGAAGTGCTGCGCGACAAGGAAGGCCAGCCCGTCCACGCCATCTGGCGCCGCTGCGTCACCAACGACGTGCTTGAGTTCTGGGACGAATCGCAGGCGCTCATCGAGGCCGTCAAGGCGCAGAAGGTGGCGCTCATCGGCAGCTTCGCCGGCCATATCGTGCACGACAAGCAGATCTTCGAGGCCCTGTTCAACCCTGCCACGCAGGCGTTTTTGACTCCCGAGGAGATCGCGTTCGTGGAGCGCACCGTCCCGCAGACGCGTTACCTCGACGAAAAGGAAGTCGACCTTGACGCCATCCGCGCCGACAAGGACGCCTGGATCATTAAGCCCACCGACGCCTACGGCGCGGCCGACGTGTACGCGGGCTGCTTCCAAACGCAGGAGCAATGGGAGCGGATCATCGAGAAGTTCGCCAACGGCGCCGCCGGCGCGCCCTTCTTGGTGCAGCGCTACATCACGCCGTTCAAGACGCAGATCCTCACGCCCGACGACGACATCGCCGACCTGTCCGATGACCAGGTGCAACGCGAGCCGGTGCTGTACAACAACCTGGAGGGCCTGTACTGCTACAACGGCACGTTCCAGGGCATCTTCAGCCGATTAGGGCCCTACCCCACCATCAGCAAGCCCATGAAGGGCATCACCTGCGCCACCATCTGGGTCGACTAGCACGCACCCGATTCGCAAAGCCCGCGGCCCCCAAGTCCCAAGACGTGGGGGCCGCAGGCGTTTCATCCCCGAGACCTGCGAGGCCCTTTTCACATGACCCGACTGTTTAACGGAATCGTCGCCTTCGGCAGCACGCTGCTGCTGGCCGTGACGCTCATCGGCGCCGGCTTCGCCGCCGTCGCCATCCCCGACGCGGCAACCGCAACGCTGTCGCGTGCGTTTTCCGGCTGCGACCAGCCCAGCACCCCGTTCACCGCCGACGAGCTCGCTTCCATGGCCATAGCCGGCAAGCATTACACCTTCGACGACAACGACCGCGAAAAGCTTGACGCCGCCATCGCCGAGGCCAACGCCGCCGCCGAGGCGGACGGACGCGCCAACGCGTTGAACAAGGAAAGCGCTGCCCGGACCCTGCCCGCCGACGCGATAAGCCACTTGGACGACGTCTACCGCGTGGCATGCGTGGCCAAACCCGCCCTCGTGATCGTGGCGGTACTATGCATCGCTGGCCTTGCGCACGTGGCGGTGCGCATCAGCCGGCGCGCGCTCGGGCGCACGCTCATGGCGGGCGGCGGCTTGGTACTCGCAGCGTTTTGCGCGCTCGGGGCATGGGCGACCATCGACTTCGACGGGCTGTTCGCCGCCTTCCACAGCCTGTTCTTCCAGGCGGGAACCTGGACGTTTCCCTATGACAGCCTACTCATCACCTTGTACCCAACCGCTTTTTGGATGGGCATGGGCGGCATCTGGCTTGCAGTTACCTGCGGCCTGTCTATACTTGCTGTACTTATTGGTTTTACGTTAGGACATAAGCAACATGACTGAGAGCAAACCGGTTCGCGTCCGTTTCGCGCCTTCCCCCACGGGCAAGCTGCACGTCGGCGGCGCCCGCACGGCCATCTACAACTGGGCGTTCGCCCGCGCTTGCGGCGGCACCTTCATCCTGCGCATCGAGGACACCGATCCCACCCGTTCCACCGAGGAGAACACGCAGGTCATCCTGAACGCCATGAAGTGGCTCGGCCTTGACTGGGACGAGGGCCCGGAGGTCGGCGGCAAGTGCGGCCCGTACTTCCAGACCCAGCGCTTCGACACCTACGCTGACGCCCTTGAGCGCCTGAAGGAGCGCGGCATGGTCTACCCGTGCTTCTGCACGAAAGATGAGCTTGACGCCAAGCGCGCGAAAGCCGAGGCGGAAGAGGGCGGCTACGCCGGCTACGACCGCACGTGCCGCGATATCGACCCCGCCGAGGCCGCCCGCCGCATCGAGGCCGGCGAGCCGCACGTGTGGCGCCTGAAGGTGCCGCTCGAGCACGGCCCCATCGAGTTCGACGACGCCGTCTACGGCCACATGTCCTTCCCCGCCGACGTCATGGACGACATGATCGTCGTGCGCACCGACGGCACGCCCACCTACAACTTCGCCGTGGTCTGCGATGACGCGAACATGGGCATCACCCACGTCATCCGCGGCGACGACCACCTGTCCAACACCCCGCGCCAGATCCTCATCTACGAGGCCCTCGGCTACGACGTGCCCACCTTCGCGCACCTGTCCATGATCTTGGGCTCCGACGGCCACAAGCTGTCCAAGCGCCACGGCGCCGCCAGCGTCGAGGAGTTCCGCGACAACGGCTTCCTGCCTGACACAATGGTGAACTTCCTGGCGCTGTTGGGATGGAGCCTTGACGGCGAGACCACCATCATCGACCGCGAGACCCTGTGCGCCAAGTTCAGCCTGGACCGCATCACGAAGAAGGACGCCATCTTCGACCAGACCAAGCTCGAGTGGATGAACGGCCAGTACATCCAGCGCATGGGTGCCGACGAGTGGGTAGTCGCAAGCCGTCCGTGGCTCGTGCAGGCCGGCGCGTCCGAGGCCGACATCGACGCGCGCCCGGAATGGTACGCCAAGCTCTACCCGCTGGTTTCCGAGCGCCTGCAGCGCCTTGACGAAGTGCCCGCGAAGCTCGCCTACATGTTCTGGGGCGCCAACGTCGCCGAGCTGGACGAGAAGTCGGTGAAGAAGGTGCTGCTCAAGGAAGGCGCCCGCGCCGACGAGGCCCTGGCCAACTGCCGCGCTATCCTTGCCGACGAGTCCCGCCCCTGGGAAGCAGCCGGCCTTGAGGCCGCCTGCCGCGAGCTGGGCGACAGCATGGACATGAAGCTGAAGTTCGTGCTGCAGCCGCTGCGCGTGGCCGTGTGCGGCAACATGGTCTCCCCGCCGCTGTTCGAGTCCATCGAGCTCATGCCGCGCGAAGATGTGCTCGCCCGCATCGACCAGGTCACCGAGCAGGTCTTCGGCGCATAACCCGAGCACGGAAGGCACCTGTTGACCGAAACCAACCAACAGCCGTTTCAGATCCCGCAGCGCATCCTCGTGCTGCGGGATCTGTGCATACGCACCCGAGGCGCCGATTGCACGCGCTGCGGCGAAGCATGCCCGAAAGGCGCCCTGTCGTTCCCCGAGGGAAATCCGCCCGTCATAGATGATGCCGCTTGCTCGATGTGCGGCATCTGCCAGGGAACCTGCGACGCGTTCGCTTCCTCAAGCTATACGCTCACGCAGGCCCATGCCGACGCGCGGCGGGCCGCCATGGGCGCCAGGCCCGCTATCATCACCTGCGCTGAAAACGTCTCGGAGCAAGACGACCCCGCAAGCAACGTGGTGGCGCTCCCCTGTTTGGCCATGCTGCCGGCAGAGCTGTGGGCGGCGCTGCTGGCCGAAGGGGCCGTTGTGCAGGTGGCCATCGACATGGAACGCTGCGAAACCTGCACGAAGGCGGGCGGGCCTGCGCAAGCCCTCTACGCCGAGCGCATCGCGCAAGCCGAGGAATGGACGCAGCGCAACGTGGGATTCGCGGCGTCGCTGCCCCAGGCGGCTGACGAGGGGCTGCTCGCCGGCCTGGCCAACGCCGGCGCCGACGGAGACCGCCGCAGCCTGTTCACCGATATGCTCTCGCAGCTCAAGGACGCGGCATCGGGCACCATGCGCGAACGCACCGACGCCCGCCTGCAAACGCTGCGCGAGCAAAACGAGCGGTTCGCCGCCCATCAGCGGCTCGACCTGGGAAACGGCACGCAATTCAACAAGTTCGCCCCGCACGGGCGCGTCAAGCGCGTCATGGGTTCGTCGCGCAACCTGCTGCTGCAAGCGCTCGACGCACAGCCTGATATGGCCACACGGGTGGAGCTTTCCCTACCCGAAATCGACGCCGATGCCTGCGAGGGCTGCCTGCGCTGCACCCGCGCTTGCCCCACCGGCGCCCTGCTGCCCGATGCCCAAAACGGTACGCTTACCCTCGACTGGCGCTACTGCATAGAATGCGGCTTGTGCGAGTCGGCATGCCCCCGCAATGCCATCACGTTAACAACCAAACCCGTCTCCGAGGCTGCGTGCTAAGATAGCCGGGAACAAACCGTTAGGAGCGCTTCCATGAACCAGCCTCGCAACAATCCCGATTTCAATCCCTACGAATCTGCTCAACAAACAGGTGGGCAAAACCCGCAGCTTGACACAACCGCAAACGCCGCGCAAGCGCCCGGCAACGCCGGCCCCGCATCGGAAGCGGGCAGCTGCGCCGATTCCGGCCCCAACGAAACCGCTGAGCCAACAGCGCCCCAGGCCGAACGTGCCGAAACGGCGATGGGCGCCGCGCAGGCGCCCGGCAACGCCGGCCCTGCCGCCGCCCCGCAAGCCGCTCAGCAGCCTTCCGTGTACGCCGCCGCCCCGCAGGCGCCCTGCACGCAACTTTCCTACGGCGCACCCCAGCCGCCCGCAAACCCCTATGCCGCCGTCGCGCCGAAGCCGGCGAAAAAGTGGCCCTGGGTGCTTTTGGGTTGCGCGCTTGCGTTTCTCATGGGGCTTGGCGGATGCGTAGGTTTCGCCACGGTGGGCATGGTGGCCGATTCGCTTCACAGCCGCGCCGATGGCATTCATTCGTTCGACTTCGACGACCTGCCGTACGGCTACGACCCCGACGACCTGCCCGATAGCGATTACTACGGCGGCTTCACGCTCTCCGACATCAAGGAGGCGGCAGGCGACCTGCCCTGCGATATCGACGATGAGGGCAAGGCAACCCCGGGCGTGTACGTGGTAGGCCGCGACATCGATGAGGGCCTGTACTTCCTCCAGGGAAACCCCTCGACCGAATCGGAATGCTACCTGTTCGCTCCCGAGGGATCGGGAACTTACAGCATGAGCACGGCGGTCACCTACACGGGCAATTACTTCGCCGACCTCGAAAACGGCCAGGTGATCGCCTTCATGCCCAGCGCCAAAAGCATGCTGATGATCCCTGCGGACCAAGCCGACTTCCAACCGCAGGCGCCCTACGCCAGCGGCCTGTACCGCGTCGGCCAGGACATTCCCGCGGGAACCTACACCATCGCCGTCAGCCCCGATGCCCCGCGCAGCCCCTCGCAGGACTACGCCGCCTACGTCATGAAGGACCTGGACTTCGACGACGATTCCATCACCGACTCCAAGCCCCTGCTGCGCGGAAGCATGCAAACCATCACCGTGGAAGACGGCGAATGGCTTGAGCTGTTCGGCACCACCGCAACGCCAATCGAATAACCGCCATTGGATTCACGCGCCCTCCGGCAGGCTTCGGAGGGCGCAACTGTTTCCGACACCGAACGAAAGGACGCTCATGCTCCCCGAAAACCCCACCATCGATCAGGTTCGCGAGTTCTTCGCCAACGACAAGTTCGCCACGGAGGCCGCAGGCTGCACCGCCGTCGAAGCCGCCAAAGGCCACGCCGTATGCGAGATGCCGCTCGAGCAGGTCCACTACAACGCTCAAGGCGGCGTGATGGGCGGGGCCATCTTCACCCTTGCCGATTTCTGCCTAGCCATCGCCTGCAACGTAAACGAGCAGCCCACCGTATCGGTAAGCAACACCATCGAGTTCCTCAGCGCAGCCAAGGGCGACAAGCTCATCGCCGAGTGCACCGTCGACAAGTCGGGCAGGAAGCTCGGCTTCTACACAGTGGACGTGTCCGACAACACTGGCCGCATAATAGCCCGCATGACCGCAACCTGCTACCGATAATCGCCAGGCAGGGATTCAACGAACTTAGCTGCGCTGCTGAACTTGCAAATCAAACGCTCAGCCTGCCAAAAAACGATGTTGAAAAAATTTTCAAAATAGGGGGTTGCGCGCGGGAACGGTTTCCGTATAATAGTCAACGCACCTGATTCGGGGCCTTAGCTCAGCTGGGAGAGCGCATGGCTGGCAGCCATGAGGTCAGGGGTTCGATCCCCCTAGGCTCCACCAAATTTTCTAGGTTCGGCATACGCTGAACCTTTTTTTATTTCTCCTAACCTTTCCGCAGGCAACATCCACCATCGCACTCTCACGCACTCTCACCTACTAGCCATTCTCAATGCCGACCCCAAAGCGAAGCCTACCCCATTGATCTCTTCGTCCCCCGTTTACCCGCCCTCGTCTCCGGAAAGGGGCTTTCCCAGAATTCACCCGCACATGTCCGGATGAATTCAATGGCGAAACCAAGACGCCCGGATGAACTTGCGAAGCAAGCACAGCCCGCCCAAAAACGCGACTGAAAAAATTTTCAAAATAGGGGGTTGCGCGCGGGAACGGTTTCCGTATAATAGTCAACGCACCTGATTCGGGGCCTTAGCTCAGCTGGGAGAGCGCATGGCTGGCAGCCATGAGGTCAGGGGTTCGATCCCCCTAGGCTCCACCAAATTTTACAGCCGCCTTTAGGGCGGCTTTTTTATTGCCACGGAAAGGGGAACCCATGGCGCAGACCGCATCCGGCGAATCGCAAACCCGCGATTCGTTCACCTCTCGCACCGCATTCATCATCGCCTGCATCGGATCGGCCGTAGGCCTATCGGGCATCTGGCTGTTCCCGTACCGCGTCTCGCAGCTAGGCGGAGCCGCCTTCCTTATCCCCTATCTGTTCTTCGTCGTGCTGCTCGGCCTTACCGGCGTGGTGGGCGAGATGTCGTTCGGCCGCGCCATGGGATGCGGCCCGATGGGAGCGTTCGGCAAAGCCCTCGAACTGCGAGGCGTGCCCAACGCAACGCGCATCGGCAAAGTCATCGGCATCGTGCCCGTGCTTGCCGCGCTCGGCATCGCCATCGGCTACACCGTCGTTTTGGGATGGTTCCTCAAGTACCTGTTCGCCGCCGCAACCGGAACGCTGCTCGCCCAACCGGACATGGGCGCGTACTTCGGTCAGATCACCGGCGATTTCGGAAGCATCGGCTGGCACGCTGCGGCGCTTATCATCACGCTGGCCGTCATGATCTTAGGCATCTCACGCGGCATCGAGCGCCTGAACAAAGTCATGATGCCGCTGTTCTTCGTCCTGTTCTGCGTGCTGCTCGTTCGCGTGGCCATGCTACCCGGCGCTCTTGATGGCTACGCCTACCTCTTCATGCCGCGCTGGGAAGCGCTCGCCAACCCGCAAACCTGGGTGCTTGCGCTTGGGCAGGCATTCTTCGGCCTGTCGCTGGCCGGAGGCGGCACGCTGGTATACGGCAGCTACCTGAAGAAGGACGTGAACGTGGTCTCGTCGGCACGCAACGTCGTGGTGTTCAGCACGCTGGCCGCGGTTTTGTCGGCCATGGTGGTGGTGCCGGCCGTGTTCGCGTTCGGAGCCGACACCCAGGCGGGCCCCCCGCTTCTGTTCATCGTGCTTCCGCAGGTGTTCCAGGACATGCCCTTCGGCGGGCTGTTCTGCTTCGTGTTCTTCCTGGCCGTAGCCTGCGCCGCCATCACCAGCCTGGTGAACCTCTACGAGCCGCCGATCGAGGCGCTGCAGCAGCAGGCGCGCCTTCCCCGCTGGGCAGCTGTGGCCATCGTGGCCGCCGTCTCCATGGGCGTCGGCGCCTTCATCGAGAACGGGGATGCGGTCAGCGCCTGGATGGACGCCGTCAGCATCTACGCAATCCCGCTGGGAGCCCTTATAGCGGCTGTTATGTTCTTCTGGGTATGCCCCAAGGGTTTCGCCTCAAAACAGGCTCAGATGGGACGAGAGAAGCCCGTAGGCACATGGTTCGAGTTCATGGGACGCTATCTGTTCGTCCCGCTCACGGCGATCGTCATCATCCTGGGCATCGTGCTCGGCGGCATCGGGTAACGTCCAGGCACCGTAGCATCGCCCGGAACGGCGCTTCTTCGGCGGCCCTATCAGCTTCCCGAAAGCCACAAAGGCCTGCATGCTCCAGCAGCATGCAGGCCTTCTCGTATCATGTAGGGAAAATAAACCGGATCGGAAGCCCTTAACGGCCAAGTCGATATCTGCTGAAGCGGCAAGATCGAACGCAGCAGCATCGCCAGGCCAGCATCGAGCCAACTCGCACAGCCCAACGCTGCAGCATGCCGAACCGACGCCGACAAGCCGCAGCATCTGAGGCGATCGGCGCATCAGTCTCCAACCCCACCAAGCCGAAGCCGGCAACCGTCGCGCGACGCCGTTTGCCGCGCTAACCCTGTTCGGCGAAAAAGCGCTCGGCGATGCGCGCCGATTCCGCAGCGTCCTTCGCGTAATAGTCGGCACCGATCTGCTCAGCGTACTCGGGCGTCAAAACCGCACCGCCCACCATCACCTTGCAGCCCGGCAGCTTCTCGTGCAGAAGCTCCACCGTCTGCTCCATGGCACGGACCGTGGTCGTCATGAGCGCCGAAAGCCCCACCAAGCGGATGCCCTGCTCGCTTGCCACGCGCAGCACTTCCTCCGGCTCGACGTCGCGGCCAAGATCGACCACGCGGAAGCCGTAGTTCTCCAGAAGCATCTTGACGATGTTCTTGCCGATGTCGTGGATGTCGCCCTTCACCGTGGCCACCGCGATGGCGTTCGACTCCATGCCGTCATCAGCGGAATCGCCCATGCGCGCCTTGACCGCGTCGAATCCCACCTTCACCGCCTCGGCGGAAGCCATAAGCTGAGGAAGGAAGAACTCGCCTTTGTCAAACTTCTGCCCCACCACATCAAGCGCGGGAACGAACACGCCGTTGACCAGGTCGAGCGGGTTATGCCCCTCGAGCAACGCCTCGGTGGCCGGTCCCATCGGGCCCTTTCGACCCGTCAGGATGAGATGCACCATGTCGCGCACGGCATCGGAGGCGTCCGAAAGCGTCTCGGGCACCGTCACCGGGCACTCCGCGGCCGCGTCGGCAGCCCCCGAAGGCTGCGCCGCCTCCGCAGCGCCCACGGCGGTACCCGCGCCCGCCGCGCCTGCCGTATACGGGTCCGCGGCGTCGGCGTATTCCCCGATGAACCCGACGGCGCCGGCATCTTGGCAGTTCAGCACCCTAAATGTGTTCACCGTATCGGTGTAGCGCTTCGCCTTCGGGTTCAGAATGGGCATATCCAGCCCGCACCCGAACGCGGCGGCCAAAAACGTCGAGTTCACCATGTTGCGCTGAGGCAGGCCGAAGCTGATGTTGGACACGCCAAGTGCCGTGCGCACGCCCAGGCGCTCCTTCACCATGCTCACGGCACGCAAGATCTCAAGCGCCTCCGATTGGTTGGTCGCGCACGCCATGGTCAGGCAGTCGATGACCACATCGGTTCGCGGGATGCCGCAGCGCTCGGCGGCTTCCACGATCCGCTCCGCAACGGCGAAACGCCCCTCGGCCGTAGGCGGGATGCCATCTTCATCAAGGGCAAGGCCGATCACGGCGCACCCGTAGCGCTTCACGATGGGAAGCACGGCCTCCAAGCTTTCCCGTTTGCCGTTGACGCTGTTGATGAGCGGCTTGCCCGCATAACCGCGCACCGCCGCCTCCACCGCCACCGGGTCGGACGAGTCCACCACCAGCGGTAACGTGACCGTAGAGGAAAGCTTATCCACTGCAGCGGCGAGCACAGCAGGCTCGTCAAGCTCGGGAAGGCCCACGTTGACATCGAGCACATCGGCACCCAGCTCCTGCTGCGAAACAGCCTCGCCCACCAGGTAGTCCAGGTCGCCAGCCCGCAGCGCGGCCTTCAACTTAGGCTTTCCCGTAGGGTTGATGCGCTCGCCGATCACGGCGATGCGGGGCACACCCACCGGAAGCACCACCGCCTCCTGGGCGCTGCACAGCACGCAAGCGGGCTCGTAAGCTCGCGGCGTCGGAACGCGACGGGCATCCGCCATGCGGCGAAGCTGACGCGTGTACTCCGGCGACGTGCCGCAGCACCCGCCGATGATCGAGGCGCCCGCATCGAGCATGCCTCCCATAGCGGCGGCGAAATCCTCGGGCGACACGTCGAACACGGTGACCCCGTCCTGCACGCGCGGCAGGCCCGCGTTCGGCTGCACCATCAGCGGGCAGCGCGAACGACGCGCCATATCCTGCGCGGCGCCCAACAGCTCCGCTGGGCCAAGCGAGCAGTTCAGGCCCACGGCGTGAGCGCCCATGCTCGACAGCACCTCTGCGGCCACCTCCGGCGACGTGCCTAAAAACGTGCGCCCATCCTCGCCGAAGGTCATGGTGGCGAACACCGGCAGATCGCAGTTCTCCTGAGCCGCCAGCAGAGCCGCCTTCGCCTCGCGCAGATCGGCCATGGTCTCGATCAGCACCACATCGCAACCGGCAGCCGCAACGGCGCGCACCTGCTCAGCGAACAGGTCGTACGCCTCTTCGAAGCTCATGGTTCCCATAGGTTCCAAAAGCGCGCCCGTAGGGCCGACGTCGCCGGCGATATAAGGGGCACCTGCCGCACGTGCGCATTCGGCAGCCGCGCGATACACGTCCTCGACGCTCGCAGCGCCTTCCAGCTTCAGGCGATTGGCCCCGAACGTGTTCGTGGTGATGACCTCGGCGCCCGCATCGACATAGGCCTTATGGATGGCCGAGATGTCGTCGGGATGCGAGAAGTTGAGCATCTCGGGAATCTGCCCCGCATCGGCAAGGCCTCGCTCCTGCAGCTGCGTGCCCATGGCACCGTCCACCACCAGGAAATCCTGCCCGAGCAGCGCTCGCTTCAAATGCTCGTCTTTGATGGCAAGCCCCGACAGGTCGGGCACGGGCAGTTTTGCCGCCTTCGCCCAACCGCCGGACAGCTCCTTATGCGTGCACACGCTCTCATCCATGGCAGGTAACCCCTCGTTTCCTTAACTCGCAACCATCCCTTAAACGGCATATCGCGCAAGCATCGCGCGCTTCACCGCCATCAGCGGATTTTTCGAACAATCCTAGCACGGCGGTGACGCTTTTCACCGGAACGAGCATGTTCGTCGACGTAACCGAAATGCCCAAGCGCCGACTCGCATCAAGCGCCCTCAAAAACGCCGGCTGAGCGGTCAACGGCAAGTCGCCGTATCCGGGGCTGAAACGCCAGTTCGTCGTCAGACCCGTATCTTTGGCGAAGCGAACGATAAGGTCTTCGGTGACGTTGGCGGCAGCCTCGACCAGCGCCGAGCAGCAAGCTCCGAACATCACGCCGTCCGCCACGCTGATGGCCTCATGCTTTCGCATCTCCCGCTCGCTGACGGCACCGAGCGTGCACGCCATCAGCGCAACCTTGTAAGCCCCGCGCAAATGCTCGGCGATGCTGTTGCCCTCGAGGACAAGATCGCAGCCCTCCAGAGCCACCCGAGGCACGAGCCCCTTCCCGCATTCAGCTTCTACGCACGATGCAGCGCTGCGGTTCTCAACCGCATCCGTCGCCGCATCAAGGGCGTCAAGCGAACACGTCGCCGCTGGCTCCGGCGCCTCCCAACACGTTCGCTTCTCATCGATGTCGAAGACGCTCCAAGCGAATACGGGCTTGATTGACCTCTCGCACTCATCGGCCAGCCTATTGAAACGGGTCAGCAGCGCCTCATCGACCTGCTGACCCGTGTATCCCAAATATCTCAGCGCCTCGCTGCGATCGAGCCGCGCTTCAGGCACGCCCCCTACGCCAAGACGTCCATAACGCACCATCACGAAACCAGCGCCACCTTCAACGCGCACGAGGCTGCACGGGCGATCTCGGGGTTGTTCATGGTGTAGACATGCAGCCCCTCGACGCCATGCGCCTGCAAATCGGTCAGCTGGCGGCACGCGTATTCGATGCCGGCCTGGCGCAAGCTTGCCGGGTCGTCCTCATATCGCGCGAGCAGCTTGATAATGGGGCTGGGAAGCGAAGCCCCGCACATGAACACCATGCGCTGAATTTGCGCCTTGCTCATAAACGGCATGATGCCCGCGGTTATCGGCACGGTGATGCCAGCGGCCTCGGCGCCTTCGCGGAAGCGATAGAAGCAGTCGTTGTCGAAGAACAGCTGCGTGACCAGGAAGCTTGCGCCCGCGTCCTGCTTCTGCTTCAGATGCTCCACGTTCAAGCGAAGCGAGTCGCAATCGATGTGGCCCTCGGGATACGCCGCGGCGCCCACGCAAAAGCCGGCATCCGCCAACACCGGAATAAGGTCTTTGGCATACCGGAAATCACCGGGCTCATAGCCCTCCGGCAAATCGCCGCGCAATGCAAGCACATTGCGGATGCCGCGGTCCTTCATGTCGGCGATAGCCTTTGAAATCGACTGCTGCGATGCGCCTGCGCAGGTCAGATGAGCCACGGTGGGGACGCCGTGATCGTCTTGGATCATGGCGGCGATTTCAGCGGTGGCCTGCTTGTTGCCGCTACCGCCCGCGGAATACGTAACGCTGATGAACGCGGGATCGAGCTTTGCAAGCTCCTGCGCGATCGTGCGCGCCGACTCCATGCTCAGCTCGCCTTTCGGCGGGAAGATCTCGAACGAAACCGGCTGCGCGCCCGTCTGACGAGCTTGCGCGAAGATGTTCTCTACGGTATCCATAATGCTGCCTTTGATTTTTTCCATCATCAGTATCTATAGCGTTGCTAATTATAACGACACAAGCCTTTCCGCCATCGATAATTCCTTGTACGGGGGTATGCTTTTTTCAGAAAGCAATCTATCTGCCAACACGAATGCCGGGGAAAGCGAACACATTCACGCGTCGAGTCTCCGGCCGGCAATCGTCAACGCAATCTTACCCATCATCATGTCGCCCCCAACGGTTTCGCTAACTACGCCGTCGACGGGAAGGGAGGGTTGAACGAACTTACATCGAGATACGTCGCACCGGCTAGCATCCGCCAAGGTGTTCTCAGGGCGAGCCCGCGCCTTCACGCGTCACGATACCGCACCCGGCATCGCATCCGCCGAGACCATCGGCGCAAACATCAAGGTCACTTGCAACTAGGACCTTCGCCCTTCCCCCTACGCTCGCAGACGTGATCGGCGGGAGGATCGAACACGTTCACGCTGCTACCCGTTTCGCTTTGACGAAACGCGCTGAAGCACACGAGCGTCTGCCAGAGCTCAACCCTCCTCGCAAGCTGACGAGCCTCTTTCGCTCGCTGTTTAGCCTCGGCTTCATCCTCGAATGCCGGAAACCCGCCCGCTTCCTCGTACATACCCGTCCCCTCGCACGCTCCTGTTTCCTGAAGTTCACGAGATTCCGCAAAACCGCCCCTCGGCACGCTTCGACGACGCATTCTCCTTGCAACCTTCTCGCACAGCTGCACATAAGCGTCGAATTCGTGAACCTGCTCAGGACGCACCAATATCGCTCGACGTTGCAACACGCCATGTCCGTTACGCGATGCCGCAGCTTCTCGATCTGCGTCTTGAGCCGCTCGTTTTGCCCTGCGATCGCCCTTCGCACCCGCTGTCTCGCTTCCTCTATCGAACGAAGCGCCACCCTGTTGCGCGCAAAACGCTGCTACAGGAAGTTCCTCGGGATCCTCCGGCCCCTCGTCGCCGCAGGCAGGGCTGTTTGACTTTCGGCCACCAATACCATCGGGCAGCGAGATGTTCAACGCCGCCACATCGCGCCTACGGCTCGTTGAACGCACGGTCAGCATACGACCCGAGTCACCCGAGTCCTCCGCCAATGATAAGCAGCCTCTTCCTGCAACATTCTCGCCAAGAACCACATCCCCTGCCGCAAACCCGCCGAAACGTCGCGGCATGCTCAAGGCCATCGCCATCGCAGATTCCGTCGGCGAAATGGAGCCATCGCGCACATAGACGAGCGCGCGACGCGCCTTCGCAGTCCCATAAGCCCCATCGACCTTCGCCAGATACTTGCCGATTTGCGCGACGGAGGTCAGCGGCTCGTCGTCGCCCTCTCGCAAGGCGATCCCGTTTTCAGCATCGGCGTCGATTCGATATGACGAGCAGAGCGCATATCCCATATAAACCGTTTCCAACAAGGTATGCTTGACCGCAATCTGCAAAAACGTCAGCTCAGGAGACGAACAGCAAACCGCGCCGAACCCCTCAACCGGCACCTTGACGAACGATCCTGCCGGATACGCGTTTCCCGAATAATGGGACCGCAGGCAATCGCCATCGCGTCTACCGGCCGAAGTCCGCACAAGTACCTCGAGCTTGCCATCCTCAATGCCTAAAAGCGAGCGCAACGCCCTGCTCTCCGAGACGAAGGGCGACGAACAGGGCAATACCCGAGCCGTGGTCCTGTTCCCCGTGATGCGAGGATTGCGATTCCGCACAAGCCAGCGAAACGCCGCATCGTGGGACAAGCAAATATTCATGGTTGCCATAACCGGTTCCTTTCGAGCGCAAATCACTTCGAAAACCAGCATGACACCGCCATCTTGCACAACCCTTGCCCGCATCTTGCACACCACACCGCCAAACCTTGCAGCCCGGTCGCCGAAACGGTAAGCCAGCGGTCCGAAGGCAGCTCCCTCAACACACGAAACCGCTCCATAAGCCCTTCGAAACGATAGTCGATGAGCCTATTTGATAGCCAGGTTATCATCCGCCTCAGCAACCTCCGCCGCCTCTGCAAACCCGCACACGACATCGGTCAGCTCCAACCCTGTCACACATCGCCGATCTGAGGCAACCTAATCATCGGGCCATTAAAAATTTAGATCCCCGCGATCGCAAGGAACCGAAAAATACAAGACATAAACAGCACCAACCCGTTTCCCGATGATGAATAGAGTGAATTCATAGCGGTAACCGGCTTATACCGGCTATACTGATGTCATAGCTAAATCACACTACGCAAACACAGCACCAGGAGAACAAGCTATGGCAGTGGAGCACAGTCAAGACAAGCGTCAGCTTGCCGCATGGGTAGATCGAAAGCTGGCCGAAACGGTAGACGAGGTTGCCAGCAAACGCGGCATCACGCGAACTGCGGCAATCACGGAAGCGCTTCAGCGCTACGTAGAGGAAGAGACGAGCGTGGCGCTGCAGCTGTCCGATTTCGCCGAGAAGCTCGAAACGCTGCTTGAGCGCAGCGAATCGATGCAAAATGAGCTTGAGGAAATCAAGCAAATGAAGCCCGCCCGATCCGCGCGCAAGACAAAAGCCGCGCAACCGGCACCTGCCGCGCAAACGCCTTCGCTGTTCTAGAAGCGGATTCGCCTTATGAGCATTTTCGTGACGGGCGATATCCATGCCTCATACGACATCGCAAAACTCTCAGAAAGCTGCTTCAACACCGCAGGATTGACCAAAGATGACTACGTGATCATTTGCGGCGACTTCGGTCTTGTATGGAACAACTCCGCAAGCGAGCAATATTGGCTCCGTTGGCTCGACGCCAGGCCATTCACAACCCTGTTCGTTGACGGAAACCACGAGGGCTTCGGCCTGCTGAACAGCCTTCCCGAAACCACATGGAATGGAGGAGCGGTACACCAGGTAGCAACCAGTGTCCTCCACCTCAAGCGAGGCCAATTGTTCAACATCGACGGATATCGAATCTTCACGATGGGCGGAGCGACATCGAGCGAATACGACAGGACGCATCGTATCCAAGGTGAAACGTGGTTCACCGAGGAAATTCCGAACGAACAGGAGCGAGAAGCAGCGCTAGAAACACTTGATGCAGCAAATTGGGATTGCGACATCGTCATCACCCATTGTGCGCCATCATCTAGCGCGCAAGGCATATCCGAGCACACCAATCGCCTGGAGATCCACCCGATGGACGAATACACCGATTGGCTCCAAGCAATCCAAGACCGTCTGACATACCGTCATTGGTTCTGCGGCCATTATCACATCGACGCTCAAATCCAAGATAAGACAACCGCACTATATAATCGGATAGCCTTACTAGCAAATCCCAAAGATACGCCCGATTCAAGTGACGAAGGCACGCCTTCACAGCCCTATCAACTGCTCCCTGAGCCCCCAGATGATCCGAAGCCACCGATACCCGACTACGCCTCCGAACTCGAGGACCAAGATTCCCTGGAAATCGATCTCGAGTAAATGCCAAACAGCCCCAAAAGTACGAACAGCCCCGGCAACGTCGGGGCTGTTGTCATACCATCTGCAGAACAAACAAATACATGCATTCAATCGGAAAGCATTAAAAAGTGAAGGCTGCGCCATAGTGCTTTCAATTGCCGCTATTTCAACTTTACTCACCGGTGCGATGCACAAACCCGAAAAGCCTCCCACCAACTGTCACAAGTGGGAACAACCCCCCCAAATACCCGGAGCCAAACGCACAAGCGCACACAAAGCAGAAGTCGGACGGCGAGCGGCCCAAGAACACGGAAAGGATCGCAGAGAAAACCTCACTACGAACATTCCAACGCGCTCCTCGAAAAGCAGCGCGCGCAGGGCATCCCATGCAGCGCAGATCCGCCTTCAGACAGTCCCCAAAACGCGGAGAGGCCCGCAGGGGGAACTCCCCCCCCTGCGGGCCTCTCCCGGCGCGTGCGGCGCGTGCCACGAGCCGTGCCGGCGCGGGACTCCGCGCATAGAAAAGCGCCCTCCGCGAGCGCGACGCCCTGCCCTCCCGCAGCCTTGCGCTGCAGTACTCTCGGCGAAGG
>CAKUJT010000034.1 GCA_934661765.1 uncultured Senegalimassilia sp.
TTGGCGCCTTGCTTTCGGACCCAACCGTTACGTTGCCGTCGTTCAAGCAGGTAACGCACCGTGTTGAACCTGCTCATGATTATACTCCATGCAGCGCGCAACGGGCCGCTGACCCGCGATCGGAACCCCGCCGCAAGGCAAGGCGAACCGCCGAACGGGGCCGAACGCACGCGCATACGCGAAAAGGGCGCGGCCCGAAACCGGACCGCGCCCCGAGAAACCAACCTTTCCGAAGGCCGCCGTCTAGGCAACCACCTTCGACTTCTCCACCTGCTCCACGAACCAATACGTAAAGCGCGAGAGCACCGGCCGCAGGATGCCCATGATCACGAACGGCACGATGAAGGCGAGCGTTATGCCGATTTGCACCCAGAAATCGTTCTGGTACACGCCCATGCTCGCCGCACGCATGGCGTTGATGACGTGCGTCGCCGGCAAAAACGGGCTGACCGCCTGGAAGAAGCCGGGCAGCAGCTGCAAGGGGAAGCTGCCCCCGCCGCCGGTCACGTAGATGATGAGCAGCAGCACGGCAAGCGCCTTGCCGAGGTTGGCGAACAGCGACACCAGCGTGTAGATGATGAAGCTGAACACGAAGCCCGCCGTCCAGAAGCACACCAGGTACAGCAGCGGGTTGGCGACCTGGACTCCCACGAACAGCATGTTGCCCAGGCACACCACCGTCGACTGCATGAAGGCTAATACGAACGGCGCACCGTAGCGCCCGAAGAACAACTGCCAGGACTTGGGCTCGACCAGCCTCGCCTCGCGCTTGGCGCGTTCGGAGGGAACCGGGTTCAGCAGGACCATGATCAGAAGCGATCCCACCCACAAGGCCAGCGTGGTGTACAACGGCGCCATGGCCGAGCCGAAGTCCTCCACCGGGAACACGGCGATGCGCTCCACCCCCACAGGGGCGGACACCGCCTTGGCAAGCGCCTCGGGGTCCGAGCCGATGACCTGCTTCAGCTGCTCCACGTTTCCGCTGGCCAACGCCTCGTAGACGCGTTGGGACAACGCCGACATCTTGTCGGCTGACCCATGCAGCTCATCGGACATGGCGCGGATGGCGCTCTGCGCGCCCGCAAGGTCGGACGCCACCGAGGACGCGGCGCCGTTCAGGCCGTCGCCCACGCCGGAAAGCTGCGAAGCGCGCGCCGAAAGCGACTGAGCCGCCTGCGCCACCGAGCTCGCCAAGCTCTCAAGACCCGGCTTCAGGTTGTTCTCGTAGTCGTTCTTCAGCTTGTCGGCGTTCGCCTTCGCCTCGTCGAGCTTCGCCTGGATATCGGCGCGGGATGCGGATTCCGGATCATTGCCCGTGGCTATCTTGTCCGCCGCCGAGGTCAGACTGTCACGCAGCTTCCCAAGCGAGGATATGGACGTGTTCAGCTGCGACACCACGGCATCCACCGCGGGGCGATACTGCTCGTCGAGCTGCGGCTTTATGGATTCAAGCACCTCGATGAGCTGCTGATAGCGCTCTATCTGGGAATCCGCATCCGCCGCCTGGTCGCGAAGGCTTTGCGCGGCGTTGGCCTTATCGGTATCCACCTGCGCATATACCTTATCGATGGCCGCGGGCACCTGGTTGAAGCCGTCGGAGCTTTGGGCCAAGGCGTCGGACAAGGACGAAACCGACGTCGTCAGCGCATCGCCGATGGTCTCGGCGCCGCTTTTCGCCCCCGAGGCCTGCTGCTGCGCGTCCTTTACCGCGTTTTGCGCGTTGCCCAGAAGCTGAGTGGAACTTCCTACGAGCGCCTGCGCCGTCCCCGCCAGGTTCGCGTACGACTCGAGCACGTCGGCGGCGGTGCGCATCTGGTCGGCGGACGAGGATATGGTGCCCGAAAGCTTGGCCACCCGCCCCGCCGCATCGGCATCGTCTGCGACCGTCCCCAGCGAATCGATCAGCCCCAGGGCCACATCGGAGATGGTCTCGGCAAACGTGGTGTTCACCTGGGCGGCAACCTTGCTGGACGCCTGATCGGTCACGCGCGGCGCCACGGCGTTCTTCTTCTCGTTCTCGTAGTAGATAAGCTCGGCATGCTCGGCGTCGTCGGAGTAGAAGCTCATCATGTCGGAGCTGAAGCTTTGCGGGATGACCACGGCCGCGTAGTACTTGCCCGAGCGCGCGCCGTCGATGGCGTCCTCCTCGTCGGTGAACACCCAGTCAAGCTGGTCGTTGGCGCGCAACGCCGATTCCACGCTGTCGCCAACGTTGATCTTGGTGGGCAGCAGGTCGCTTTGGTACCCCTCGTCGGAATTGGCGACGGCCACCTTCAGATTGCCCGTGTTGTCGAACACGTTCCAGCACGCGATGACGTTGTACCACGTGAAAATGGACGGCAAGAACACCAGGCCTAAGACGATCACCACGGTTATCACGTTGCCGAACAGGTGCTTGATATCGTAGGAGAACAGCTTGAACACGTTACGCATGGCCGCCCCCCTTCTTCGAATCGCCCTTCTTCTTATGCTTCTTATGCTTCTTGCCGTGCTCGGCCTTGCGCTGCGCAAGCGCCTCAAGGTCCTCGGCGCTCAACTCAAGGGCGGGAACCTCCGCCTCGAGCAGCTCCTCATCGCCCTCGCCCTTTTCGCCGTGAACCTCCTCGTCGGTCAAAAACGGGCCGTCGAAGTACGCCGGTTTGCCCTTTGCCGCCAAGTCCATCAGCGATGCGCCTTTACCCGGAGCGTCCTTCGGCTTGCGGGCAGCGCCCTGCCCGGCGTACTCGGCGCCGCACGCCGAGGCGGGCCGGTCCGCCAGGTCGTCGGCAGCCACGCCCACAGGCGGCAGCGGAACGGACACGCCCGCCGCGCGGGCGGAACGATCGACGGGCACCGAAACGCGCGCCGTCGACATGGCGGCAGGCACCAATTCCTTGACCACCTTCTTGCCCCGATCGGCCAGATGCCCGCGCAGCTCGTCGTCGCTCATGCTGTCAATGGACGCCTGGCGCTGGATGTTGTCGCGCACCATCTCCAATCCCAGCAAGAAGCCGATAAGGACGACAAGCCAGATAAGCCATGCCGTCAGAATGACCACCTTCTCGGTAGTGGTCACGGCGAACACCACCGAGACCGCCACCGGCACGGCGATGCCTAAAATGAGCGCGCCGCGCTTCAAGCGAGGATAATGTCTCAGGAATGTGTCGGCCTGCTGGCGCACCGCATTGTGAAACTCGTCATGGTCGGACAATGCCCGGATAAGCTGCCCGATACGGTAACGTCGCTCGGGCACCAAGGCCTCCTCGACGTTGAGCAGGTCGCTTTGCTGAATCTCTTTCGCCACCAGGCGGTTGAGGTTGGTCAGATGCGGTCGCACGAACAGGCCCACGAGCGCCATGGACAGCGCGATGAGCAGCAACACCCCGCAATAACCCAGCCACTGCGTGCCGTAGAAGCCGCCGATAGCCTCGCGCAAGGCGTTGATGCCGTAGGTGAACGGGAACATGGGGTACACCGTGCGGAAGAACGCGTCGGTCATCTCAACCGGGTACAAACCCGTACCGCCCGGGATCTGGACGAACACCATGATGATGCACAAGCCGATGCCGATATGTTGGAACGACGATGACAGCGTATACGTGATGCACAGATATGAAAGCGACAGCAGGATAGCCGTTGCGAAAAACGCCGGCACCGATGCTGCCTGCACGCCGATGAGCAGACAGCCCGCCACGCACACCACGGCCTGCAGGGTCACCAGCAAAGCGAAGAACAGCCAGCGGCCGATATAGCCCTGCATCACCGTCAGGCCCGGCACGCCTTCCTTATCGACCTCCAGTTTCAAGATGACGCACAGCATCAACGTGCCGATCCACAGGCTCAGGCTGATGAACAGCGGGGCCATGGCCGAACCGTAGGCGTTGAGCGGGTACAGCTTTTCGGTGGTCACCTGCGTGGGCGCCTGCATAAACTCGGCGATCTTCCCGGGGTCGATGCGCCCGTTGTCCATCAGCTCGGACACCGCGGAGGACGTTCCCAGCAGGCCCACGTCGTTGCGCGCCTGACGCATGGTCCCCTCGAGGCTGGACAGCAGCGCATCGGTCTGCGCCATGGCGTCGCTTGCCACGTGCAGCGTCCCCGACAGCTGGTCGATCACGCCCGAGGTCTCGTCGATCAGGTAGCCTTGGTTCGAGATGGCCCCCTTAAGGCCGGCGGCGGCGATGCCGACCTGGGAGATGCCGTTGCTCACCTGCGGCAAGGCGCTGCCGAACAGCTGCTGCTGATAAGCCCCCGAAGCGGTGATGGCGTTTTGCGCGGCGGCGTTGACGGTGTTGGCGGCGGCCGCGACGCTGGCGGCCGTGGCATCCACGTCGCCGCTGAGCGTCTTCAAGTCGTTCAAGTCGCGCTGCAGCTCGGCATTGCGAGCGGTCAGGGAATCGATGGCGAATCGCAGCTGCTCCTTGTTCGGATCGGAGTCGGGCATCTGATCATGCACGATCTGCAGCTGCTCGATGACGGCGGTGTTCATGTCCAACACGCCCTGGGCTCGATCGGCCGCGGCATCAACGGTGCCCTGCGCACCTGATATGGCGTTGGAAGCATCAGTGACTGCCCCGGCCGCCTGCGAGGCCACCTGGGACAGCATCAGGTTCGTGTTCGACATGCCAGGCATGGCTACCGACGTGAACGTGCCCAGGCTGTTTTGTAGCGTCAGGGAAAGGTCGCTCACCTGCTGCAACTGGTCCTGCACGGTTTGCGCGTCGGCGCGAGCCTGCTCAAGCTGGCCCTTCGCCGACTGCGCCTTCTGACGGGCCTCCTCGGTGGATGCCGCCAACCCGCTCACGGTCGCGCGCGCATTGGAAACGGAATCGACGGCGCGCGAAAGCTGCGCGGCCGAGTCGTTCTGCGCGGTGCTCAGATTTTGCTCGGCCTCGGCAACCTTGCCGTTGAGCGCGTCCGCCACCACCGAGCTGACCGTGGAAACGAACTGGCTGTTGATGGTCTCGTCGAGGGTGGAAGAGCCCGCATCGGTCACCTTCGGCGACACGGGGTTCATCTTCTCGTTAACGTAATACTGCAGATTAGGCTGCTGGAAATCGCCCGTCACAATGGTGAACAAGTTGGCAGTGAAGTCCTCGGGGATGACGAACGCCGCATACACCTCGCCCGATTCCACCTTGTGCATCGCATCGTCGTAATCGGTGAACTCCCATTTCAACTGGGTGTTCTCGTGCAGCGTGTCCACGATTTGATTGCCCAGGTTCATCTGACCCATCAAGTCGTTCTCGGACCCGGCGTCCTGATTCACCACGCATACGCGCATGTTTCCCGTGTTGTCGTAGGGGTTCCAAAAACCGATGACGTTGAACCACGTGTACGTGGAGGGCAGCACGACCAGCACCACGACCACCACCAGGGCGGCCGGCGCCTTCAAAAGACGCAGCAGGTCGCGGCCGAGCACGTGCAGAACGTTTTTCATAGCAGGCGGTACCTCTTCCATAGCCGGCGCTACCAAGCGCGGTTTCATAACCTTGCGGCGCCATCGCGAAAACAAGCGCGGGCGGCCAGCCCCACGGCAGACCGCCCACGCCCAAGCGTCAAGACGACAGGCGCCCTATTGCGTACCCGTCATTGTAAAATACCCCACCTGCGGCGCTACTCCATACAACGCCAAACCACAGAATCCGTTTCATTACTGTAAGAATCTCCCTTATCGGGCGAATCAAAAGGGGCTGCGCACCGCATCGGCCTATGCGCGGCTCGGCAGTTCCACGGACGCCTGATCAAGCACATGGCCGGCCATCGCGCGACGCAGCTCGTTAAGATAAAAGCCTTCCGGCAGCCCCAGCTCGCAATCGAGCGCGTACACGTTCAACGTGTAGCTGTGCGTGGCATCAGGCGGCTGCGGACCGCAATAGCGGGAGTGCACCTGCGGGTTATCGCTGCCGTGCGCCATGGGTGACCAATTGCTGTTGCGGCCCTGCACCATGGGAACCGCCTCCGTGCGGCTAGCGTCCTCGGGAATGAGCGTGGTGGTCGCCGGCAGGTTGCACGCGGTCCAATGAATCCAGCAGAAGCCGCCCACGGGGATGGCGTCGAAATCGATGAACGCCAGGGCAAGCGTCTGCGCTTCCTGCGGCACATCGCTTATCTTGATAGGGAACGAACGCACGGGAAAGCCCTCCAACCGGTCCGGCTCGGACGCATACTTCCCGAACCTATCCGCCAACAGGCCGCCAGCCAACTCCACATGCACCTTCATGACACGCTCCTTCCCCATCAACGTTTTCAACACCATGAACGCCTTTGCAAGCAATCCGCCTCGCTCCGCCGCCCTAAGCAAGACGCAACTTGCTCGAGCAGGCGCGACAAGCCCTTCTCGACCGCAAGCTCCGACAGCCAACCGGCGCAGGAGCCCTTTCGCGCAAGCGATTCTTTCCCCGCAGTGTAGCATGCGCCGCGCAACCGCCGCCGCGCTCGCCGCGGGCTCGTTGGAAAATCTGCGCTTTTCGCGGGAGGCGTGCCACCGTCCGCCCCATTCGCTATGATGAACCTTACCTTTATATACGATTGGAGGGATGCCTCACCATGTGCGGTATCTGCGGATTCACGCAGGCTGATGATGCAAGCCTGCCCACCCTGAAAGCCATGTGCGACGTCATGGCCCATCGCGGGCCCGACGGCGAAGGCCAGTATATCGACGCCGAAAGCGGCATCGCCTTGGGCCATCGCCGCCTTTCGCTCATCGACCTCGCCAACGGCAACCAGCCCATGGTGCGCTCCACGGGCGACCACGCCGCCGCCATCACCTCGCCGGCGCTGCACCTTGATGGCGCCCCTTGCGGCACGCCCGAGCAGGCTGCCGCCAAGGGCCGCTTCGCCATCGTCTTCAACGGCGAGATCTACAACTACCGCGATCTGCGCGCCGAGCTTGAGGCGCAGGGCTGGCAGTTCCAAACCAACTCCGACACCGAAGTCCTGCTCACAGGCTATCTGGCATGGGGCGAAGGCGTGCTCGACCGCCTGCGCGGCATGTTCGCGTTCGCCATCTGGGACCGCGACTCGCGCGAGCTGTTCTGCGCCCGCGACTTCTTCGGCATCAAGCCGTTCTACTACACGCAGCAAAACGGCCGCTTCATCTTCGCTTCCGAGATCAAGTGCATCCTCGAGCATCCGGATTACACGCGCGAGCTCAACCATGAGGCGCTCGAGCAGTACCTGTGCTTCCAGTTCAGCGCCCTTCCCGAGACGTTCTTCAAGGGCATCTTCAAGCTGGCTCCCGCGCACTGCATGACCGTGCATGCCGACGGGTCCATCACCGAGCGCCGCTACTGGCGTCCCGAGTACAACTTCGATGCGCAGCGCAGCCGTCAGGATACCGTCGAGGCCATCGACGAAGCCGTGCGCGACAGCGTGCGCTACCATAACGTGGCCGACGTCGAGGTCGGCAGCTTCCTGTCCTCGGGCATCGACTCCAGTTACATGGCAGCCTGCCTGGCCAAGGAAAACCCCAACATCAAAACGTTCACCGTGGGCTTCGATTGCTACAAGAACGCCGCCGCAAACAACGCCGAGGGCGCCGGCGGCATGATGCGCGACGAAATCTCGTGGGCTCACGAGCTTGCCGACGAACTGCACATCGCCAACACCAACAAGTACATCGGCGAGGACGAGTACTGGGAGAGCCTGCCCCGCGTGCAGTGGCACATGGACGAGCCCTCCGCCGACCCCTCCGCCGTGGCGCTGTACTTCGTGGACCAGATCGCGGCAACGCAGGTAAAGGCGGTGCTTTCCGGCGAAGGAGCCGACGAGTTCTTCGGCGGTTACCGCATCTACCAAACGCCGTTCTCCAACGCCAAGCTGTCCTGGGCCCCGAAGGGCCTGCTGCGCGGCGCCTCCAGCGTCATGCGAAAGCTGGGCATCCGCGGCGCGAACTACCTTGAGCGCGCCAGCGAAACCCCCGAGGATTGGTACTACACCAACGCCAACGGCGTAGCCTTCACCGTCGAGGAGCGCGCCCAGCTGCTGCGCGGCGGCTGCAACGCCCCCACCCCTCAGCAGCTCACCGCGCCGGTATACGCCGAGGTCAAGGACCTGGACGAAACCACTCGCATGCAGTACGTGGACCTGTACTTCTGGCTGGTCGGCGACATCCTGCTGAAAACGGACAAGATGTCCATGGCCCACTCGTTGGAGTCCCGCGTACCGTTTTTGGACCGCCGCGTGTTCGACGTGTCGGCAACCATCCCCACGCCGCTCAAGGCCAACGAAACGCAAACCAAGCTCACGCTGCGCGAGGCATCCGAGCGCGCCATCCCGAAGGACTGGGCGCAAAAGGAGAAGCTCGGCTTCCCCGTCCCCGTGGTGAACTGGCTGCGCCAGGACCGCTACTATAACCAGGTGAAAGAATGGTTCACCGGAGACATCGCGCGCGAGTTCTTCAACACCGATGAGCTGGTGCGACTGCTTGACGAGCACAAAGCCGGCGCCGACCGCAGCCGCAAGATCTGGATCGTCTACATGTTCCTTATGTGGTACAAGATCTACTTCGTGGACAAAACGGTGCCGGAAAATCCGAAGGCCCGCTAGTCAACGCAACGACTAAAGTTGAAGCCCCTTGCAACCTGGCAGGTTGCAAGGGGCTTCTTTTATCGATAGGACGATGCTAGGACATCGCTCTCGCACGCTCACGTCGCCGGCACACCAGACAAGCACCCTTTTGCGGCGGGACAAAGCTCGAAGAGCCCTCCGTCACGCCAAGCGCGACGCGCGAACGCTCGTCAGATGACCGTGCTCATCCTCGAATACGCACAAGCGCTTATCGCGGCTTTCGTACAGATGGGTGAATTTCGCAAGATGGCGTTTTCTTCCCGCCTTGCGCCCAGAGCGCTTGGCTTCCTGTTTGCCCGCCATCAGTACTGCACCTTCCAAAACACCAGACCGGCGGCTGGAGCGTTCTCCCCCGCCGCAGTTCGGTCACGGGCTTCAAGCACCTCGCGCACCCATTCGGGCTTGCGCAGGCCGCGACCCACCATGACCAGCGTGCCCACGATGGTTCGCACCATGGAATGCAAAAACGCATTGCCCGCCACCTTAATGGTCAGCACCTCCTCGCCCATGATGGTCTCGCGCGAAAGCGAGATCTCATGCACGTTGCGGCACGTGGGCTTGCCCACGGCGCTGGCCGCCATGCAGAAGCTTTTAAAGTCGTGCTCACCTTCCAGATAACGCGCAGCCTGCTGCATCGCCGATATATCCAGATCGGCATGCACGAACCAGCTGAAATCGCGCATGAACAGCGGCGGCGTGTCATCCAAGCAGATATGGTAGTGATATTCGCGCCATTGCGCATCGAATCGAGCGCTGAAACCCGGCTCGCGTTCCTCCACCTTGCGCACCGTGATGTCCTCATGCGTCAACGCGTTCAGGCTTCGACGCAGGCTGTACAGGCTGCGACCTTCAAGCTCCTTGGCGGAAACGTTGAAGCTGATCACCTGGCCAAGCGCATGCACGCCCGCATCCGTGCGGCCCGAGCACACCACTTCCACCGGTCGGCGCATCACCAGGGACAGCGCCTGCTCAAGCTCTCCCTGCACGGTAAGCTTACCAGGTTGACGGGCGAATCCGCAGAAAGGTCCGCCATTATAGGACACGGTCAGCGACAAGGTGCGCTCAGCATCCTCGCGCTTGAAGTCAGCAGCATCGCTCGCCCGTGCGGCATCGGCATAAGCCGTTGCGCCTTCGATTTGCGTCGGCGTCACCACACCTTGCGCTCGCACGACGGCGCCTTCCGTCTGTGCCGCCGCGCCCTTCGACAGCATCGCCACATCTTCCGACTGCGTAGCCACGTCTTTCTCTCGCACCGCTGCGCCTTCTACCTGCGCTCCGGCGCCCTCGACCTGCATCGCCGCAGCTTCCGCCTGCGCCGCGTGCTCGTTATGTTCAATCGTTTTATCCATGCGGTCCATGATACGCGACATCGCACTGCAAAAGAAACGGGACCCGGATTCACATCCGGGTCCCATGGGATATCCAATACCGAGCAGCGCACCCGCTACGCAGTAAGCACGTTGTAGCCGAACAGATCCGTCAACTCGCTGCGCATGATGGGGCTTTCCGCATCCACCGTGACCGGAAGCTCTGCCCGGAACTTATGCCCATCGTTTTGCCTCACGAACAGCACCACGCCATCACGCCCCGGATACGATTTCAAGATACGGCTCAAGCGCATGGACTTCGACTGATCGAAGTCCGACATCGGCACGCTCAGGCGCAGCTGACGAGGCTTCGCATCCTCTTCGCTCAGTTCAAGCGTTTCCGTCTCGAACACCATGATCTGGTTACCGCGATCGGAATGCTCGAACTTGCCCTTGATCTTGACGATGGCATCCTCTTGGATGGCCTCGGCGTTCTCCTCATACTTGAAGCAGATGCACTCTACGTGGCCTGTAGTGTCTTCCAGGTCGAACGTGGCCATCTTCGTGCCGCGCTTCGTCAGCTTCGTCACAACATTGGACACCATGCCCACGAACACCGCGGACTTGATCTCCTTCGTGCGCTCGGCCAAATCACCCAACTGCCACTTCGTGATGCGTGAGATATAGTTCTCGTACGGCGTGAGCGGATGGTCCGAGACATAGATCTTCATGATCTCCTTCTCGTACGTCAGCAGCTGGCGCTTCGGCCACTCCACCCCGTCAGGAGCGGGCACATCTTCCTGGAAACCCGAATCCGCATCGTCCGCGAACAGATCGAACATGCTCACCTGGCCGCGATCGCGGTCCTTCTGGCGCTTCGCAGCGCCTTCCAGAAGCGGCGTCTCCTCGATGAAGTACATGAGCTGCTTACGCGTGTACCCCGTCGAATCGAACGCACCGCCCTTGATGAGGGCTTCGAGCGTCTTTCGGTTGTAGCACTTCGCATCGACACGGTTCACGAAGTCGTGCAAGCTGGTGAACGGGCCGTTCTTCTCGCGCTCCTCGATGATCTCGTCGGCAACGTTGCGACCAACGCCGCGCACACCGACCAGGCCGAAACGGATGCCGTTCTCAACCGGCGTGAACTCAGCATTCGACGAGTTGATATCCGGCGGCAGCACGGGCGTGCCGTTGTGGTTGCAGCTGGAGATATAGCGAATCAAGCGGTCGGTGTTGCCCATGTAACTGGACAGCACTGCAGCCATATACTCGTTCGGGTAATGCGCCTTCAGGTAAGCGGTACGCATAACCAGGATCGAGTACGCAGCCGAGTGCGACTTGTTGAACGCGTACTTTGCGAACTTCTCCGCGTCGTCCCAAATCTTCTTCGCGATCTCAAGCGAGTAGCCGTTCTCGACCGCGCCGTTGTTCCAGTCCTCCTGCAGCATTCGCATGATGTCGAGCTTCTTCTTGCCCATTGCCTTGCGCAGCTTGTCTGCCTTGCCGGCGGAAAAGCCGCTCATGACCATGGACACTTGCATGATCTGCTCTTGGTACACCATGGTGCCGTAAGTTTCCTCAAGCACCGGACGCAGACGCTCGTCGTAGTAGTGCACGGGCGTCTTGCCGCTTGCAACCTTGACATAGTCGTCGACCATGCCGGACTCCAACGGGCCCGGACGATTCAAAGCGATAGAAGCGACGATGTCGCTGAACCTCTTCGGTGGCAGGCGCGCGAACAGGCTGACGTACAAGCCGCCCTCAACCTGGAACAAGCCGTCCATATTGCCCGAACGCATGAGGGCGAACGCCGCCTCATCGTCAGTGGGGATCTCCTCGGGGATGATTTTGCGGCCCGTAGTCATCTCCACGTTGCGACACGCGCGCGAAAGCACGCCCAACGTGCGCAAGCCAAGGAAGTCCATCTTCAACAGGCCCAGGTCCGGCGTGTAATGACCGTCGTATTGCGTGATGATGCCGCCGCCCTTGGTATCGCGTTTGACCGGCACATGGTCGGCCATAGGATCACGGCAGATGATGGTTGCGCACGCATGCACGCCCTCACCGCGCACGTGACCCTCGATGGACTGCGCCGCGTCTACGACCGCCTTGACATCCTCTTCGGTGTCGTAGGCCTTCTTCAAATCGGGGTTCGTGTCGAGCGCCTTCTGGATAGTGATACCCAGCTCGTCGCCGATCATCTTGCAGATCTTGTCGCCCACGCTGTAGGGATAGTCGAGCACGCGTGCTGCATCACGCACGGCGTTTTTCGCCTGCAGCTTGCCGAACGTGATTACGCCCGTAACGTGATCGGCACCATACACTTCGCGGATATGTTCGATGACCTCTTGACGACGTTCATCCTCGAAGTCGCAGTCGATATCGGGCATCTCCACGCGTTCCGGGGAAAGGAATCGCTCGAACAGCAGGCCGTTGGAGAGCGGCTCCAAGTCGGTGATGCCCATGGCGTATGCGACGATCGAACCGGCAGCGGAACCACGGCCCGGTCCAACGCCGATGCCCTGGCTTCGCGCCCAGTCCAGATATTCCTGCACGATCAGGAAGTACGCAGGAAAGCCTTGCTGGATGATGACGCTCATCTCATATTCGGCACGGTCAAGCGGCTCTTTGGGAATGGGGTCGCCGTAGCGCTTCTTCATACCTTCGAGCACCTGATGGCGGAACCAGCTCTCGTCCGTTTCGCCCTCGGGAAGCGGGAACTTCGGCAGAATGGAATCGCGCTCAAGGATGACGTTACACTTCTCGGCAACCTCCACCGTGGTATCGCATGCCTCGGGGAAATCGCGAAGCGCCTCGCGCATCTCCTCTTCGGTTTTCATATAGAACTGGTCGTTCTCGAACTTCATGCGATTCGTATCGTTAACGGCCGAGCCCGTGCCGATGCACAGCATGATATCCTGCGCCTTCGCGTCTTCCTGCAAGAGGTAGTGGAAGTCGTTCGTTGCGATGGTCTTCAGGCCCGCACGGTGCGCAACCTCGGTAAGCTGGTGATTCAGCTCCGTTTGCGTAAGACCGCCATCCGTGCGGATGCCCTGGTTTTGCAGCTCGATATAGAAATCGCCCGGCTCGAAGCAGCTGGCGAACTTGTTGGCCCACTCAACCGCCTCATCGAACTGCCGGTTATCCAGCAGTTTCGGGATGATGCCCGCGATGCACGCAGACGAGCCGATGATGCCCTTGCCATACTTCTGCAGCATGCTGAAGGTGGTGCGCGGCTTGTAGTAGAAGTTGTCGACATGCGATTCGCTGACCAAGTTCAACAGGTTGTGGTAACCCTCGTTGGTTTTAGCGAGGAGGAGCAAATGGTAAAGCCTGGGCTTCACATCCTTGCGAAGCTCCTCATCGGTGGTGAAATACACTTCGCAACCGTAAATCGGCTTGACCTTTTTGCCGGTTTCCTTCTCAATAGCTGCGCAAGCGTCGCACAGCTCGGGAACGCCCGACATAACGCCGTGATCGCTGATGGCAACTGCGGGCATGTCGAGTTCTGCCGCACGACGGACCATATCCTTGATATGTGTCAAGCCGTCGAGCAACGAGTATTCGGTATGATTGTGCAAATGAACGAACGCCATAGATGCGCCTCGAATCTTCTCGCAAGCTGATGTGCTGCGCTTCAGTCGGGCTGGACGCCGAACAACTGAAGCAGGGTTTTCCGGTTCCCCATCATAGCAGCCTTTAGCGCACGTGTGTTCGAACAAACGATGGATTTCGCGCGGGGTTTCCTGCAACCATACGCAAAACGGCCCCTGCCTTTCGGCAGGGGCCGTCTCATTTGAACAGCCGATGGATACGACCGTCGCGTTGCCAGCAGTCGCACCAGCGGCCGCGGGTTCAGATGTTCAAGCCAACACCCAGGCTATGCAGCAACAGGCGTTGCGCTATCGGCAAGGATGATCACCTTGCCGTCGGTAACCTGCACGTAGCCGCCCTTGACTTCGTAGCGCTGCACGGAGCCGCCCTCTGCAGGCGTCAGGCGGATCTCGCCATCAGCCAGCACGGACACCAGCGGAGCGTGACCGGCCAGAAAGCCCATCTCGCCCTCGACGCCCGGGACGACGACCATTTCAACCTCGCAAGCTGCAAGCTTCTCGGCAGGCGTGACGATGTCGCACTTGAAGCTAGCCATACTACGCTTCTTCCTTCTTCATTTCCTCGTAAGCAGCGTAGACGTCGTCGATGCCGCCCTTCAGGCGGAAGCACTGCTCGGGGATCTCGTCGCACTCGCCGTCGAGAATGGCGGCGAAGGAGCGAACGGTGTCCTCCATCTTGACGTACTTGCCCGGCAGACCGGTGAACTGCGTTGCCACGTGGAAGCACTGGCCGAAGAACTGCTGAGCCTTACGCGCACGGGAAACCGTGAGCTTCTGCTCCTCGGACAGCTCGTCCATACCAAGGATGGCGATGATGTCCTGCAGGTCCTTGTAGTTCTGCAGCAGCTCCTGGATGCCGGTGGCCACGCGGTAGTGCTCCTCGCCCACGATTGCGGGATCCAGAGCGCGGGAGGTGGACTCCAGCGGGTCGACGGCCGGGTAGATGCCCAACTCGGCGATGGAACGGGACAGAACCGTCTTCGCATCCAGGTGCGTGAACGTCGTAGCCGGAGCGGGGTCGGTCAAGTCGTCGGCGGGCACGTAAACTGCCTGCACGGACGTGATGGAACCCGTGGACGTGGACGTGATGCGCTCCTGCAGGTCGCCCATCTCGGTTGCCAGCGTGGGCTGGTAACCAACGGCGGACGGCATACGGCCGAGCAGTGCGGACACCTCGGAACCGGCCTGCGTGAAGCGGAAGATGTTGTCCACGAACAGCAGAACGTCCTGGCCCTGATCACGGAAGTACTCGGCCTCGGTCAGACCAGCCAGGCCGACGCGCAGACGAGCTCCCGGAGGCTCGTTCATCTGGCCGTAGACCAAGCAGGTCTTGTTGATAACGCCGGAATCGCTCATCTCCAGGTACAGGTCGGTACCCTCGCGGGTACGCTCGCCAACGCCGGTGAACACGGACGTGCCGCCGTGCTCCTGAGCCAGGTTGTTGATGAGCTCCTGGATGATAACGGTCTTGCCAACGCCGGCGCCGCCGAACAGGCCGGTCTTACCGCCCTTGACGAACGGCTCGATCAGGTCGATGGCCTTGATGCCCGTCTCGAAGATCTCGGTCTTCGTGACCAGCTCGTCATACTCGGGAGCAGGACGATGGATGGGCATGTAGCCGGTGACCTCGGGCATGGGCTTCTCGTCAACGGGCTCGCCCATGACGTTCCAGATGCGGCCCAGGGTCTCCTGGCCGACGGGCATCATGATGGGATGGCCCGTGTCCAAGACGTCCAGACCACGGATCAGACCGTCGGTCGAGCTCATGGCGACGGAGCGGACGATATTGCCCGGCAGGTGGGTTTCGACCTCGAGGACGACGTGCAGGTCGCCCGCCTCGGTCTTAGCGTCAACCGTCAGCGCGTTGTAAATCGCCGGCAGCTGATCAGGGGGGAACTCGACGTCGACAACAGGACCGACGATTCGCACGATGCGACCCGTGGCGCCTTTGCTGGCCTCGACCTCCTCCTTAGTAAACAAATGTTCAGCCATTTAATCCTCCAAAGCAGCAGCGCCACCGACGATTTCCGAAATCTCGGTCGTGATAGCGCCCTGGCGTACGCGGTTATACAATCTGGTCAACGTGTTAACCATCTCGGTGGCATTGTCCGTTGCCGACATCATGGCGTTGCGGCGTGCGCCCTGCTCAGCAGCTGCCGAGTCGATCAGCGCATGATACAGCGTAGTGCGAACATACGCCGGCAGCAGCTGGTCAAGAACAGCCTCAGGGCTCGGCTCGAAGATCACGTCGCCCTCAAGCTTCTCGCCCGCGGACTCATCGGCGCTCTCAGCCTTTGCGGCTTCGATGGTCGACGTGTCGACGGGGAGCAGCAACTCCTCGCGAAGCTGCTGCTCTGCCGAATTCTTCGCGTGGTTGTAAACCACGATGACCTCGTCGATCGATCCGTTGGCGTAAGCATCCACCGCATAAGCGGCGATCTCGTCCGCTTCCTCGACCGTGGGGTCGGCGGACTGGCCAGCGAAGGCAAGGACCGGCTCGACACGGCGATACGTGTAATAGCCGATGGCCTTCTTGCCGCAGGCAACCACGCTGACCTCAGCGCCGGCCGCCTGCTTGCTCTTCATCAAACGATCGACTTGGCGCAGCACGTTGCTGTTGAAGCCGCCGGCCAGACCGCGGTCCGACACGACGACGACGATCAGCACGTTCTTGACCTCGTCATGCTTGCGCAACAGCGCATTCTCGGAGCCACCTACACGCTTGGCAACGTTGGCCAACATTTCGACCATGGACTCGGCGTACGGCGTAGCCGCTGCCACGCGCTCGCCGGCAAGGCGGATCTTCGCAGCAGCAACCATTTCCATGGTACGCGTGATCTGCTTCGTCGAAGAGACGGAGCCGATACGCCTTTCAATGTCGTGAAGGTTGGGCATCTCTACCTACCTTACGCCGTGGGAGCGAACTGAAGCTTGAAAGCCTCGATCGCAGCGTTGGTCAGGTTCTCGACGTCACCAGTCCACTTACCGGCCTTCGCCAGCTCGTCGAACACCTCCGGCTTGGAAGCATGCAGGAACTCCAGCAGCTCGGTGCGGAAGCGCACGATGTCCTCGGTCGGGACGTCGTCCAGATAACCCTTGCCGCCAGCATAGATTGCCACGGCCTGGTCGTAGACATCCATCATGCAGAAGCGGTTCTGCTTCAGCAGCTCGGTCATGGCAGCGCCGCGGGTCAGCTGATCTTGCGTGGCCTTGTCCAGGTCGGAACCGAACTGGGTGAAGGCCTTCAGCTCACGGAATGCAGCCAGGTCGAGCTTCAGCGTACCGGCAACCTGCTTCATCTGCTTGATCTGCGCGGAGCCGCCGACTCGGGACACGGAAATGCCCACGTCGACTGCAGGGCGCTGACCCTGGAAGAACAGGTCGGTCTGCAGGTAGATCTGACCGTCGGTAATGGAGATGACGTTCGTCGGGATGTAGGCGGAGACGTCGCCGGCCTGGGTCTCGATGATCGGCAGTGCCGTCATAGAGCCGAGACCGTTCTGCTCGTTCATCTTCACAGCACGCTCCAGCAGGCGCGAATGCAGGTAGAAGATGTCGCCCGGGTAAGCCTCGCGTCCCGGCGGGCGACGCAGGGTCAGAGACATCTGACGATAGGCCACAGCCTGCTTGGTCAGGTCATCATAGACGATGAGCACGTGACGACCCGGGTTCTCCGGACCGGCAGGCTTGCCGTCCTCGCCGTTGTAGACGAAGTACTCGCCCATTGCAGCACCGGCCATCGGGGCGATGTACTGCAGCGGAGCGGAATCGGAAGCGGAAGCGTTGACGATGATGGTGTAGTCCATCGCGCCGTGCTTCTCCAGGGTCTCCTGCACGTTGGCCACCGTGGAGGCCTTCTGGCCCACGGCGACGTAGATGCAGACCATGTCCTTGCCCTTCTGGTTCAGAATGGCATCGACGGCGATGGCGGTCTTACCGGTCTGACGGTCGCCGATGATCAGCTCGCGCTGACCACGGCCGATCGGGATCATGGAGTCGACGGCCAGGATACCGGTCTGCATAGGCTCGTGAACGGGCTTACGATGAATAACGCCCGGAGCCTTGAACTCGACCGGGCGGGTGCCCTCGGCCTTGATCTCGCCCTTGCCGTCAAGCGGCATGCCCAGCGGGTTCACGACACGGCCGAGCAGGGCCTTGCCGGACGGAACCTCAACCAGACGACCGGTGGTCTTGACCGCGTCGTTTTCCTTGATTGCTGCGACATCGCCCAGCAAAACGGCGCCCACTTCATCCTCTTCGAGGTTCTGTGCCATACCGTAGACAACCTGGCCGGTAGAGCTGGTGAACTCCAAAAGTTCGCCTGCCATCGCATTTTTCAGGCCATCAACGCGAGCGATACCGTCGCCCACCTGGATAACAGAACCCGTCTCGCGGGATTCCACACTGGTGTTCAGCGCATCGAGCTGCTTGCGCAGCGCCGCGTCAATAGACTGTGCGGTGATTTCAGTCACTAGCATTCACCTCCATCTGTGGAATGTTTCAGCACGTTGCGAGCGGCCTCAAGCTGCGACGTCATGCTGGCGTCGATTCGCTTGCCGTTGGCGCTCATCAAAATGCCGCCGATCAGGGACTTGTCGATGCTTTCGCGCAAAACGACCTTGGTGCCCAAGTCGGCTTCGGCTTTCTTCGTAATAACCTCGCGCAGGTGATCGTCGAGCGGCACGACGGTGGTTACGTCGACCACGGTGACGTTCAGCTTGCGTTCGACCTGCTCTCCGTAGCTCTCCCATACGCGCGAGAGCAACGCGAAGTCCCCGCGCTCGGCCATGACGGCCAAGACATCGATAAGGACCGGATGTGCCTGCGCGAACACGTTGCGCGCAAGGCTGTTCCTCTGCTCGGGCGTATAAGAGCTGTCTTGCAAAGAGCTAGAGAGATCCATGTTCGAACGCATAATGCGGATAATGCGCTCGGCTTGGTCGCGAACCTCCAGCACCGCATCCTGGCCACCAGCCGCCAAAGCGGCACCTAGCAGGACAGATGCATAGGTTGCAACCTTTTCCTTTTGAACATGGCGGTTAGTTGGCATTGAAACTGCCCGCCTCGTTCACGTAGCGCTCGATGATCTTGCGGTGCTCGTCATCGTTGAGATCCTCGCCGATCAGGCGGGAAGCCACGGCGACGGACAGATCGGCCACCGAACCCTGAAGCTCGGCGATAGCGGCCTTCTTGTCAGCCTCGATGGCAGCATGGGCCTTCTCGATCATACCGGCAGCCTCAGCCTGGGCCTTGGCGGTGATATCGGCCTTGACAGCCTCGCCCGTCTTCTTGGCGTCGGCGATGATCTGCGCGGACTGCGCCTTGGTTTCCTCCAGCTGGCGCTTGTACTCGGCGAGCACGCGCTCGCTTTCAACGCGAGCATTCTCGGACTGCTCAAGGGCGTCCTTGATGGTGGTCTCACGCTTGACAAGCATGCCCTCGAACAGCGGCCAACCGAATTTCGCCAGGATGATCCACAAGATGATGAACGCAACGAGCATGGGGATGAACTCATCCATCTGCGGCAGGATAGCCGCAACGCCGCTGCCTTCATCGGCAAATGCCTGAGCAGGAAGCATAGCGCTTGCCGCGCCGAATGCGACGGCGGCGCTGCCGCAACCACGGAGCACTTTGTTCTTAACGTTCAACTCGCTTGCCTCCTTTCCTTAGCCTATAGGTCTTGCTTGAGTCGAAAACCTGTTAGCCAATGAAGAAGAGGACCAGGCCCAGCAGTGCCAGCGCCTCGGACATAGCAGCGCCGATGAAGAAGTAGCCCATCAGGGTGCCCTTCATCTCAGGCTGGCGTGCAGCGGACACGCACAGGCCATACGTTGCAACGCCGATGCCGATGCCGGGGCCGATGGCGGCGAGGCCATAGCCGACGACCTTCAGCGCAGCGAGCGTGATTTCCATAATTACCTCCTTCGTTGAACCCGGAGCCTTCTCCGTGCTCATGCCAATATGCCCAAGCTGATCTACTCATGTCAGCTGTGGTGCCAAACAGAACGGGTGGCGGCTTGACCGCCGGTCCGCGCATCAGTGGGGATGAACCGCCATGCCGATGTAGGAAGCGGACAGGATGGTGAACACGTACGCCTGAAGGAACGCCACCAGGCACTCCATGGCATACATGAGGACCAGCAAAACGAACCATGCGACAGCAGGCAGCGCGGTAACGAAGTCCATGCTGAAAACAGCCTGCTGCAGGAACACGGTGGTTGCCAAAGAGAACACTGCCAGAACCATATGGCCTGCCAGCATGTTGCCGTAAAGACGAACGGCCAGCGTCAGAACGCGGATGACCATGGAGAAGAACTCCAGGAACCAGATGATCGGGACCATGGGGCCGGGAACACCGGAGGGCACGAGGCTCTTGATGTAGCCGAACACGCCCAGCGTCTTCAGACCGTAGAAGTTGAAGTACACGAACGAGATGGCTGCGAGCGCCCACGTGATGGAGATGGTGCCCGTGGTGGCCTTCGCACCCGGGATCAGACCCACGACGTTAGCGATGAGGATGAAGAAGAACAGCGTGCACAAAAACGGGATGTGCTTCTTGAAACCCTCACCGATAACGTCCTGGCCGATGCTCGTGTTCACGAAGTCATAGCCATACTCGACGGTGTTCAGGAACTTGTTCTTCGGGACCAGCTGAAGCTTGCGGCCTCCGATCAGAACGACCATCAGCACCAACGCCAAAATGAAAAACATGTACAGCGTGTACTGGCTGATGTCCCAACCGCCGATAGAGAATACGGTGTGGGAATCGAAAGTTTCGGAGAGGTGCCGTGCCTCTTCGACGAACTTGTTGAGCGCCTCGCCCATCTCAGATCATCCCAGCCTTTCCAATTAACGAATCCAACATTACCGTGCAACGTTTTTACGCCACACGTACGCTGCGGTACAAACGATAAGCGAAACGATTTCGGCCATGCCGAAGGGAAACACGGACGGACGCGCGATGAGCGCACATACGATCAACGCGACAGCAACGACCACAAGAGACACGAACGTGCCGCCTAGACCGTAAAGCGCCGCATTGGCGATCGATACCGAAGGATGCTTCCGAGCCAAACGCAGAGCCGCGAACAACGGCAGAAAGCCGACAAAGCCGGTTATGGCACCGATAAGGATGGCAGCAACCATTACCTGCGTTTCACCCAAACCTTTCGTTGATCAAGATTCCCGCATAAAAAACCAGAGCTAATGATAACGTAGAACCACTCAGGCCCCCTCTAAACTCCGCAATCGCCACAAAACGTTGGCAAACGGCGTGATTTTATTCGATTTTGCGGGCTATTTACCCAGTTCTACTTTTTCTCTTATTAACAAAACCGCGATAGTGTTCAGTTTTTATGCATTTGCATTATTTTGCATAGCGTCATCGTAAACGCGCAGCTTGATGCCTGCTTCGCGAAGCATGGACATCGCCAATTCATCTGGATAGGGGTTCGAGTAGATGATTTCCTCGATATCGGCATTGATGAGCATCTTCGCACACACCACGCATGGCTGGGTGGTTATGTAAATCGAAGCGCCCGTGATATTGATGCCGTAACGCGCAGCCTGGATGATCGCATTCTGCTCCGCATGCAATCCCCGGCAAATCTCGTGACGCTGGCCGCTTGGCACCCCCAGCTGCTGACGCAAGCAGCCCGTTTCCGCACAATGGGCCAACCCCGTGGGAACGCCGTTGTAACCTGTGGCCAAGATCCTGCGATCTTTGACGATGATCGCGCCCACGGCGCGGCGAAGGCACGTGGTGCGCGTGGCAACCTCGTTGGCAAGCGTCATGAAATACTCGTCCCAGCTCGGACGGCGATCAGTGCTCCCGGGCATCGGCCCCTCCCCTTCCATGCACGAACGGCCGAGCAAGGACACCTTGCCCGGCCGTCGGTTCATACCTTTTGCTTACTGCTAGTACTCCAAGCCCGGATACAGCGGATGCTTCTCCAGCATGGCGTCGATCTTCTTCTTGATATCAGCCAGCTTCGCCTCATCAGCGGCGTTGAACACAGTCGCGGCGATGCACTGGCCCACCTCGTAGAAGTCTTCCTTAGTGAAGCCTCGGCTGGTAGCAGCGGCGCTGCCCACGCGGATACCGCTGGCAACGAACGGGCTGCGCTGCTCGTTGGGGATGGTGTTCTTGTTCACCGTCAGACCGACGCTCTCCAGGAGCTTCTCGGCATCCTTGCCGGTGACATCGGCGGGGGTCAGATCGACCAGGCACAGATGGTTGTCCGTTCCGCCGGACACCAGACGCAGGCCGCCATCGGTCATGCCCTGGCCCATTGCAGCGGCGTTCTCAACCACATGATCGATGTACTCCTTGAAGGACGGCTGCAGCGCCTCGCCGAAGGCAACGGCCTTGCCGGCGATAACATGCATGAGCGGACCGCCCTGGCTGCCCGGGAACACGGCGGAGTTGATCTTCTTGAACAAGTCCTCGTTGTTGGTGAGGATGAAGCCGCCGCGCGGACCGCGAAGGGTCTTATGGCTGGTGGACGTGACGATATCGGCATAAGGCACCGGAGAAGGATGTGCGCCGGTAGCAACCAAGCCGGCGATATGGGCCATATCGATCATGAGGTAAGCACCGACCTCGTGCGCGATCTCGGCCATGCGCTCGAAATCGATGATGCGCGGATAGGCAGAGGCGCCGCCAACGATCAGCTTAGGCTGATGCTCTTTCGCCAGCTTCTCCATCTCGTCGTAATCGATGGTCTCGGTTTCCGGATCAACGCCATAGGAAACAACGTTGTACAGCTTGCCGGAGAAGTTCGCCGGGCTGCCATGAGTCAAGTGACCGCCATTATCCAGGCTCATGCCCATAACCGTATCGCCCGGCTTCACCGTGGCGAAATATGCGGCGAGATTGGCATTTGCGCCGGAATGAGGCTGAACGTTCGCGAACTTCGCACCGTACAGCTTGCAAGCGCGATCGCGCGCAAGGTTTTCGACGATATCGACCTTCTCGCAACCGCCGTAATAACGCTTGCCCGGCAAGCCTTCGGCATACTTGTTCGTAAGAACGCTGCCCATAGCTTCCATCACGGCTTGAGACGTGAAGTTCTCGGATGCGATCAGCTCGACGGACGAACGCTGACGAGACAGCTCTTGTCCAAGCGCACTTGCCACTTCCGGATCGGTTTGCTTCACATGATCGATAGCCATGAGGACACCCTTCCCTATTGATGAATCGTTACAAACCGTACTCTAGCACATACCGCACGGCCCCACAGGGTATGCACATCCTCGCAATCATCCGGTAACGATACGGCCCTAAACGGAAACGGCCGACGAATCGTCGACCGTTTTCAATTAGCAAAACCGTTGATTGCCGCTACTATCCTTCGAGCGCCATGATCTTCTCGACACGACCCGCATGACGTCCTCCGCCGAACTCGGTGGAAAGGAACGCCTTCAAGATCTCCTTGTTAGCCGACAGATCGACGAAGCGGCCGGAAAGCGTGATGACGTTTGCATCGTTATGCTCACGGCACAGAGCGGCGAAGGCGGGAGACACGATATTTGCCGCACGAATCCCATCAACCTTATTTGCGGCGATAGCCATGCCGATGCCAGTGCCGCACACCAACACCCCGCGTTCAGCTTCGCCGTTGACAACATCATTGGCAACGACCTTGGCGAAATCCGGGTAATCGACGCGATCATCGCAATCCGGCCCGCGATCGATAACGTTATGACCAAGTTCCTTCAAGTACGCAGCCAGCAACTGCTTCTGATCAAAACCTGCATGGTCGCTTGCAATGCTGATATTCATGTATCTACGCCTTCCACTGATAGATGCCTGCAAAGCCGATAGTACACCCGCACATGTTGTCGCATCTGCTCAAAAACATTACCCACGCAATCCTTATGATTGAACTGCGATGTCGTCAAATGAGATTCCGCCTTCGCGAACGACCCTCAAGCCTCCACCAGTGGAGTCGATAACCGTAGACGCCACGCCGCTATGCAACGATTCAATGGGATCCCGCAAGGCACACCCCACCCTTGCGAGCAATTCCGCATCGAGCGACTCAAATCGAGACACCGCGGCTCTACCGCTGATGTTAGCAGACGTCGTGGCAAGCGGGCTCCCAACACGGCGAATCAGAGCAAGCGTTGTTTTGTTGGCAGGCATACGCAGCCCAATGGTGCCCGACTCCGATTGATAAGATGCCGGCACTATATCCGAGGCTTCAACGATAACGGTAAGGGCACCCGGCCAAAACCGCTGAGCAAGCCAACATGCTGCAGAGGGAAGATTCTTACCATACCGCTGCAGATCGTCAATCGACCCAACAAGCCAAGCGATAGGCTTTCCAGCGTCTCTTTGCTTAACATCAAAGAGAACATCCGGTCCAGAAGCTGCATGAACAGCAACACCCACACCATAAACTGTGTCGGTCGGGAATATGCAAGGTCGACCGTCGGCCAAGACCAAAGCAGCGTCCTCCAAAGTGTCCGAGACCGCAGTCATGCATACCCCCAATCAAAGCACAGCGCCCAAAATATGCTATCGAAAATCGTTCACCAAAAAGTGTAGCACCGAAAGCAACAATCGCAGAACCGACCACACAAGCCAATAGAAGCATTGACATAATATGATTGAGAGAGCATATACCCTACGCCCCTCCAACACACGCGGTACATATACAGCCGGCACCATGATGACGGGCGTCCAAGGCGCAATCCTTTCGATACAGCAGAGTACCAAGAAAGTGCAGGCCGAGCCACCGCCGTCTGATTGTTAGACCCCCGTTAACGCGAAGAGGCCCGCAGGGGGAAACCTCCCCCTG
>CAKUJT010000035.1 GCA_934661765.1 uncultured Senegalimassilia sp.
GCGCAGCTGCGCCGCCAGCTGATCGTTCTTGTCAAGGATGGGTTGCTTCATATCGATTTGCATGCTGATTCCTCCTACGCATCGTTAGTCATCGGGCAGGTCGACCTCGATGGAATCGATCTGCATCTCGCGACCGGCCAAAAGCTTCGTGTTATAGCCGCCGCACTCGGGGCACACCATGTGGAAGCGATCGTGCTCGTACTCGGCGCCGCAGTCCAAGCAAAGGCTGCGAGGCTTTACCATGTTGATCTCAAGCTCCGCGCCCTCGCTCATGGTGCCCTCCGTGAGCACCTCGAACGCGAAGCGCAGCGAGTCCTCGATGGCCTCGGTCATCTCGCCGATGGACAACGTGACCTTGAGCACCTTCGTGGCGCCCGCCTGCACGGCGGACTTCTCCACCGCCTCCATGACGCCGGTCATGATACCTAGCTCGTGCATGCAGCTCCTTCGATCCGCGAAACCGTGCAGCGCCCGCGCCGCACGCCATTGGTACGAACCCCATACTATCCCAAGAAGGCCCGCACGAAGCGGGCCTTCAGGTTAACCATATATGTTTGCCGGCGAAGCTACTTGCGCTTCACGGCCTTGAGCTTCTTGGTCTTGGGAGCGGCCGCCTGAGCAGCACCCTCCTCCTTCGCAAGCTCCTCGTTCTGCTTCTTGATGCGCCTGCCCAACGCGACGCGGGCCAACAGCAGCGACACCTCGTAGAGCACGATCAGCGCGGCGAACATGAGCGCCATGGTGACCGGGGATGCGTCGGGCGTGACGATGGCGCAGAACACCAGCAGGCCGACGTAGATGCCGCGCCAGCTATCGCGCAGCTTCTTGTACGGCACCACGTTGAACACCACCAGGTAGAAGATGACCAGCGGCAGCTCGAAGGCCACGCCGAAGCCCAGCTCGAACTTGATGATGATGTCCACGTAGCTTGCCATGCGCGGCGTGACGGTGCCCAGGCCCATGGCCTGGTCGGTGAGCCACTGGAACGCCGGGTTCAAGATGATGCAGTAGCAGAAGATGGTGCCGACGATGAACAGCGCTACGGCGGCAACGAACGTGGGGATGAACCACTTGCGCTCGTTGGGCTTGAGCGCCGGCAGGAAGAACGCCAGCAGCTGCCACAGGATAACCGGCGAGCAGGCCACGATGGCCGCCCAGATGGAGATCTTGAAGCGGGTGGAGAACGCCTCGAACGGGTCGATGGCCATGAACGACGGCAGGCCGTCGGGGCCCTTCGGCAGGTACTCGGCGATGGGGATCATCAGGAACTGGCCCATGGTGGGCGTGGCGAAGTAGAACACGCACACGCCGACGAGCAGGCACACGACGATGCGCACCAAGCGCATACGCAGCTCGCCCAGATGATCGAATAGGGGCATTCGCGCCGGTCCGATAGGCATCGGTTACTCCCCCTTCGTTTCGGTGGCGGAAGACTGGGCAGCGGGCGCTGCCGGTGCGGCGGGCGCCGCGGGAGCCGCTTGCGCGGCGGTTTCGGGAGCTGCGGCCTCGGCCGACTTGGCGTCGGCAGCGGCCAGAGCGGCCTGCTTGGCAGCCTCGGCCCTTTCGGCCTCGGCGGCCTGCTTGGCGGCGCGCTCGCGATCGTAGCGGGCCTTGCGCTCGCTGAAGCTTTCCTGCTGCCCCGCCGGGCGCGGCTTGGACGCCGCCGACGAGGAGCTATGCGCGGAGACGGCCTTGCTTGCGCTGTTCACGGCCTTGCTGGCGCCGTTGGCGGCCTTCTTGCCGGCATCGGCGGCCTTCTCCATGACGTCGAGCGGGTTCTTGAACGGCTCATCGGAATCGGGGTCGTACACCTCGTTCTTGATAACCTTGTTCATCTCCTCCTGCGCGTTTCGGAACTTGCCGATGGCCTTGCCAAGCGTTTTCGCCATTGCAGGCAGCTTGTCGGGGCCGAACAGCAGGAAACCGAACAGCAGAATGAGAAATAGCTCAAATCCACCGATACCAAACAAAGCATTCCCCTTTGCGTGCGTTCCCTTTACTCTTTTCGCGCTTGCGCGCAACAGCCATTCATGGTAGCACAAACGCCCCGGCCCCCTTCGCGCGCACTTCCTTTACAGAAAAGTTCTGCTAGGGAAGCAGCATTCGGGGACCGGGGCGTTATCCGTTGCCAAGGGTTGCTACATGGACAGCACGGAAAGCGCGATGGTGGGGATGCCGAGCGCCAGCACCAGGATGACGCACACCACCACGGTGAAGATCTTCTTGGTGCGGGCCGCCGCCTCGCGACGCGCCTTCTCGCGCGCCTCGCGTTCCTGCGCCGCCTTGATGCGTTCGGCCTTCTGCTTGGCCGTGAGCTTCTGGTTCGTTCCCATGGCGCGCTACCTCAGCTTGCTGCGGATCTCGATGACGCGGGCGATGCTGCGGGCCACTTCCACGCCCACATGCCAGCTGCTCTTCTCGTACAGCACGTTGCCGCCCACCATGGTCATGAGCACGTCGGAGCCGTTGCAGGCATTGACCACGGCCGAGACCGGGTCGGTTGCCGGCGTTTGATGCGAGCCGGACAGGTCGACGGCGATGACGTCGGCCAGCTTGCCCACTTCCAGGCTGCCCACCTTGTCGTCCATGCGCAGCGCGCGGGCGCCGCCGATGGTGGCCATCTCCAGCATGGTGGAGGACTTCATGAAGCTGCGCGGGTTCACGGCGCGCTGGATGAGCATGCCGATGTGCATCTCCGAGATCATGTCTGTGGAGTCGGTGGCGGCGGGGCTGTCGGTGCCCAGGCCCACGCGCAGGCCGTTGTTCAGGAACTCGGCGAGCGGGGCCACGCCCATGCCCAGCTGGGCGTTGATGCGCGGGCAGCTGGCAACGGAGACGTCGTACTCCTTGAGCTTGGCCACGTCATGGTCGTCGACGTAGACGCCGTGCACCATCATGACGTTGTCGCTTTCGAACGCGCCCCAGTTCAGCACGTAGTTGACCGGCGTGGTGCCCGTGGGCAGCCACGGCGGGACCTCCACGTAGCAGCGCGTGGTGTCCATGGAGTGGACGGAGAAGGGCGAGGAGCCGTAGCGCACGAAATCGCACTCCTCGCGGTCGCCGGCCAGGCGCAGCGCCACGGGGAGGTTCTCCTTGGAGGCGAGCTGGGCGACCTTACGGAAGATCTCCGGGTTGCAGGTGAACAGCGACGACGGGGCCAGGCCGACGGTGAGGCGGTCGGAATCGACCTCTTCCTGCCAATGGGTCAGGTCGTTCTCGGCCTGGTGCATGGCGAAGTCGACGCGACGACGGTCCATGGCGCCCACCTCGCGGTAGACGACGCCGCGCATGCCCAGCTTCTGCATGGCGGTGCAGCTGGCGCCCGAGGTGGTGATGTCGGCCACGGTGGTGATGCCGCTGGACAGCGACTCGAGGCCGCCGAGGATGGCCGAGTCGTACCAGTCGGCGACGTCCATCTTCGCGGACAGCTCGCGCATGGTCATGATCCAGGTTGCATAGGGGACATCGTGGACGATGCCGCGCATGACCGCGTTCTCCAGGTGGGTGTGCAGGTCGACGAAGCCGGGCAGGATGGCTGCCTGGCCGAAATCGGAGACCTCCTCATCGGGATAGCGCAACTTGAGCATGGCGGCGTCGCCGACGTCGCGGATGGCGCCGTCGCGAACGAGCACCGCACCGTTGTGGATGGGTTCCGACGTGATGGGAAGCACGTACTGCGCGCACAAAAGCATGGGCTGCCTCGCTTGTTCCGTGATTTGCAAGTAAACACGTATGATACCACCGATGAGCGCCCCGGCGGAGCTTCCACGAAAGCAACGCGGCGAGCGGCGCGGGGAGGGGCGCGCCTTCCGCTACTTCAACGGCAGCGTTGCGGTGAACACGGTGCCTTCGGCTTGGGTGCTGGCGACCGCCAGGGTGCCGCCGTGCTCCTCGGCGATGGCCCGCGCGATGGCGAGCCCCAGGCCGTGCCCGCCGGCGCCGCCCGTGCGCGCCTTGTCCGCGCGGTAAAAACGGTCGAACACGTGGGGAAGGTCCTCGGGCGATATGGGCGCGCCGGTGTTGCGCACCTGAAGCTTCGCCTGCTTGCCCGACCGCGAAAGCGACACGTCCACCGCTCCCCCGTCGTCGACGTACTTGCAGGCGTTGTCGATGAGCGTGCCCGCCAAACGGCGCAGCCGCTGCTCGTTGCCGCGCAGCTCGATGCCGGGCTCCACCTGCGATTCCAGCTTCACGCCGCGCTCGAACGCCACCGATTCGAACTGCAGCACCTCGCCTTCGATGATGTCGGACAGGTCGACCTCCTCGAACGCCGGGCGGGCGGCGCCGGACTGCGCGGCGGCCTCCTCCTCGTCCATCTTCGCCAACGTGAGCAGATCGCCCACCAGGCCTTGCATGGCCTCGGCCTCGTGCTGCGTGCTCTCGAGCCATTGGCTTTGGCTTGCAACGCTGCGCTCGGGATGCTCGAGCGCGATGGACGTGTTCGCCAGGATGACGGTGAGCGGGGTCTTCAGGTCGTGCGACGCGTCGGCCACGAAGCGGCGCTGCTGCGTCCAGGCGCGGGCGACGGGGCGCAGCGCCCAGCGGCTGAAGAACAGGCTGATGACGAAGAACGCCGCCAGCGCCGCCACCTCCACCACGGCGAGCGTGGCCGCCAGGGTGCGCCAGCCGCTCGCGCTTCCCATGTCGGCGAATGCCAGGTACATGACGCCGCCCGCCTGACGCTTCATGTAGAACAGGCCCAGGTCGGACAGGCTGCCGAAGCCCTCGTCGGCGCCGGCGAGCTGCTGGCCGGCCTGCTCGAGCACATCCTGGCTGATGGACGCCGTGTTGAAGCGGCCGAGCGCGGTCATGTCGCCGTCCATGGACACGGAGAACAGGGCAACGGGGATGACTTGCCCGTCACCGCGACTGCGCCCGCCGATGGTTGGCGGCGCCGCGCCGTCGGAGGAGTCGGCGACGGCAAGCCCCTGATCGGCCGAGCCGGCAAGGGCATCGGCAGCCACACCGGCCTGCCCGGCTACCTGGACAGACGCTCCCTGGTCGCCGGAGACGGCCGGGTCGCCCGCCTCGCCATCGTCGGGCGCGGGCTGGCCATCGGCCGATTCCGGCTGGCCTTCGCCGAACGCGTCCTTCCCCATCTGCTTGCCCTGGTGCTCGGCGGCTTGCGCGATGGCCTGGTTGAGCGCGCCGTCGACCGTGGCGACGCTTTGCCGATGGTTCACCACGCAGATGGTCGTGAAGACCACCGTCAACACGACGGCGACGGTGGCCATGTTCAGCGCTATGAACTTGATGCGGAGCTTTTTCAGCATAGGGCGGCCGCCTTAGGCCGCGGCGCCGTCGGCGGCGAAACGGTAGCCCGCCTTGCGGATGGTCTCGATGCAGGCCTGCGAGCCCAAAAAGCGCATCTTCTTGCGCAGGAAGCTGACGTAGGCCTCGACGTTGTTGTCCTCGGCGCTCGACTCCACGCCCCACACGCGCTCGATGAGCAGCTCCTTCGACACCACCTGGCCCGCGTTGCTCATGAGCACCTTCGCCAGGGAAAACTCCTTGAACGACAGGTGGATGGTCTTCTGCCCGCACGTCAAGTCGTAGCTTTCCAGGTTCAGCGAAAGATCGCCCGCATCGAGCTTCTCGAAGATCACCTCGCCCTGGCGGCGCGTGAGGGCGCGCAGGTGCGCCAGCAGCTCGGCAGGGCTGAACGGCTTGGTCATGTAATCGTCGGCGCCGCTGTCCAAGCCGGTGATCTTGTCGGGCACGGCGTCACGCGCGGTAAGCAGCAGCACCGGCGTGCTCACGTTCTTGCGGCGCAATTCGGCCACTACCGTGAAACCGTCCATTTTGGGAAGCATAACGTCCAGGATGACCACATCGTAAATGCCGCTTTCGGCATAAGCCAGCCCGTCGGCGCCGTTGTGCACCACATCGGTGCCGTAGCCGTTCTCCTCCAGGATGTGCGCCAGCGCGCGGGCCAGCCGCACGTCGTCTTCCACGATGAGGATCTGCATGGTGTGCCTTCCGTCGATTCCCGAACCCGCGCCGCAGAGCACAGGCGTGCATTCTTTCGGTCAACAGTATACGGCGCAGCCTGAAAACGGGCTTAAAGAACGGGGCCGCCCCGAAGGACGGCCCCGCGTGCGGAAGCTATGGAAGCGGATTTAGCGCTCGTAGACCTGATCGCAGCCGAGCAGGTCCTTCATGGTGTGCCAGATCTGATGCGGATCGCCCACGGGATGCGCAAGCGGCTTCATCTCGTAGCGTTCCACCGCGCCCGAAAGCAGGTCGACGGCGAACACCTCGTCGGAGAGTGTGAGCGCCTGCTGCGGGCAAATGTCGGTGCAGCAACGGCATTTCACGCAATCGCCGGGGAAATGCTCCACGCCGAACGTGCCGTCCTCGTCGGTGAACTTGCTGATGGCGCCGGTCGGGCAGAACGTCGCGCACATCTGGCAGCTGCTGCACTTGTCCGGGTCGATGATGACGTGGCCCCACAGGCGCGTCTCGATCATGACGTCCTGCGGCTCGCCCAGGCTGGACAGGCTGTTCAGCAGAAGCTCGCGGCGGTCGGGGATGAAATGCGGCAGCGTGCCGTCCTCCATCACCTTCTGGAAGCGCGATTCGGGCTTCTCCTCGATGCCGAGCGTTTCCTTCACGGCGTAGTCGGCGGTGGTGCCGGCGGCGGCTTTCGCCTCGGAGCCCACCTCCGCGAAGAACCTGCGCTTGCCGGCATCGAAGCTGGATTTGCCCTCCAGGCGAACCTGATGTGGGAACTTCTTCACCAGGTCGACGCGCATGTCGCTGTTCCATGTTTCCAGCAGCGTGTTGGCGGTGTCGCGCACCTGCTCGGCCATGTGGAACCCGGTGGCATGCTCGCAGGAGGAGCACTTGCCCTCGACTAGGCTGACGTGCTTGGCGCCGGCCACCGCCAGGGTGACCAGCAGGCTTTCCTCCACGCGCCCAAGGCACGTGACGGGCACGACTTTCTCCAGGTCAAGCAGGCCTTCTGCGGCGTTCACGATCTGCTCGCACGCGATGACGACCTCGCCGTCGGCGGCGCGCATGGCCTGGATGCAGCGATGCAGCAGCTCGGCGTCGTTGGGGCGATGGGCCTCGAGCGCGCACGTGGGGCACACGGTGGCGCACGTGCCGCAGCCGATGCACTTCTCCGGCGAGATGATCAGTTCGTTATCGTTATAGGAGATGCAGCCCGATGTGCACACCTCCGCGCATTTCATGCACGTGGCGTTGCGATTGCGCACGACGGCGCAACGGTTCTGATGAACCGTGATATCGGCGCTCTGAAGTTTTTCGAGCAGACCGAGGAAATTCTTGGCACTTGGCATTGCTGCCCCTTTCTCGTCTACCCCCTTGCAACTGCTTAGTATAGCCGTTCGCCTACGAGAACGCACCGGCGACGACATCGAACTCGCGCACGGAGCCGTCGGCGTACTCGATGCCCCAGGTGCCGTAGTCCACGTCGAACGCGGGCAGCTCGGGCATGGCGAAAGCGGGCTCGGCGGCGGTAGCGGGCTGGCCTGCGGCTTCGCCCTGCTCGGCGGCAGCGCCAACCGCGACGACGCCAGCTGCTGCGGCCGCAGCGGGTTCGGCGGCATCGGCTGCGCATGTGGCGTCGGCAGATGCGGCTTCCTGCGGCTGCTCGGCCGTTTGACCTGCGGTTTCGTTCTGCTCGGCAGCAGCGGCGGCCTCAGCCTGCGCCTGCTCGGCGGCTGCGAGTTGCGCCTCATAGCTGGCGCGCGACGGGATGCGCACGCAGGCGATATCCTGCCCCAGCGCACCGACGTTCATGAGGTCGCGCACACGCTCAACCATGTCCACCGCATCGGCAGGGAACGACGAATCGGAGCCCGTCTTCACCGCAACGAGCGCGTTGTCGCCGAACTCCAGCTCAAGCCAATGATACGGAAACGCCGGCTGGCCGTTTTCGGCACGGACGTTGTTGGCGGCCGTGATGGTGTTGGACACCTTCGAGAACATGTTGTGCAGCCACTTGGGCATGACGCCCTGCCACAGCTGCCGTGCGGCTTCGTCGGACTTGTCCCAGTAGGCACGATGCAGCTTGACCATGAAGCGCATCACGTTCTCCGGGCGCTGCCCGTCCGCCGTTTTGTGCGCTTGCACAACCGACGGCGCAACGTAGGAGTACGAGCGTTTGATGTCGGAAACGCATTCATCGTTGAATAAACGTTCGTCCAGGTCCATACGAAGAATCAAAGAGGGTCGAATAAAAGCGGTCATGGCTTCAGCTTCCTTTCTCCAAACCAAAGCGGGCCGGCGCACGTCCCCACGCGGCCGGGTCCGTCGTCCACTTGCATTCTTCCCCAAACCCCGCCGCGCAGTATGGCGCAACCCTCCGCGCGTTGTCAAACACGGGTTTGCGAGCGAGTCCCGCCGCAATGCGCGGCAAGGCGGCTGGGCGCTGCGGGTGTCCGATAAGGGCAGCGGAACGGCTGCGCGCGACGAGCACCCGCTCGGGGTCGCGCAAATCGCTGCAAACCCGCCGCGCGAAGACGCAACTATCCCCAAAATCGAATAACCCGACGCAGAAAATCAGGCCTTGACACTGCCGTTGCGGCGCGCCTATCATCGTCGCGGGGAGTCCGCCGGCGCACCAGATGCGTGCGGCAGACATTGTTTGCAAAAGTCGGAGCTTCAGGGGTGAAGTTCCCGGAGTCGGTCTTACGGGCCGGCACTGTAGCGTCGTGCCAGAAGGCAGGCGCTTGTTTTGTTGCTAGCAATGTCTGGGAGGGGCGGAGCATGTCTGATTCCACTTTCGATCTATCCTTTGATTCCGAGCTCGACGAGTTCGATCCGCTGGAGGACGCCGGCGAAAACGATAACGAGGACGAGGGCGGCGATTACACCGCCATCAGCTCGGCGACCGGCGCGCCCGCACAGCTATCCGAAGCGAAAACCGATGATCGCACGCCCGCCGAGCGTATCGACGACCTGTTCGAATCCATGACCCCGCGCCGCAAGGTGCTGCTGGGCATCCTTTCCTTCGTGCAAGAGCCGCAAACCGCCGAGGCCGTGAACGCCCACGTCGACGAGCTTCAGCAGGACAACTTCAGCGTCTACACCGCCGCAAACCTGTGCAATCTGCTCGAGCGCGCCGGCGCCATCGAGCGAATCACTGCCGACGGCCAGCCCGCCGATGACACGGAAAACGAGCCCAAAACCGTGATCGTGGACGGCGTGGAGTATCTTGAAGCCGCCGAGCCCGTTGAGGTTTTCTGGCGTATCACCGAGCCTGGTCAGGCAAAACTTGATTCCGACAAACCGATCGAGCGCCTGCGAGCCCTGCTTGAGGAGGACGCGGCGTACGCGGTCATCTACAAGCGCATCCTCACGCTGTGCGCAGCCGAAAACGGCGCCGCAACCCCGGCCATCAACGGCAAGGTCGATAACGACCCGCTGGTACAGAAGCCCCGCCTGTACGCCCCGCATTTCGTAGACAAGCTGGAGCAATGCGATGCGCTGGAGTGGCGCAAGGCCTGGTTCACCACCGAAACGGGAAAGCAGGGCCTGAAAATGCTGGCAGATGTCGTGGACGAGTCCGCGGCCGATTTCAAGGAGGACTAACCATGACCGAGAACGCCAACACCGCCGCAGAGCAGGCTTCCATGGACGAGCTGATCAAGCTGATCGAGCAGCGCGCCGCAACGTACGGCCTGCTCAGCCGCCTGTTCCGCGTGGAAATCGACCAGGAGCTGCTTGACGAGCTGCACAGCATGCGCTTCCCCGCCTCCACAGGCAACGCCGACGTGGACGAAGGTTACCTGCGCCTGGCGAAGTACCTGTCCAACACCTGGGAGAACAGCCTGACCGACCTGGCCGTGGACTACACCCGCGTATTCATCGGCCACGGTGTGGACGCCTACAGCGCCGCCTATCCGTTCGAGAGCGTGTACACCTCCGAGAAGCGCCTGCTCATGCAGGACGCCCGCGACGAGGTGCTGGCCATCTACCGTTCCGCCGGCCTTGACAAGAAGAACAGCTGGAAGGAAGGCGAGGACCACGTGGCCCTGGAGCTGGAGTTCGAGCAGGTGCTTGCCAATCGCACCGCCGAGGCGCTGCGCAAGCGCGACGAAGAGGAGGCCGCCGCGCTGCTGACCACGCAGAGGAACTTCCTGGAAGACCATCTGCTGTCTTGGGTCCCCATGATGACGGCCGACATGAAGCGCTTCGCGAAAACCGACCTGTATCAGGGCCTTGCCTATCTCACCGACGGGTTCCTGAGCACCGACAAGGCGTTCTTGGACGACGTTTTGACCGAAGACGAGTAACGAGCGGCACCTGCCAACGCGCTTGGAAGCCGGCGCGTTGGCGGTTTTGCACCGCCAGGCTTCCCGGCGCGGAGGGCGTCGGATACGGGGAGGCCAGCATCGGGCGCGAGCGAAAGAAGGAGAGATGGACAACACGGATAACCGCACGGACCTGCCCGAAGGCCGCGCGGGACAGACGAGGGAAGCGGCCGACACGGCAACAGCACAGGCCGCCGCAGGGAAGCAAGCGAAAACCGGCGGCATGACGCGCCGCACGCTATGCCTGGGCATCGGCGGCGCTGCAGTGATGCTGGGCCTGGGAGGGCTGAAGCTGGCGAACCCGCAGGCCATCATCCGCCCTCCGGGAGGACAGGATGAGGACCGCCTGATCAGCGCATGCATCCGCTGCGAGAAGTGCTACGAGATCTGCCCGCGCGACGTCATCCGCCCGGCGCACATCGAGGACGGCATCCTGAACATGCGCACGCCGACGTTCGATTTCAGCGACAGCTACTGCGACTGGTGCACCGAGGAGAACGGCGGCACGCCGCTATGCGTCTCGGCCTGCCCCACGCGCGCGCTGGAGCTGCCGGCGGGCGCCACGAAGGAGAACACCATCATCGGCAAAGCCGTCATCAACACCGACTGGTGCCTGGCATACAAGTTGATCGGCTGCCGGTTCTGCTACGACGCGTGCCCGTACGAGGCCATAACGCTTGACGACGAGAACCGTCCCGTGGTGCTGGACAACAAGTGCAACGGCTGCGGAGCCTGCGAAAGCGTGTGCGTATCGCTGCAAAACGGTTCCATTTCCGAGGGCGCCACTTCGCGCGCCATCACCATCAAGCCGCTTGACCAGGTAGAAAGGTAAGGTGCGGTCATGAAACGCAATTCCAAAACGCTGCGCACCATCACCGCGCTCGCCATCGTGGCCATCGTGTTCGTGGGCTTTTTGACGAACCTGGGCATCGGCACCATTTCGGCACCGGGCATCTGGGATATCTCCATCCTCTGCCCGCTGGGAGCGCTGGGCACCATGCTGGCCAGCAAGATGATGGTGCCGCGCGCCGTGGTGTCGCTGATCATCATGGTGGTGCTCATCATCGTGTTCGCCCGCGCGTTCTGCGGCTGGATGTGCCCCGTTCCCCTGGTGCAGAAGCTGCGCGGCATATTCACCAAGCCCGCGAAGCAGGCGAAGGCCGAGAAACCGGCCGACGGCGAGCCGGCCAAGACCTCGGCGGCCGACATCGCGCCGCTGACCGAGGACGAGAAGGCGGCGCTGGCCAGCAACTGCGAGAAGGATGCAAAGGGCCTGGCCGGCTGCGCAAGCTGCGCGAAGAAGCGCGGCGAGGCCGTGGACGCCCGCCATTTTGTGCTGGGCGGCGCGCTGCTGTCCACCTTCATCTTCGGTTTCCCGGTGTTCTGCCTGGTGTGCCCTATCGGACTGACCTTCGCCACCATCCTGCTGCTGGTGAACCTGTTCGCGCAAGGCGACGTGACGTGGTCGCTCATCGTGGTGCCCGCCATCCTGATCACCGAGGTGCTGCTGTTCAAGAAGTGGTGCCATAAGCTGTGCCCGCTTTCGGCGTTCATGAGCCTGATCGCCAAGCTGAACCGCACGTTCAAGCCCACCATCGACAACGCGAAGTGCCTGGAAACGGCCCGGGGCAAGAAGTGCGGCGCCTGTGGACGCGCCTGCGAGGAAGGCATCGACCCGCGCCATCCCGAGCTGTCCGAGGCCGCATGGAGCGAATGCACGAAATGCCGCTCGTGCGTGGACGCCTGCCCGGCGCACGCGATCAGCATGCCGCTGATCGCCAAGAAGGGCGAACCCGTCTCGCTGGTGGAAAACGAGAAGTAGCCAGCAAACGGATGCGGCGAACGCGCTCGTTGCGGCGTGCGCAGAACGCAACGCGGGAACAGCCGGACGCGATGCGCGCCCGGCCTCCCGGACAGAGGGTGGCCTAGCAAGGGTCTTGGGGATAGACCACCTTCTGCCCGGGAGCGGCGCCTCTTCACCCTCCCCTCCCTCCCCACTTCAGAAGATGCCGCCACTCCCTCTTCCAACCTGAGAAGCCGAAGCGGGCAACCTCCTCACCCGCTTCGGCGCAAGCCTCAGCCGCAGACGAGATGGCGGAGAGGCCAAGAAAAGACAACAATCCGTCGGCGCATCGTCGGCGGCAGCGCGCTCCGACCCGCTTGGCGGGCAAGATCGCGAACACATATATCAATAGGTAAGAGATAACGGCTGGGAGGTCGGATATGATCCAGGATATTTCGAACATCAAGGCAACGCGCATCGTCGGCGGCGTAGGCTGCGGCAAAACACAGCAGCTGATCGGGCGCGTATGCTCACTGCTTTCGGGTGGCGAAAAGGCAGGGAACGTGCTGGTGCTGTGCGCCACGCCGCAGGCATGCGAGGCGTTCACGCTGCGTCTGAACGCTGCCGCAAAAGAAGCCGGCGTGAACGCCGACGAGGTCACGGTGACCACACCGCGCGCCCTAGCGCTCGAGGTGCTCTCAGATGCCGAAGCGGTGCGCTGGTCAGGCCGCGAGCCGCGTCTGCTCACCGCCTACGAGGAGCTGTTCCTGCTCGAAGATATGAAGGTGAGCGGCCTGCGCCCCAAGCGCCTGCGCGAGATGCTGAAGTTCTTCTACCGCAGCTGGACCGAGCTTGCCGATGACGATCCGAACTGGCTTTTGCCCGGTGAGGAGTCCAACGTGCACACGCTGCTGAAGGACAACCTGGCCCTCACGCGCAGCGTCGTCGAGCCCGAAGCGGGCAATCTGGCGGTGAATTACCTGCGCGGCCACGCCGGCGCGGTTGCCGCCCATTCGTTCGCCCACGTGCTGGTAGACGACTATCAGCGCATCAGCAAGGCGTCGCAGCTGCTTGCCGGCCTGATGGCGACCGAAACGCTCACCATCGCCGGCGACCGCACCGCCTGTGTGCAGGTTTATGACAGCTACCCCTATGCCGCAGGCTTGGACGAGTTCATGGACGAGCACGAAGGATCGGAGGATATCGAGCTGTCCGCATGCCATGCTTGCGCAGCTGGAGCTGCAGCTGCGTCCAAATTACTTGCCGACCCCGCCATGCAGTCGATCGCGTTCCATGCAGCGGAAGACATCGTCGCAGGTCGGACGGTTGTGCTGGAAAGCCCGCTGCCCGAAGACGAATTCGGCGCCGTTGCGTGCTTCGCCGCCGAAACCGTGGCGGCCGGAACGAACCCCGCCGACATCGTGGTTGCGACGCCTAACGGCGTGTGGAGCCGCAACATGGTGAAGGCCCTGCTAGCCGCGAAGGTTCCCGCTCAGGCGCTGACCGATCGCCAGCCGGTGCGCGGCGACATCCGCGACAACGAGCGCTGCGTGCCCGCCCACGTGCTGACGGCGCTCGACCTGGTGGCCGATCCCGAAAACGCGCTTGCATGGCGCTGCTGGTGCGGATACGGCGATTGGCTGGCCAACAGCTCCGCTATGGCGAATCTGCGCGCATATGCCGATGAGCACAATAAGGGCCTGGTAGAGGCTCTGCGCGATGTGCAGGATAGCGCGCTGGCCGCGAACGAGGGCGATGCTGATCACGTCGTGGGCGCCAAGCGCGTTGCCGACGCACGCGAAGCGGGCCTTGCGCTCATCGAGTCCGCAGCCGGGCTCGAGGGCACGGCGCTGCTGGACAAGCTTGCCGGGCTGGTCACGGGCCAGGAAGGCGCAACGGCGCCGGGCATCGTGAGCACGCTGTGCCTGGGCGAGCAGGATAACTCCGCCGCCGGCATGGCCGAGCGTTTCCGCAGCCGCCTGCTGGCGCCCCGCATCGATGCCGCAAGCGCCGTCCAGGTGGTCCCCTACGACCAAGTCGCGGGGCTTTCGCCGAAGATGCTGATCATCAGCGGTTTCGTGAACGGGTTCATCCCCTGCCGCGAGTACTTCGACGGCGCCGAGATGCCCCTCGACAAGCAGGAGAAGGAGCATGCGAAGGACGCGCGCCGCGTGTACGCCATGGCAGGAAAGGCAAGCGAGCGGCTGGCGACTTCCCGCTTCACCACCACCAGCCTGGAAACCGCCGGCGTCATGAAGCTGCACATCGGCCGCATCCGCCTGCAAGACGGCAAGCGCATGTGCGCCATCGAGCCCAGCGACTTCATCGAGCAGCTGGCATAAACGATTCCCCGTTAGCCGCCTGCCACCATCCCGGCTTAGCGCCGAAACAACCAAGGCTCCGGACCGCGAAAGCGATCCGGAGCCTTGCTAATCGGGGGACGCAGCGTGACACTTAGGGGGGCGCAGCGTTATCTGTCCGGAACATGCGACCTACGCCAAAGGAGATGGCCCGCCCAGATGCTCCTTCCGGACAGGCCTTTGCTCCGCGGCAGAAAATCCGGACAGATAACGCTGCGTCCCCTAAGCGGCCAGTTTGATGCTACAGCAAATGCGCCATATACAGCGGCAAGCGCACCAAGTCGCCTTCCACCTGCATCGGCTTCGGGTGCAGGATGTAGCGCACGCCCACACGCGATCCGAACTTCACCTTGAATTTTTCAAGCGACTTCGCCCCGTATCGCTTCGTCGACTTCACCTCTACGGGAGAAACGCGCATGCGACCGGCGGCGTCGTCGTAGCCCGCCGTTATCAGGAAATCGATTTCCATGGTGTTTGCGCTGTTCTCGCGATCGCGCCGCGAGTAGAAATAAAGCCCGTGCCCGTTTGCGGCCAGCTGCTGAGCGACAACGTTTTCCGTGAACATACCCTCGTTGACCTCGAGCTTTCCCAAAAGGATGTCACGGTACACCTCGTGCGGCGTGGCGGCGTTATCGGCGAAAAGCTGGCAAACCAAAAGCCCTGTGTCGGCCATATAGCATTTGAACGTTCCCTCATCGGCGGTTGCCGCAAGTCCCACCGACGGATCGTCAACGCCAATGCACGTTGCGCTTATGCACGCATCTGCCAGCCAGAAAAAGGCATCGGCGTATTCCCGGCTGCGCGCGTTGCGGTCAAGCGCAGACAACATGAACTTCTTCTCGTGACGCGCAAGCTGGCCGGGCAGCGTGGAGAACACCCGGCGGATGCGCAACGCATCGGTGCCGCCAAATTTCTCAATGTCGCCGCGATATAACGCAAGGATATCGCGTTTCACCTGGTCAACCTTACCAAAGTCTTTTTCCGCCATGTACGTCTCGACGGCCTGGGGCATGCCCCCTACCAGCACATACTCACGAAACAACCGCTCCGCCTTCCGATGAATCGCTTCAGGAATCGGGACTTTACCCTCGAACGACGCACGAATGACGGCAGCAAGCTGCTCTTCGCCGGAGGCCCAAAGGAACTCCTCGAAGTTCAGCGGGTTCAGGCGAAGCGGGGTCTCCTCGGAGGGAATGACGATGTCCGCAACGTTTCGCCTGATGGAGATAAGCGAGCCTGTTTCAAGGTAATCGTAGCGGCCGTCCGCAACAAGCTGTTTAACGAACTCTCGAGCAGCAGGAAACCGCTGGACCTCGTCGAACACCACAAGGGAATCACGACGCGGCAAGGACACGCCCGTAAACGCCTGAAGGTACATAAAGAAAGAGTCGACGTCCGAGCGATATTCGAGGAACAGCGATTTTAGGTCATCAGACGCTTCCGAGAAGTCTATGACCAGGTGAGCAGCGTATTCCTTTTCAGCGAACTCCTTTGCCAGCGTGCTTTTGCCAACGCGGCGCGCCCCCTCCAAAAGCAAAGCGCGCGAACCATTGGACTCGCGTTTCCACCGAAGCAGCTCGTCATATGCGCGGCGTTTGAACATTGGACCCCCTAGCCCGAGCGGAGACTATCGAAATACACGAATGGCACGGTCACGTCGCCTTATATAATACACGATTTCCACGGTATGGTTACTGTCAAACATGCACGAATGGCGCGATCTCAGAGGAATGAACACGCGCAAAAGCGCCGCAGGCAAAAAACGCAAGGACGCGAAACGGCCTCTTCCGCTTGGAGGCATCTCTGTTTGCAAGGGGGGTTTGGGGAAAGGATGTCTCCAAGCGGAAGGGGCCGCTTGAGGATATTCGGTTGTCGACGGCCCGCCGGCCGGGCCCGGGGCACCCCAAGGGAGCATCCCGAGCCCAAGCCAGCCGCCTAGTAGAACATGAACGCGGACAGGCCCACGTTGTAGAACGCGACGCGCAGGCAGACCGCGCCGATAAGCGCCGCGACCACGGCCACGCCGCCGAACAGCTTCCAGCTGGCGGCGTCGCCCTTCTTGCGGGCGAGCACGCAGACGGCCAGCGGCACGACCGCGCCCACGGCCACGGCGCCCAGCCACAGCAGCGGGGCCTGGGCGCCCGCGGTCGCGGCGGCGTCGGCCACGGCCTTGGTGGGGTGCGTCGGGTCGAAGTAGTAGCCCACCTGGGAGAACGCGCCGGCGCTCAGCTGGATGAAGGCCGCGTAGGCGGCGGTGCACACGGCGCCGATCGCGGAGCCCGCCACGGCGGGCAGGCCGCACTCGCCGGTCTCCTCGCCCTTGGCGGCCAGCACGACCGCGCAGGTGGCCGGGCCGAGCAGGCAGGCGGCGCCCACGATGGAGAGCACCTCGAGCACGGAATCCCACGCCGGACGGGCCGGCATCATGTAGCTGTGCGCGCACACCGCGGCCAGGACCACGCTGATGGCGATGGCGACCCACGCCATGCCCTTGGGCAGCGTGCCGCCGTCGTCGGACTTGCGGGCCATGACGAAGTACGCCACGGCGACCGCCACGAACACCACGATCGCGATGAGCTCCTGCGTGATGCCGGAGGTGATGTGGCCGAAGCCGTTGAAGATGCGCTCCCAGTGCTGCAGGTGGAAGAACACGGCGATGCCGCCCAAAGCCAGGAGCACGCACGAAACGATCGCCAGCAGCTGCTGGGACTTCTTGCCCGCGCCCTTGAGCGCCAGCGCGCCGGCTCCGCCGAGCACGCCGCAGCCCCATGCGGTAAGGGTGGTGAACAAAATCAGAGGCCATTGCAGTTCCATGATTTACTCCTCCCCCTTCCACGTGTGGTCGCGCAGGATGTACAGAAACGACGGGCGATTCCCCACATCAGGCAGATGATGCACGTCGGAGTCGGAAAACTCCTCGCAGAAGCTGCCGATCGTCTCGCCGCGCACGCCCTTGAAGGCGCGGATGTCGCCGTCGGCGTCGCCGAACCATTTCGCCATGCCGACGCAGTTCTTCACACACTGCGGCAGGTCGCCTTGGGCGATTTGCTGCTCGCACAGCGTGCACTTCTCCACGACGCGCTCTTCCTCGTTGAGGTAGCGCACCCCGTAAGGGCAGGCCATCGCGCAGAACTGGCAGCCGATGCACTTGGCCTTGTCGATCTGCACGGTGCCGTCGGGCAGCACATGGCTCGCCTCGGTCGGGCACACTTTCACGCACTCCGGGTCCTTGCAGTGCTGGCACTGGACCGGAAGGTAGTAGAAATCGCGCCCCGGCTTGTCACCGCCCTCGAGACCCTCGGACGGCCCGATGCGCAGCACTTTGTTCCAGAACGACCCGATGGGCACGTTGTTCACCATCTTGCATGCCGCGTTGCACGCCATGCAGGCGACGCACCTGTTCAAATCGGTCGCGATCGCGTAATGCGCCATTACTCGTCCCTCCCCTCGTAAACCGGTAGCCATTGCTTGAGCCGCGGATCGCTCGCATCGGCAATGATCCCTTCAGGGCAGCCTTCCTCGGCCTTGTACACCTTCACGGGATACCCGCGGACGATGGACGAGCCGCAATGCGGGTCGTCGATGTCGTTGTTCACCAGCTGGTTTACCGCCGAATAACGCCATCCATGCTCGGGTGCCGGGCACTCGGGGAACCACCACGTATGCTCGCAGTTGATCACCCCATGAGGCACGCCGTAGAACAGATCGGCCGTCTGGCGGATCTTACCGTGCGGGCTTTCGATCCACACCCAGTCGCCCTGCTCGATGCCCCACTCCTTGGCGTCATCGGGGTTGATCTCGCAGCGCGGCGCGGGCCATACTTCGCGGCACCACGGCAGCTGGCGATGCTCGGAGTGGAAATACACCGGGATGCGGCGGCCGGTCAGGCACTGCACCGGGTACTCCTCCCACAGTTCCGGGTTGCGATCGCGGCTGTCGGGGTTCGGGCGATAATCGGGCAACGCATCCTCAGCACCATGATAGGTCTCCATGATGGTGCACCATATCTCCTGCTTCTGCGTAGGCGTGTTGAAGCCGGGGATGACGTTATGCTCGTTCGGCGCCTCGGTGTAGCTTTTCTTCATGAAGCCGGTCTGATAGCGACGATACGTACCCCAATCGTCCGGGCGCAGCTTCTTGACATCCCACCAGCCGTTTTCCTCGAATTGGTCGACGTAGTCCTTCCATGACGGCGCAACCTCGCGCACCACATAATCGAGCTTTTCCTCGAGCGTCGGGTAGGGGTTGTCGTCATCCCAGCCCCACGGGATGCCGACCCGCTCGTACAGCGCCTCGACGATCTCGGGGTCGTACCACGTCTCGGCCAGCGGCTCAACGCACGGGACGCACGCGCCCAACGCGCCGCCGGAGCCCTGCGACTGACGCGGGCTGGGAACCTCGAGCCAATGACGACACGGCAAGATGATGTCGGCCAGCTCGGAGGTGGGATGGTGCCACAGGTCGATGTCGAAGAAGAAGTCGAGCTGCTTGATGCAATCCCATGCCATGGTGGTGTTGCCCATGTTCATGAAGTCTCCCGACTGGCACACGCCGCCCTTCACCGGGTAGGGGTCACCCGTCACGCCGGCCTTCCAAATGTTGCTCGCATTGCCCCACACGCCCCACCACTCGAACAGCGGATGCGTGTCGCGTCCGAGTTGCTTGGCCATGATCTCAGGGTGTTTGAGCGGACTGTCGATGTTGGCGCTGTAGGACTGATCGGAGAAGTTTCCCATGTAGTTGACGTCGATCTTGGTGGCGCCTCGCTGACCGCCCGGGCCGTCGGTGTTGCCGGTGATGCAGGTCAGAAGCTCAATCGCACGGCAATTCATGATGGAGTTGCCATGGTGCTCGATGGCCAGCTGATACAGGATGCCGCCGTTGCCCCAACGCGGGTCCTTGCGCGTGCCGTAAGCGAGCGCCGCCTTCTCGATCAACGCGGGGTCGAGTTCGCAGATCTTCGCCGCCTTCTCGGGCGCGTACTCGTCGCAGCGATCGACGAACTTCTGCCACACGGGAACGGCCTTATGCACGCTGCCGTCCTTGAAGGTGACCTCGAAGCTGCCGAGCAGGGCCGGGTCGATGGACTCGAAATCATCCTCGTCGGGAAGCCACGCCTGCGACTGCCCTTCACGCAGGTTCGCCTGGCCCTCCATGCCCTTGAAGGTGCGACGTGACCAGGTGTCCTTGTGGCCGGCACCGTCGTAGCGCTTCCAAGGCTGCTCGCCTTCCCAGCAATTGCACTCGGGGTCGGCGGCCGGGTCGTAGGTCGGGTCCGCGGAGGCGCGCTGGCCGGTGGCGTTGAACCACTTGAGCGACCCGGAGGCGTTGTCCCATACCATATATTTGTAGGGGCTGCCGTCTTCCTGCAGATCGGCCTGGGTCAAAAGCTTGGTCTTGATCATGTTCGCGCCATGGAAGATGTGCGGAATCTCGGGACCGGAAGGCGTCTTGTCATCGACCACCAAAACGGCGCGTTGGTCCAACGGCGGACGAACTTCCAATCCACCAGATCGCGCTTGATGATGACATCGCACATGGCAAGCGCCAGCGCAGTGTCGGTGCCGGCGCGCAACGCCAGGTGGATGTCAGCTTCCTTGCCCAGCGCGGTCGTGCGCGGATCGACGGAGATGAAGGTGTCGGCCTGGAACACCTCGTCGGTAACCGAACGGCCCGCCTCATCATAGTTAGAAACCTCGGGTGTGGACGCCCAGATGGTGTACACCGGCGGGCGCTCGACCGATGCCGACCAGCTGTGGTTGTACTCGCTGGTAAGGGCGCTGGCGAAGTGGCGCGGGCCCTTGCAAACCTGCCAGGCCACCGCCGTGTTCGGCGTCATGAACCAGCTGCCGTAACCGGAATAGGGGCTCATGCACCAGATGCGGCCGGTGCCGCCCATGGTGAACAACGACTCGCCGCCGTACTTCGCCTTGACGTTCTCGATGCCTTTGACGATGGTGTCGAGCGCCTCTTCCCAGCTGATACGCTGCCAGCCCGGATCTTCGCCCTTCGGCTGCGTGCGCTTCATGGGATAGCGCAGACGGTCCGGGTGATAGCACGCCTGGATCGACGACACCGACTTCGCACAGCAGCTGCCCATGGAATGCGGGGCGCTCTCATCGCCCTCGATCTTGACGGCACGGCCATTCTCGACGGTCACCCACACGCCGCACTCCATCTTGCCGCAACCGCGACAGCACGTGCGGATGCGTCGCACTTGGCCGGTGCTGTTCGCCGCGGTGTAAGGTTCATCCGCCAGCGCGGACCCGGCAGTTGCGCCGATGGCCGCGACGGCCGCGGTGGTCGCGGACAGTTTGACGAACGTGCGTCGCGAAACGTTCAGCTTTACCATTTCCTCCTCCTTCTTCCGTTTTAGATCCCCTGCAAGGCGACGCGAAAACCGCGGTCCCACTCACCTTCCGCTGCGGCGCGTCGCTTTGCCCTGAGCCGAATATAGGAGGCGGGAAATCCCGGCGCATCATGAACGGTCTATGAAATAACCCCACGTCAGCGTAAAATCATAAGAGGCTTATGATGAAATCCGCAGGCATTTGACGCGACAATGGTCATGCTGGAATAGAGAGGTTGCCCGCCTTAGCGCGGTGCCGGGCAACAAGGGGGGGTTCGCATGGGGAATGCGAAGGGGAGAACTTTGGGAAAGCAGCCGACCGGTGTGACGCGGTGGCGAATCGCGGCTTACGCCTGCAACCGAACATGGATATGCTTGCTATTCTTCAGCTCCGTGCTGTTCCGCGGTAGCGCGCCCGAGCAGCGTTGGGGGATCAGCGAGATGGTCTACCTGTGCTCGGTCATCACGCTCTCGTGCGCGCTGCTGTGCGCGGGCGCGTTGCATCAACGGGTCTCCGCGCTGCTCGATGCGCGAGGGGGATTCCTCGTCGGTCCACTGCTCTGCGCGATCGGGGTGGCTCCGATAGCGCTGCGCATCGTCGCCGACGTCGTGCCCACCCAGCTTGTCATCGGCTCCTCCGGGACGATGACGGGGATCGGATCGGCGCTTATCCTGCTTGACCTGGGACGCTCGTACCGCGCGAGCGGAACCCGCGCTTGCGCCCTCGAGACACTTGCCGCCACAGCCATCGCGGCGGCGGCGACCATAGCGGTGTTCCTGGCGCCCGAGCCCCTTTCCACGCTGATCGTGTTCGCGCTCCCCTTCGCCGCGGAATGCTGCATTCGGACCGCGAACTCCATCACGCTCTCCCAAGCAGATGAGCTTGAACCGATCGGCGAGAGCATCCCGAAAAAGCTTGCGGTGAAGTTCATCGTCGCCGCGCTCATCCTCGGCGTGATGACCGGGTTCATGCGCGATACCTATTCGGTCCACAGCTCGGACGCGTTCGACCTCACCTATACGACGCTGTTCGCCATCGCCGCGATGATCGCCGTCGCGGCTCTTATCCTCGTCATCATGTTCAGCGAACGATTCACCATCAAATTACTGTACAAGCCCGTTATCTTGACCTGCGTGATCGGATTCGTCATCGCCCCGTCGCTCGGGCTAGGCACACCGCTGCCGTTTTTGCTCGTCACCATCGGCTATACCGTGTTCGAGATCGTCGTATGGGTCACGTTGTGCGACGCGGCGAACCGCTTCCAATATACGTTCGTGCAGGTATTCGGCATCGGGCGAGGGGCCACGCTCGCCATCGGCGTCGTCGCCGGCAGCCTGCTCGCCCGCGGGCTTTCCGGAAGCTTCGCCATGAGCTACTCGTTTCTCGTCCTTGCATCAGGGCTAGCCATCGGGGCCATCGTGTTCTCGTATCTCTATGTGCTAACGGAGAACGACCTTGATCTGTACGATTCCGAATTGTACGGGGAAAGCCCGCAGCACTCGGCCGCGACGGCGCCGGGCAAGATGCAACCCGCCCAAGCTCGAACCGCTACGGGGCAAGGTTCCGGCGACGCAGAGAATGCAGGGACGCAGGTCACCGTGGGGCAATGCCGGGAATGCGTCGCACGGCGCATGCAGCAGGACGACGAAAGTCCGAAAGAATCGACCAAAAGCGATGTCCTCGCCGAGGGGAAACCCCGAAAAAAGCCGCTGCTCGAGCGCTGCAAGATCATCGGCGCATATTACGGCCTGTCGAAAAGGGAGATCGACGTGTTCCACCTGCTTTCGCTTGGCCGGTCGGCCGCGCGCATCCAAGAAGAGCTGCTCATATCCGCGGGAACGGTGAACACGCACACCTACCATATCTACACCAAGCTCGACGTGCATTCCCAGCAACAACTCATCGACCTCATGCAAGCCGCCGACCTCGATGCTATGGTCAAAGAGCTGGCGAAACGAGAGCATTAGCTGCGCGTTTTCGCCCGCGCCCCGGAGGTGCCGCACGCCGCGAGCCGAAGCGGGGAGAAACCCAGTTCGCTAGAGCAGATGTGCCATGTACAGCGGCAAACGCACGAGGTCGCCTTCGACCGACATCAGCTTTGGATGCAAGATGTTGCGAACCCCCTACGCGCTTGCCGAACTTGTCTTTGAATTTGTCGATCGACTTGGCGCCGTAGCGCTTCGTGGACTTCACCTCAACAGGGGAAACGCGCATCCGACCAGCTGAGTCGTCGTAACCTGCCGTGATGAGGAAGTCGATCTCCATCGTGTTCCGGCTGTTCTCGCGATCGCGCTTCGAGAAGAAATACAGGGCATGCCCGCTTGCCGGAAGCTGCTGGGCGACCGCGTTCTCCGTGAACATCCCCTCGTTGATCTCGAGTTTCCCCAGAAGGATGTCGCGATAGACCTCATGCGGGGTCTGCTCATTGTCGGCGAACAGCTGCGACACGAGCAGCCCGGTGTCGGCCATATAGCACTTGAACATTTCCCCACACTCCAGCAGAGACCCTCTAGCTATACACAATTAGCACGATTAAGTGTGCATGCAACATACACGAATGGCACAGTTTCGAATCTCTTGTCGAACAGTCCGGTGGACCGTTCGATGCGTTTAGCGAGCTTGGCAGCGTTCACCCGCGCCGCAAGGCGCGCTGCTCGCTTCAGGACGCAAGGCGGCCCCTTTCGCTTGAAGGCTTTCCGTTTGCAAGGGGTTTGGGGAAGGAAAAGCCTCCAAGCGAAAGGGGCCGCCTGGGGAGGGGTTCGGTTTTCAAATGGCGCTCGGCCGCCGCGGGCGGGACCCGGCGGCGAGGCACCCCCGCCGCCGGGGCGGGCCGCCACGCGAGCCCGCGCTAGCTTGCGAGCGGCGGCTGCGGATAGGCGGCACCGTGGGACAAAGGGACTGTCCCTTTGTCCCACGTTCGGCCAACGAGCCGGCCTAGTAGAACATGAACACGGACAGGCCCACGTTGTAGAACGCGACGCGCAGGCAGACCGCGCCGATGAGCGCCGCGACCACGGCCACGCCGCCGAACAGCTTCCAGCTGGCGGCGTCACCCTTCTTGCGGGCCATCACGCAGCACACGAGCGGCACCACGGCGCCCACGACCACGGCGCCCAGCCACAGCAGCGGGGCCTGGGCGCCCGCGGTCGCGGCGGCGTCGGCCACGGCCTTGGTGGGGTGCGTCGGGTCGAAGTAGTAGCCAACCTGGGAGAACGCGCCGGCGCTCATCTGGATGAACGCGGCGTAGGCGGCGGTGCACACGGCGCCGATCGCGGAGCCGGCCACAGCGGGCAGGCCGCACTCGC
>CAKUJT010000036.1 GCA_934661765.1 uncultured Senegalimassilia sp.
TCCGATTATACACCGGAATACCGCCAGACCAGATCCATCGGGAAACGAAAGCTCTTAACTCCGGATGAGATCCTGCGGCTCCCGCTGGATACTGCACTGATTATCCTGCGTGGTCAGAAGGTACTGCAGGTAGAAAAATACGATTACACCCTGCACCCGGATGCCCAAAAACTCATTCCCCGGAAGGCTTCCGAACATATTCCGGAATGGAGAAAAGGAGCATGTAGTGAAGAATATACGTACACTCCAACTATTCCTGCTTCCCACCCGAAAAAAACCGCTTCTTATGGAAAGCAGAAAAAGAAAAAAGCTGAACCGCACTTTGACCAGCAAAGCGTTTATCAGGAACCTGGCTATCACGATTTCCCGGATGACTTCTCAGCAGATAACTATTCGGATCACACAGACATGGTTCCTTTAGATAAAGATTCTATCATGTCATAATTTGAAAGGAGACACTATGATGCCAAACGAAACAACCAACACACCTATTTTAACTCTGGATTCCGATGCGAAGCTGGAAACAGCCCAGTCCATTTCAGACCTTACCTGGCATGAGATCCAGAATGCCTACCGTACCCGCCGGATCTTAACCGGAATGCTTGGCGGTATCGAGAAAACAGAAAACGGCAGCCTCATTGCCGTGGTTTACTACAAGGATTTCCGTACTGTCATCCCAGTAACTGAGATGATGATCCATCTCATGCAGGATGAAGCACACGATTATGGGGAGCTTGCCCTGCGGCAGAACAAAATCCTCAACAATATGCTTGGATGTGAGATTGATTTTCTGATTAAGGGATTAGATCCGAAGACACGCAGCATTGTCGCCAGCCGGAAAGAAGCGATGCTGAAGAAACGCCAGATCTTCTATCTGGATAAAGATGCTTCCGGAATGCCGAAAGTTTATGAAGACCGTATCGTGCAGGCAAGAGTCATTGCTGTTGCGGAAAAGGTAGTCCGGGCAGAAATTTTCGGTGTGGAAACCTCCATTCTTGCCAGAGACCTGTCCTTCGACTGGATGGGTGATGCCAGAGAACGCTTCCAGGTAGGCGATCACATCCTGGTACGCATCCTGGATGTGCGGGCAGACTCACCGGAGCAGGTCATTGTCCACGCAGATGTCAAAAGTGTGGAAGGCAACACCAGCAAGGAAAACATGAAAAAATGTAAGATTCAGGGAAAATACGCCGGAACTGTGGAAGACATCCATAAAGGCACCGTCTTTGTCCGGCTCTCCATCGGTGTCAATGCCATTGCCCACTCCTGCTATGACAGCCGGACAGTCGGGAAAAAGGATCAGGTATCCTTTGTGGTGACGCATATTGATGAAGAGCGTAATGTTGCCCTCGGCATCATCACCCGCATCATCAAGCAGACCATATAAGGCTTCCACCTTATTTTTAAATAGCTTTTTTTCATATACAGCACCAATTAGTCCAGCAAATACTCACGATACAGCTACATAAGGTGACAGAATAAAGTATTTTTCAGACCATTACCTTATTGTACTGAAAACGGTAACGTGTTATACTGATTCGGTATTACTGAACCGGAAAGACGGATGCATTTCGATTTTGCCCTCTAGTATCCAAGGAGGGTGATGCCCATGAATACAATGGAAGTATTGACTTTACTATTGGTAATTTTTGCGGCTTTGACTTATATAGATCGACATAATAAGAAATAGCATCCACGACCCTAGGAAAGTTTTGGATGCTATGACTTATACATAGAATATAAAATTTAACTGAGGGCATCAGATTTTGCATCTGAATACCTTTCTTGAGTTCATTATACACTGGGGGATTTGAGAAATCAAGTCCCCCTTTTTATTATGACATTGATTAGTATCTGCATTAAACATCAGAAATTTATATTCTTACTCACTGAAACGAATTCTCTCTATCAATGAATCTTTCCTTACTGACTTTGCAATGAATATTGCCAATAACATCTGTATCACAAACAATGTTAAAATTATAATAATAGCTGCTGTTACCGGATAATGGTATGTGCTGATATCAAACATTCCTGTACGCTTTGCATATAAAAACAACGGATATCCTGCAAGACTTCCCACTCCGATACTGATAATAAGAGTGCCTACTGTATAGAATATACCTTCCAACTGGAGCATCTTCATCAACTGACGGTCCGACATTCCGATTGCCTGCATCATGCCAAGCTCCTTTTTTCGCACATGGACACTATTGATCATTGTGTTAATCAAGTTCATAATGCTGATTGCTGCCAGAATGATGATAAATGCATAACATGCACCTCTAGTCATCTGTATGGCATTTTCCCATGTATCGTACTCATTCTTCCAAGTACGCATCTGCAGTCTGCCTGATCCATCCACAATAGCCTGTAGAGATGCTTCCAGTGCCTCATCATAATCCTTATCTGCAATCACCTGAAAATAGCTGGAAGAATTATTTATGGTAAGTTTCTCTGCCCCTTCTTTTGCCATGATAAGACAGTTATAGTTTGTCAGACCTTTTCCATAATCACCAATTGCTGCCACTTCAATCTCTTTTTGAAAGGTATTATCTCCATCATGAATATTGAGTTTCAGCTTATCTCCCACTTTAATATCTGGATACCAGTGAAGTAGCGCGCGGTCCAGAATCACTTTATCCCCGGATTTCAATTCCTCGTATGTGACATTGCCTTCAGTGATTCCTTTTTTCAGCTCTTCTGCGTATTCTTCCGGCACTCCATTGATAAATTCGCTTCCAATTTCTTCTTCAAAAGGTCCTCCTGATACCTTCAACGCGGTAAACACATCTACCCGCTCAACACCGTCAAGCTCCTCTATCTGCTGCTTTAGTCCTTCATTTAATGGATTATTCTTTTGAACCTCCGCCCATTCATATTCAGGATGCTCTTTATTCCCGGATTCCACAATTGGAGAAATCTCATATTGCCCCACAATCGAACTCTTTGCACTTTCCATCGGATTTGCACAAGACAGCACCGTTGCTACCATCATGACAAATATTCCGGTAACGGCCATAGATACAATCGTGATAGTACTCTTCTTTTTATTCTCTGCAAGATTTCTCTTGGTCAGTCGTCCGATATTCAGAAATTGATATCCCTTCCTGCTGCTTTTCTGTCGCTTACTGCCTCCCTGGTAACGCATAGCTTCTATTTCTGATACCTTCGCCGCCATACGCATAGGCTTCATCAGTGACAGATACACTGTACACAGAGTCACTGCAATTGCCAACAGATAAATCCACCAATAATAAAGTTGGACTTCTCCTTTAGCTACAACCTTGTATGCCTCTGTTATAAGTACGTTTGAATCCTTTGCATGTTCTACAAACTGGAGAAGTACAACTTTCACAGCAACTGTTCCGATCAAAAGTCCTATCGGAATAGCAAACAACGCCACTCCCATTCCCTCTCTTAGTACGATTTGTCTAAGCTGCCGTTTCGTAGCCCCGATTGCCTTTAACTTTCCAAATTCCCGAACCCTCTGGTTCATAGATACATAATAAACACTATAAATTGTGATAATGCCCGCCAATACAACAATAAGCATGATTCCTACAATCACCGGAATTGTAGCCGGATCCACATAATTTGCTGCAAGATACTCTTTATTAATATTCATGTCATCCTCGGAAATCCCGAACTGTCTGGCAATATTCTGTATCGTCTCTGTATAATCTGCAGTCGTATTTCCTTTCTGTCCATTCACCTGAAGTAAAAACCGATATTTCACCTGTTCTACCGGTATCTCCGCTTTCAGAAAGGCCTCTGAAACCAATGATGTATATTGTTTTTGTTCTTTGCTGCTCTCATTATCTGCTAAAAAGCCACAGATTCGAAATTCTTTCTCCTTCGTATAATCCAGTCCGTCATCTTTCAGAATCTGATAAGGTACTGTGATGGTGTCACCGATTTTCCCATTCTGTCCTAATGCTTCCAGTATTCCTTTTGAAACCACAATATCATTTTCTTTCTGCGGAAGTTGCCCCTCTTTCAGCTTCACTTTATAAAGTTCCATCCCTGTTCTGTCCATATACATCATGGAAACCGTCGCATCTTCCAGATTCATGTACCCCGCATCGCTGCGGAGTCCGTAAGTTTTCACATCATGATGTGCCGCCAGTTTCATAACTGTACTCTCGTCCACGTTCCGATAAAGGGCATGCCATGTTGGATAAATCTTATTGATTACCGCAAAGTTCACTTCCACCATATCTTTTCCGATTGATGGGATTACGAACAGCAGTAATGTTGTCAGGATAATGGCAATTCCAATCAGTATGTTTTTGCTCTTATAATGCCGCATATTGCAATATGCAACTCTGGTCGTCATCTTCATTATCTTCTCACCGCCTTGCCATCTTCAATGATAATCATTTCATCCGCCATCTGGGCAATCGTTTCATCATGGGTAATCATGATAAGCGTCTGCCCGAAATCCGACACGCAGCTTTTCAATAGGCTCATAACCTCTAGCTCAGTCTGGGAATCAAGGTTTCCAGTCGGCTCATCCGCCAAAATTATCGCCGGTCTTGTCACCAATGCCCTGGCTATCGCAGTTCTCTGTTTCTGTCCACCAGACAAAGCAGACGGCATCGCATCTTTCTTATCCTGCAGTCCGATTTTTTTGAGAATATCTTCCACTTCCCGCGGCTTTACCTTGCGATTATCAAGTCCCAGCGGAAGAACGATATTCTCCCACACATTCAGCGATGGAATCAGATTAAAATCCTGAAAGATAAATCCTATCTTCTTTCTTCGAAACTGTGCCAGTTTATCATCTTTTCGAGAATAGATATCGGTTCCATCAATCCATACTTTGCCGGAATCCGGTCTGTCAAGCCCTCCAATCAGATGCAGAAGTGTAGATTTTCCGGAGCCGGAACGTCCTACGATAGCTGTAAACTTGCCTCTCTCTATCTGTAAACTTGTATGATCCACGGCTCTCACCTGATTCTCGCCTTCTCCATAATACTTTACTAGATCTTCTACTTTTAAAATACTACTCATATCTTCAAGTCCCCTTTCCATTTCATACCCCTACTATAACATTCCTGCATTACAAAACCCTTACAACAACCATAACAGTTTTGTAAGGGTTCCGACTATTCTCCTATTATGAGCGGCAGTGTCACTTTAAATATCATACCTTTCTCAGCCTTTCTTTTGGCTGCTATTGTCCCCCCCTGTTCTTCTATGATCTTTCTGGCAAGATACAGACCGACACCCGCTCCGTCTTTTACCTGTTCCTTTGCTTTCCTTCCCCGGTAAAATCTCTGATAGATCTTATGCAGTTCCTCCGCAGGAATGCCCATTCCTTCATCTTCTACTTCAATAAGCACATTGCTTGCTAGCTCCTGCGTCCTCACTGTAATCGTTGTATGTTCCGGTGAATATTTGACTGCATTCTCAAGGATATTCGTTAATGCTTCTACCGTCCATTTTGAATCATGGTTCACAACTATATCATCATCCATCTCCACCTGAATGGAAATATCTTTTCCTCTTGCCTTCATATAAATCTGACTGACAGCCTCTGTTAGCGTTTTCTTCAGGCTTTCATGAAGCGAATGTATCTGGATCATATGTGTTTCCAGCCTTGAAAGATTTACCAGTTCATTCAAGAGCTGTTCCAGTTTGGTAAGTTCCTGTGATTCCTGCTCCAGAAACTCCCTCTGTTCTTCTCCTGTAACCCGATTTTCTGCCACCAGCTCATGACTCATCCGGAGTGATGCAAGCGGAGTCTTCAACTGATGGGAAATATCTGTAATCAGACTCTTCGTACCATTTTCTTCCTGCTCCAGACGTTCCTTCAAATCTTCGAAATATTGCCCCAGCTCCTTTACAGATTCCCACACCTTTAACCATTGTTCCGATTCTGATGTTTCTTCAGGATATGTTTGGAATTTTCCTTTTCTGAATTCCTGCAGACATTCATATAATTGCTGTAATTGTTCCTCATCACCGTATCTGCTCCAGTTTTTTCTTCGGTCCAGGTACAAGAACAGGCTACATACTATGACTCCCACTAGTAATCCAATTCCCCAGATAATCCTTATAACCACATCTGAAGATCCACTCCCTGAGTGATAACCATAAGTTTCTTCCAGCATCTGTACGACTCTTTCTATCTTCTGATCGTCCCGGTCTCTTATAAAATCTACTGTTCCTGACTTTTCCCAGATTGCAACTATTTCCCCTTCCAGTTCAGGATGTTCTGCAAGGAGCAGTGCTATCTGCGTTGCTTTCGCATTTTCCTCATACTTTGTTATCAGATACATTCCTACTGTAAAAAATACTGCAAAGATTACATATACGATAAAATACCGTTTTAATTTTTGTTTACCTTTCCGGTCCATATATATCCCAGTCCTCTCACATTCGCTATCTCTTCTGTTCCAAGTTTATTCTTCAGTCTGCTTATATTGACAGTAACCGTATTATCATCGACAAATTGACCGTCTATATCCCATACATGCTCCAGGATACTTTCTTTTGAAACAATCTGTCCTGCATTCTCCCAGAGATACAGCAACAGAGAGAATTCTTTCTTACTTAAAGTAACTGGTTCATCCCCTTTATACACCTGCATCGTTTTCATATGCACCGTAATCTCTCCGGAAGACATAATCTGTGCCTGTACCTTAGAAAGCCGTCTCATCAATGCGTTCACCTTCGACACCAAAGCCATCAGTGAAAATGGTTTGGTAATATAATCATCTGCCCCTGTATCATAACCATTTACAATATCTATTTCCTGATCCAAAGCCGTAAGATAGATAAGATATGTATCTCCACCTGCACGTACCATCCTTCCAAAATCCAGTCCTGTACCATCCGGCAATGTAATATCGCTGATAACAAGAGCATAATCTCCTTTTTGAAATGCTTCTTTTGCTTCCTTTATTGTATAAACCTGACGAACCTCATACCCTTCCCGTGAAAGTAACAGGGCAATTCCCCGATTTAGATTCAAGTCATCCTCCAGTAATAATATTTTCTGCATCAAATACTCCACCTCTATTTGTAATAACCTGTTCTTTTATCATATCAGTCCTATCTTTTGTCTACAATAAAAATAAAATTAACATACATACTTTTCCTTCATATGTTCAAGGATTTCACCGGATACTGCTTCAGAAATCGATCAATCCATTTCTGATTGCTTCTCTGTAACATCCGAAGTCTGGATAAAAGCTGTAGACAACTGCAGCTCTATGTTACTAAAGTCCTATCCATCAATACAGGAGTTATAGAATGCCGTGAAGATACCGTCAAATTCCATTTCAATAATATGTAGGCTGTCCATTGTGTGCTCCAGATAAGTCAGTGTTCCTCTATCCAAATCTATACTCGGCTTTCCTAGTGAGTTTGCTATTACATCTGGATTTGTAATTCCAAACATCTCCTTTATATCCGGCATAAGATAATCCACGATATCCGGCAGCCTTTTCTCATACGCCTGTGCCAGTTCAACTGCATGCTTCTCATAATCGGAATGTATACTGTCACAGACAAATTCAATCCCGTTTATTTCCATCTTATAGTAATCATTATTCTCATCATAGACAAACGCTGTACCCTTACTTTTTTTATTTTTTTCCAAAATCCCCATGATATATCTACACTTTCCCGGTTCTTCCGCCATACACAGTCTAAAAAACTGTAACTTAATGCTTACGTTTGTAAAAAATAACTCCTGCCAAAATCAATAAAATAATTCCAACTACAATCATAAAAATAAAATTATCACCATTTAACTTCCCTGCTATGAAAATAGAAGTCGGGCCATCCGCACCACCAATAACAGAAACGGCTGTGTTTTCTTTCTGCTTCAGTACAATGCCAATGACTGCCAATACAATTCCTAAAATTCCGGCTATGATTCCCAATCGCTTTTTCATTGCTACCACCTCAAATCATTTTTATCTGCTCAATCAAATGTAAATTGTTATGCAAGTATTTCTATGCAAATGAAGCATAGATAACCCATATTTCTGCAAACATTACCAATAAAAGTACACCATCTATCATCCAATTAAACTGAATGTCCGTTAAGAAAGTTTTTGAATGTGTCAGGCAATATTTTACTTTTTCTCGTCCAGTCAAAAAAGTGATAAGCACTTGTAATATAGGAAATAAAAATATTTGTATTTTTCTTCCATAATCATCCGCAATCCCATTTGCAAAATGTACTGGAATAATACTCGGTAAGAAAAATATACTTACAAGAGCAAGCAAAAATCCTATTATACAAATTATCCATGTGAATTTTCTAGTATTGATAAATTTCATAACAATCCTTCTTTCTGCTAAATTCAAGTTTTTCCAATACATAACACGTACTTACATTATACTCCTCACCAATGCAAACCTCAATTTATTCTCCATCCTTTTTCCCGTTATTAAGCTTCGGGCAGTAAAATGCCTTTACTTCCACCCCATCTTCCTCCGACTCAATTTCCACATAATAATCCCGGATAAAGTATCCCGCATTATGCTCCTGAATGGCGTACAGCTCCAATGTCTGAAAATCCACCAGTACCAGATCACGGGGCTTGGGTTTTTGCGTTTCCTCACAGAATACCTCCATGCTTTCCACCAGCTTATCCAGGCATTCCTGACACAGATGGTTCTGTACTTTTTTCACATCGAAGATACTATCTTCCCCGTAATCCACCGATACTTCGGAAATCCCGTAATCCGACATCTGCTCCGTATGGAAAAAGCAGCCGCCTTCTCCTGTCCCGGTATAACCCATATGCCCGTTTCCCTGCGGGCCGGTAAGATTCCCGTCCTCATCATGATTCCGGATATGCATATCCATCACATACCAGTGATTGGTACAGATCACTCCCAGATCGTCAAACTTCCGGAAATAATCCATCATACTCCGTTCATCGCTTCCACACAGCCAGCACTGTTTTGGATCTTTCAGCTTGCTTTCTACTGATTCAGGCACCTTTCTTTCTACCGGGTGATATTCCTGCTCCTGTGTTTTTTCAAGATAACCTGTCAGATCCAGCCGGCTGATTCCCAGTCCGATCAGAATTCCTGACGCACATGCCAATAATCCCACATATCCCTTTTTCATATTATAGTCATCCTTTAAGAATTAGTTTTATAATGCTTTTAGGATTACTATATCAAATCTTGCAATCACTTTCATCATAAATCGCATATTTTTATGTGTTTTATTGCATATACAGCTTTCAAAAAAACTGCCTGCGGCAATTTCGCAGACAGCTTCTATTTCATCATCTCTTCAATTATCACATCCAGCATCCGAAGCACGCTTTCCTGCTTCTTCGGTGTGAGCCTTTCCAGCTTTCCTTCCACTACAGAAGTATGTTCCATTCTGGTAAGAGGAATCACTTCCTTCAGCACTTCATTCGGTTCCGCACCTAATACATTCAACAGCTTTACAAATGTTTCCATCGTAGGTGTTTTCACTTCCCGCTCAATCGCACCCAGATGGTTGGTACTGATATCCACCAGTTCAGCCAGTCTCTCCTGCGTAATTCCTGCCTCTTCCCTGTACCTGCGGATTGCCTTTCCCATTCCTTTCACACGCACACCTCCTCCTTCCAGTATTCACTAACGCTTAAAGCATTAGTCATGTAAATCCAGTATAATTGGTTGCAAATCACGCTTACAGTATCCATAAGGATTGCATTTATAACGCTTTTAGCGTTGGTCACATTTTTGGCACTCCATCGTCTGTAACTGGCACAGTCCTGCGATTGTAGCGGTAATTTACCCATGTTAAAATTGATATTGTCAAAATTATATGCAGAACGAAACGCAGCACTGCCGTATGGGAAGCCTCTCCTGCGGCAAATAAGCTGCGTTTTTTCTGTAAGATAGGAGGATCTTTACAATTTCATACTTTGATTTAGGACGCAGCCTGCATTGACCGGGCTGCGTCCTTTCTTGAGGCAGGAAAACCATAAGCAAAGGCAGGGGAGGTAATTCTCCTGCCGCTCTTATAAAAAGGAGGTACTTTTACGTGAAACACAAACTGAAAAACGCTCCGCCGGACACAAAACGGCATGTCAATTATGGCAGATGCCTGTATGCTGCATTTCTGGCTGTCACAGTCCTCTGCGGATACACACAGCCGGTTTTTGCCGCTACCATCTGGACCAAAGCCAATGAGATCATGAAGGATGTCTATAACCAGATTATCCTCATTTCCACCATTGCTGCAGTCGTAACGGCATCGGTTGCCCTTCTGATGATGAATTTTTCCAAAAGCGGAAAAACCGTGGACGAATCACGTGCATGGCTCAAGCGTATCGTCATTACCTGGGCGATCTTAAACGGGCTTGGCTTTATCATGGCTTACATCACCCCGTTCTTTGCAGGCGGAAAATGGAACGGATAGACGAAAGGAGATGCCACTATGGGAATACTTGACGGAATCGTGGAATGGATTGCCGAACAGGTCATGAACATTCTGGATCTGATCACCACTTCAGTCCTCGGTGCTCTGGGCTGTTCCATGGATACGTTTCTTCGCTACTTTCCTGCTGCCGAGACCATGTATCAGGTCTTTCTGGCACTGGGCATCGGGCTGATCCTCTTAAACTGGGTATGGCAGCTCTTTAAAAATTACTTTATGGGAGCCGGTATCGAAGCGGAAGATCCCATTAAGCTGTCCATCCGTTCCTTCCTCTTTATCTTTCTCACCTTCTATGCGAAAGATATTGTGGATCTGCTCCTGAAGATTTCAGGAACACCGTACAACTGGATTCTGACGGAAGACCTGCCGCCTTTAAAATTTGCGGATTTTAACTCCGTAGTCACAGTCATCCTGGGAGTCTGTGCAAATGGGGCGGTAGCCATCATTGCACTGATTCTGGTACTGATTCTGGCGTGGAACTACATCAAACTGCTCTTTGAAGCGGCAGAACGCTATATTCTTCTGGGGGTACTGGTCTACACAGCCCCGGCAGCTTTTTCCATGGGTGCCAGCCAGTCAACCGGAAATATCTTCAAAAGCTGGTGCCGGATGCTTGGCGGCCAGTTCTTTTTGCTTCTGATGAATGCGTGGTGCCTGCGGCTGTTTACTTCTATGGTCGGCACCTTCCTTGCCAATCCGTTATCCCTATAAGAAAGGAGGACCAAAATGAAACTTAGAAAGAAACTCATACCATTCCTGGTACTAACTGCCTGTCTGGTACTGTTTTGCTCCATGCCGGTCTTTGCAGCGGAGCTTACGGAAGCAGACGTGGAAGCGGCAGTTGCCAGTCAGGGAAAGGAAGCGGTAACCGGAAATGTCTTCGTCTGGTTCCTGTGTGCCATTGCCTTTTTAAAGGTATCCCAGAAAATTGATTCTTTTCTGGCATCGCTTGGCATCAATGTCGGCAATACCGGAGGAAACATGATGGCTGAACTTCTGATTGCAGGACGGAGCCTGACCGGTTCCATGCGTTCCCATGGTGGTGGCGGCTACCACAAAGCCTCTTCTCCCGGAAGTGCGGCTGTCGCAGGAAGCTTCCTATCCGGCGGGCTTGCCGGGGCAGTGGGAAGACAGGTACAAAGAGAAGCGGTCAATTCCGCAACCGGTTATACCGAACACAGCAGTATCGGAAACATGCTCTACCAGTCATCCCTGAACAAAGGCGGAGACTTTGCCAATCAGGTCATCAGCAACATTGCACAGGGAAATTACGGTCAGGTAGGTTCCATCAAGGGAGCAGACGCACAGAAAGCCTTTACTTCCTATATGGGCATCAATCCGGGCGGCGGTTCTTCCTATGATAATGTAGAAATCGGTGGCGGAAGGATCACCGGTACCGAAACCGGAAGCTCCGGAAACCGGGATTTTGCCCTGTACCATGCCGACCAGTATGCAGCTCCTACTCAGGGCTCCTACTCTACGGTACAGTCCGTGGATGGTTCCACCTGGTACAAGCAGTATGCACAGGATACGGTCGAAAAAACACCATATACTTCCGGCAGCGGCAAAGTAGCCTACAATGAATCCATTGTCCAGAAACTGCCGCCAGCCCCACAGCGAAAGGAGCGTATGTAACATGCCAAAAACAGCCTTGATGGGCAGTCCTCTTGCTGTCATCGGTACAGTATTCCGGCACAGGCGCACCCTTGCGAAAACTGGAGCAGCCGTCGGCGGTGTACTGATGCTTCCCATTCTGTTCCTTGTCATGCTTCCGGGACTCGTCTTCGGAGACCTCTCTGAAAATACCGGAGCACTGACCAGCAACACGGTAATCAGTGAAAATATCCGGGCTTCCAATCAGGCAATCGTGGAGGTGCTTCAGGAAAGCCATGATGCACTGCTTGCTAAGATCAATGCGGAAATTGCCAGACTCCCGGAAGGAGATACTGCCTCTATCAGCGATCCTTACGCTTCCAGTATCATCGTAAATGCGAACCAGCTCATCGCACAGTTTTGTGCCAGCCAGGATGACTATAAAAATATAAATATCAGCAAACTCAAAAGCCTGATCCGGGAAAACGAGGACGGGCTTTTTTCTTATGACGTTACTTCAGAAACGGCCACGGTGGAAGTTCCGGCGGAAGAGGAAAATGCACCACCCAGAAAGGTTACTTTTACCCGCCATACCTACACGGTCAGCTATGCCGGAGATGCCTACTTTGCAGATCACGTCTTTCATCTGACCGATAAGCAGAAAAAAACGGCAGACAGTTATGTGGAAAACCTGACCATGTTCTTTGGCGGCTCCGCTTCCGGTCTTGCCATGGCGGTAGGTGTCAGCGATGAGGTGCTGGCTTACCGGGCTACCATCCAGCAGGTCGCACAGAAATACGGCATGGAAGCTTATGTGGAACTCCTCATGGCAGTCATGATGCAGGAAAGCGGCGGGCGTGGAAGCGATCCCATGCAGGCGGCAGAAGGCGGCTTTAATAAGAAATACCCCCATGTCCCCAACGGCATCACCGATCCTGCTTATTCCATCGAATGTGGGATTCAGGAATTAAAGTATGCACTGGATAAAGCAGGATGTACCGGACCTACCGACCTGGACCGCATCAAGCTGGCGCTTCAGGGTTACAATTACGGCTCCGGCTATATCGACTGGGCAATGGAACGTGACGGCGGTTATACCAAAGAAAACGCCATTGCTTATTCGGATATGATGTGTGCCCGTCCGAACTGGCATTATGACCGGTATGGGGACAAGGAATATGTGGAGCATGTTCTCCGGTATTATCAGATTACCAATACCGGCGGAAGCTATCCGGCAAACGGAATGCAGATTCCGCACTATCTCCAGACCGATTACGGGAACATTCCTTATGGCGGCGGCTCTATCGCATCTTCCGGCTGCGGGCCTACCAGCTTTGCCATGATCGCCAGCTACCTGACCGGGAATACCATTACCCCTCCGGATGCGGTGGCATGGTGCGGGAATTCCTATTACAAGCCGGGAGTTGGAACCTACTGGAGCTACTTTCAGGCTGCAGCCAGTCATTTCGGCTGTGGCAGCGTCACACAGACCAGCAATGCCAATACGGTACTTCAGGCACTCTCCGAAGGCTGTCCGGTCATCTCCTCTCAGCGGGCAGGACTTTTCACCAGCGGCGGACACTTCATCGTACTCCGAGGTGTTACGGCAAACGGCAAGGTACTGGTCAATGATCCCAATGACAGTGACGCAAAGAACTATATTAACCGTGAATTTGATATGATGTCGGAAATCCATGCTACGGCAAATGCCTACTGGATCTTCGACAAAAAATAAAGGAGCCATTATGAACAGAACAAAAGTGATTCTTTCCATTTTTCTGATGCTGTTTCTGCTGCTTGCCGGACTGGTTCTCCCCAGTTTCTGGAAAAGCCAGAAAAAAGAAGCTTCCGGAAACAAAGGCAGGGAACCGGCAAAGGAAACAACAGAAACAAATTCTGATACCCCCATGCCGGAATATCTGGATTTTGATGCTTTAAAAGCATTTTTCTCCGACAGCCAGATTGCTTCTCTCAAAGGGCAGTTTCCTGTCTACCTAAAAGAGTATGTCAAAAAAGAACAGACAAGCATCACCTTCCTGCCGGAAAAAACCAGCTACCCTACCGAAACAACCGTCTGCCTGATGTTTTCACTTTCCGATCAGGATACGCTTCCGGTTACCTACCACACCCCGACGGGTGTGTTTTTATTTGGAGAAGACGGGGTACAGGTCTCTGCAGATACGACTGTTTACGAAAAGCAAACCGATGATTCCCTGCCGTCCCTGACTTCGCAGGACATTGAACACCTGCAGGAAGGCGGGTATCCGGATACTTCTGACAGCCCGGAAGCTCCGGACACAGAATCCGGCAGTGCCTCTGTGCCTTCCGAAGATGCGAAAGATACGAAAAAGGAGGTGCAGCCATGACACAGCCAGAAGAAACACCGGTTTCCTTTATCCCTTCCAACTTCATTGAGAAAGGCAAGATCCTAAACGGAACTTTTGACATCCGCAATGCCATAGAAAGCATTGTTCTTTCCCTGGCAATCGGTATCCCTGTTTTCCACCTGCCGCTGTCCCTGACTGCCCGCATCATCATTCTCTGCATGACCGCACTTCCAGCGGCAATGGTAGCCCTGATTGGAATCGGCGGGGAGAGCATCACTGCCTTTTTGATGAATGCCCTGCGTTTTGTAGTGAACCGCAGGGTAATCTGGAGGTCCGACAGTCTTCCGGAAGGAAAGCCACGCAGGAAACCACGTTTCAAAGAGCCAAAGACAAAGAAACACCGGAAAGCAGAAAAAATGGCAGAGCCTTCCAAAGTAATGGCATCGGCTCCCCCACAGTCTGAACCGGACGCACCAGCTCCGCCAAAAAGTAAAAAAAAAGAACACCGGCAGTTTGATACCTCCACCAAGCGGGGCATCAAAAAACAGGCAAAGGAAGATATCCGTTATCTGAAGTGGGAGCAGAAAGAAGCCAGCCGACAGAAAAAAGAGGCGGCGAAACAGATAAAAATACAGAAAAAAACGGAAGCCCGGAGACGAAAGGAGGAAGAAAAACGGGCAGTTTCCGAAAAGCGGGCTGCAAAAAAAGAGCAGAAAAAAAAGGTGGTTTCCAAGGAGGACACCTCATCTGCCACGTCAAAACCCGTTTCCCGGAAAAAGCGAAAGAAAGACCAGACCTTGGAGGATTATCTTCCGGTGGAAAAAATCGCAAACGGAATCGTCTATACCACAGACGGACGGTACGTGAAGATCCTGGAGATTGAACCAATCAACTTTCTGCTTCGAAGTGCCAGGGAACAGCAGGGCATTATCTACAGCTTTATCAGTTACTTAAAGATCAGCCCTGTCAAACTCCAGATCAAGATGATCTCCAAAAAAGCAGACATCAATAAGCATCTGGAGCAGTCCCAGCTGGAGCTGGAGCGGGAAACCGATCCCCACTGTCAGGAACTGCAGCGTGACTACATCCAGTTTGTCCAGAACTTAAGTTCCAGAGAAGCAGTATCCAGACGGTTCTTTCTGATCTTTGAATATGAACCATTCAACGCAAACCGAAAGGAAGAGGAACGGGAAATCCTTGCTGCTCTTGAGACAGCCTCCCAGACCGCCAAAACCTTTCTATACCAGTGCGGGAATGAAGTGGTCTCCCATGACAATGAGGATGAATTTACTACGGATGTTCTCTACACCCTTTTAAACCGTACCCTTTGTACGGAGGTTCCGCTTTCGAACCGGATCAGCACTGTACTGTCCGCCTATACAAAGGAAAATCGCATGGAGGAACTGGATCACATCCGGATCAACGAGTTTCTCGCACCGGAAAGTGTGGATTTCAAGCACTCCCATTATGTGCAGATCAATGGGCTTTACCATTCCTACCTGCTTGTGCCGTCTGACGGCTACAAAAACCGGGTAACTCCCGGATGGCTGTCACTCCTTGTCAATGCCGGGGAAGGGATTGATATTGATTTCTTTCTCCAGAAACAGCCAAAGGACAAGATTCAGCAGCGTCTCGGTCAGCAGATCCGTATCAACCGTTCCAAATTAAAGGATGCGTCCGATACCAACACTGATTATGACGATCTGGATTCTGCCATCCGCTCCGGATATTTTCTGAAGCAGGGACTTGCCAACAACGAAGATTTCTATTACATGAATCTTCTCATCACCATTACTGCTTCCACGTTGGAAGAACTGCAGTGGCGGATTCAGGAAATGAAAAAGCTCCTGATCTCGCAGGATATGAACTTACACTCCTGCTACTTTTTACAGGAGCAGGGATTTTTATCCTCTCTGCCGCTGGCAAATCTGGACAAGAAGCTTTTTAAGCTGTCCAAGCGGAACGTACTGACTTCCGGGGCGGCAAGCTGCTATCCCTTCGTCAGCTACAGTATCTGCGATGATAACGGAATCCTCTTTGGGGTAAACAAGCATAACAATTCCCTGGTCATTGCGGATATCTTTGATTCCAGGCAGTACAAGAACAGCAACATCTGTATCTTAGGCTGTTCGGGAGCAGGAAAGACCTTCACCATGCAGACCATGGCACTAAGGATGCGAAGAAAAGGCATCCAGGTGTTCATCATCGCTCCGCTAAAGGGACACGAATTTTACCGGGCTGCAAGGAATGTCGGCGGAGAATTTATCCAGATCTCTCCTGCCAGTAAGAACTGTATCAACATCATGGAAATCCGGAAGGTAGACAATTCTGTAAATGAACTGCTGGACGGACCGACACTGGATGCCTCCGCACTGGCAGGCAAGATCCAAAGGCTTCACATCTTCTTCAGTCTGCTGATCCCGGATATGTCCCATGAGGAGAAGCAGCTTCTGGATGAAGCCCTAATCAAAACCTATGCCAGAAAAGGGATTACACATAAAAATGAATCCCTGACAGATCCGCAGCATCCGGAGCAGTACAAAAAGATGCCCATTCTGGAGGATGTCTACAATGTCCTGCTGGAAAGCGAGGATACCAAACGTCTGGCTCATATCCTGAACCGCCTGGTTCACGGTTCTGCTTCTTCCTTTAACCAGCAGACCAATGTGGACCTGACCAATAAATATACGGTACTGGATATCTCCGAACTGACCGGTTCCAGCGATCTTTTAACGGTCGGCATGTTCGTTGCCCTGGATTATGTCTGGGATAAAGCGAAGGAAAACCGTACCGAAGAGAAAGCCATCTTTGTCGATGAGGTCTGGCAGCTCATCGGTGCATCCAGCAACCGGCTTGCAGCGGAATTCGTACTGGAGATTGCCAAGATCATCCGTGCTTACTCCGGAGCCGGCATCTTTGCCACACAGGATCTGAACGACTTCTTTGCTCTGGATGACGGAAAGTACGGCAAGGGTATCATCAATAACTGCAAGACCAAGATCATCCTGAACATGGAGGATGAAGAGGCACAGCGGGTGAAGACTATCCTGCATTTATCGGAAACAGAAGTAATGAACATCACCCATTTCCAGCGGGGCAACGGTCTGATCTCAACCAACAACAATAACATCACTGTGGAATTTAAGGCTTCCAATCTGGAAAAGGAGCTGATTACCACAGATCGGCAGGAGCTTCTGGAAATCCTTGCGAAACAGAAGAAACAGGCTGTGTAACTTTTGGCAGCACTGACGCTGCCCTTTTCATTTGAACTTCAAGAAGGAGGAGACTTATGTTACAGACATACAAATCCTATACCAGACGGACGCTGGCTATGCTGCTGGCAGTCCTTGTCGCAGTCGGCGCATTGTTTTCCGGCAGTTTTCCGGTTCATGCAGCCGACGGCACCATCAGCTATAAGGCAGGTGCCAATATCCCTTACGGCAGCTATTTTACCTCCCGCATGAGCTTTGACGGGAGCAATACTGCCTACTGCGTGGAACCACTGAAGAAAACACCTTCCTCTGGTTCCTATTCCTATGACCTTTTAAGCCAGAACTCCCCGCTCAGAAAAGCGCTCTACTACTTAAACGGCGGTTACGGCTACGATAAAGTCGTCAAGGATAAATATTTCAGTGGCTGGAGTGATGATAACAGCTATGTCATCGGACATCTGGTTGTCGCTTACATCTATGCCGGTAATTCCGCTGACACCGGAGCTTTCCATGGCGCCCCGCAGTCCTATATTGATAAAGCACTGGAAGTAGCCAGTGCCATTCAGGGACTTCCGAACCCGCCGGAAGGCTTCCGGGCATTCATCGTTCCGGGACAGGGCAGCCAGACCATTGCCGGAAGCTGGTATCAGGTTCCAAACGGCTGGATCGAACTGAAAAAATCTTCTGCCAACGGAAGCGTATCGGACGGGAATCCGAATTACAGCTTAAAGGGTGCTGTGTATGGGATCTATCAGGGTGAGAAGCTCATCCAGAAACTGACCACTGATGAAAACGGGTATGCCAGATCCGGCGAACTGGAGGAAGGCGATTATACCATAAAAGAGCTCTCTGCTTCCAAAGGCTACATTGTAGACACCAAAGCTCACAAAGTCACCGTAAAAGCAGAACAGACTTCTGCTGCAAACGTAACAGATATTCCGCAGAATAATCCCATGAATCTGGTGCTTGAAAAGCTGGATGCCGAAACAAAGAAAGCCTCCCCACAGGGAGCAGCTTCCCTTGCAAACGCAGAATTTACAGTCAAGTTCTATACCGAGCAGTCTGACAGTGATCCTGCGGAAGCTGGAAAGAAACCGGCACGTACCTGGGTATTAAAAACAGATGTTTCCGGAAAGATGCATTTTACCAAAGATTCCTTTGTAAGCGGCGATGCCTTTTACTATACCAGTGATGGCAAGACCGTCTGTCTTCCGCTCGGTACCATAACGGTACAGGAAAGCAAAGCCCCTGCCGGATACCAGCTCAATCCAACTGTCTTCGTACAGAAAATTACAGGTGACGGTAAGCAGGAAATGGTTTCGGTATACCAGTCTTCTACCATAGAAGAATCTGTCATCCGTGGCGGAGTGAAGATCCAGAAACGTGACAGCGAGACCGGAGAAGCAAAACCGCAGGGTTCTGCCACTTTGGAAGGTACTGTCTTTGCGATCACTACGTTAAATGAAAATCCGGTATTAGTAGACGGAACATCCTACACGAAAGATCAGGTTGTCCTTACACTTACTGCCGATAAATCCGGTTCTGCTGCAACTGCAAAAGATGCTCTCCCATTCGGACATTACCGTGTGGATGAAACAACTGCACCTTCCGGTTATCTGAACAGCGGAAAGATCTCTGTAGAATTTGACATCACAGAACAGGGAAAAATCGTGGAACTGACTGCAAAAGACAATTCCATCTCCAATCAGGTCATCCGCGGGGATCTGGAATTTGTCAAGATTGCTGACGGCAGCCAGAACCGTCTGGCAAATGTGCCATTTAAGATCACTTCCAAAACAACAGGCGAAAGCCATGTGATTGTGACAGATGCCAACGGTTATGCCAGCACTTCCTCCAAATGGAACAAACATACCGCAAATACCAACCGGGGTGAGTCTTCGGAAGACGGCATCTGGTTCGGCACCTCCAAACCGGATGATTCCAAAGGCGCTCTCATTTACGATACTTACACTCTGGCGGAACAGCGTTGTGATTCCAACAAAGGCATGGATCTTTTAACCTTTGAAGTCAAGGTTTATAAGGATTCTGTTCTGATACAGGTTGGAACTCTGACCGATGATGCCATTGAGATCGGCACGACTGCTCTGGATGCCGAGACCGGTACACACATGAGCCAGCCGGCAAAAGAAGTGACCATTGAAGACGTTGTGGAATACGAAGGACTGAAAAAGGGCCAGAAATACAAACTGACTGGAACCTTAATGGATAAAAAAACCGGGGAACCAATCCTTGTGGATGAAAAACCGGTGATTTCTGAAACTGAATTTACTGCAAAGAAATCCTCCGGCTCCGTCAAAGTAACCTTTACCTTTGATGCAACTTCCTTAAAGGGAAAAACAACCGTTGTCTTCGAGGAATTATATCAGGATGAGATGCAGCTTGCAGTCCATACCGACATCAACGATGAAGACCAGACCATCTATTTCCCGGAAATCAAGACTACTGCGAAAGATGCGGACACGAACTCCAATATTTCCTGTGCAAAGGAAGAAATCACGCTGGTGGATACGGTTTCCTTTAAGGGGCTGGTTCCTAACCAGAAATATGAAGTGACTGGAACTCTGATAGATAAAGAAACAAAGAAACCAGTCGAAGCAGACGGAAAACCGGTGACAGCAAAAGCATCCTTCAAGCCAAAAGAATCCGCTGGTACGGTAGATGTTACCTTTACCTTTGATGCCAGCTCCTTAAAAGGGAAAACAGTAGTTGTCTTTGAATCCCTGGCTTACAAAGACAAGGAAGTTGCCGTACACACAGACATTGCGGATGAAGGACAGACTATTTACTTCCCGGAAATCAAAACCACTGCAACAGATGCTGCTTCCGGCACACACTATGCAAAACCGGAAAAAGAACTGACGCTTACAGACCTTGTGGAATACAAAAACCTGATCCCAGGCAAAGAGTACAAGCTGACAGGAACACTCATGGATGCGGAAACCGAAAAACCTTTCGATGTGGATGGCAAAGCTGTGACTGCAGAAACAAGTTTCACTCCGGAAGAAGCTAACGGCAGCGTAGAGCTTTCCTTTACCTTTGATGCCTCTGCACTTTCCGGAAAAACGCTCGTGGCATTTGAAACAATGACTTTTGAAGATCACGAAGTAGCGGTACATGCGGACATCAAAGATGCCAACCAGACCATCTACTTCCCGGAAATCAAAACCACAGCCAAAGACGGCAGTGACGGGGATCAGGATGTCTCTGCTTCCAAGGAAGCGACTATCGTAGATACGGTCACTTATCATGGTCTGATGCCTGGATCTGAGTACAAAGTCATCGGAACCCTGATGAATAAGGAAACCGGAGAGGCTTTGTTAAAAGACGGAAAACCAGTTACCGCTCAGGCAGAATTTAAAGCAGAAAAAGCTGGCGGCTCTGTGGAAGTTACCTTTACCTTCGACGCTTCTGCTCTTGCCGGACAGGATGTGGTTGTCTTTGAAAAGCTCTACTATACAGACGGAAAAACCGAGCATGAGATTGCTTCCCATGAGGATCTGAAGGATGAAGGTCAGACCGTACACATGACGGAGCTTCCGAAAGAACCGGAGACGCCTCCGGTAGCTCCGCCTGTAAAGACCGGCGATGAGACGCCGCTTCTCCTGTATGCCGGAATCGCCATAGCTGCACTTGCAGGTGCAAGTGTCCTGGGCATCGTTTACTTCAAACGCAAAAAGAAACATCAGTAACTCATAACGAAGACTCCTGCAGGCAGCTCCCACATGGAACTGCCTGCTTCTTTAGTAGGTGATGAATATGAAACACCCCCACTGCAAGACAGATGCCAAGCACATCCGTCATTTTCTGAACCTCTGTGAAGGGAACTGGCACTCCTGTATCTACGTCTGGTGCCGCACTTGTAACGCACAGGAAAGCTGTGAGAACTCTGGCTTTTTATTCCATCCGGATGAAACGGGAAGCCCCTGCATCCTCCCTCTTTCAGATGCAGCGCTTTTGTTTCCCCGGATACCGGAGCCAACCGAATGTACCGGAAGCATGAGCATTGCTGCTTTTACAGAGCTTTATCTGCCCTATCTGGCCGCTCAGAAGCTGCCTTTAAAGCCATGTCCCATTCCGGCACTGCTCCGGCTTCAGGAGAACCAGCAATATGACTGGTAACAAAAAGTTGCACTTTCAGGCTCTTATACGTACAGGATATGTAAAGAAAGGAGGCACTGCCTATGTTAAACGTAATTTCAATCATCCAATGTATCGATCAGGTCTTTACGAACCTGATATTTATTCCCATGATTTTTGTCCTGTATGTGAAATTCCGTCCGAAAAAGCCATGGACCAGAAGGCGCAGGAACACTTACCTGCTCTGTCTGGTACTGATCAGCTTATTCCTGCTACGGATTTTCTGTGAGAAGTTCATCTTTACACCGGTTAATTATCCACGTTTCACAGACAGCGGCTTATTCCCGCTCATCCGAGCAATTTTCTATCCCGGCATCTGAAAAATGGGGATTCGTGCCATTTAGTCCGAATCTGGGATCAGTATCCGCTTGCGTCCTATGGGAATTCATCACCTGCTTACTTACAATATAAGTATACAGTACGTACTGGTTATTCACGTACACGTTACGTATCGTGTATGTACAAGCGAGGTGAAAACAGATGAAGAAACCAAAAATCATCCGCTGCCCTTACTGCGGCGGAACAGCAATATTAAGAGATGCATCCTTTGTATATGGAACGCATTCTCATGGCGGACAGGTTTATGTCTGCTCCCACTATCCATCCTGCAATTCCTATGTCGGGGTACATCCGGGAACCAAGATACCAAAAGGAACGCTCGCCAACCGGGAGCTTCGTCAAAAGCGGATTCAGGCACATCGAATTTTCGATCAGATCTGGCAACAGGGCATCCTTTCCAAACCGGAAGCATATCGCTGGGTGGCAGATAAGTTCTGTCTGACAGATAAGCAGGCTCACATCGGACAGTTCAGCAACTATATGTGCGACCAGCTCATTCGGGAATCCGCAGATGTTTTAAAGAACAACCATATTCCCTTCCGCCTCCGGGCAGCCAGCTGAAAGGCGGTGATTGATGATGACCTTACCACTAAATAAAAAGCAAAAACAACTGGTGGAAAAATCCATGGATCTGGTTCCGATCATGATTCGTTCCATGACCCGCACCGCTGCCTATGTAACTGAGGAAGAACAACAGGAATTATGTCAGATTGGATATCTGGCTTTGTGCCGGTCGGCTGTCGGATTTGAGGAAGGAAGATCATTCCAGCCTTATGCCAAAACTATCATCCGTCATGCCATCTTTGACTACTGGCGGAAAATTGCCCGTGACCGCTCCATGCTCTGTTCTCTGGACGAAGCATCATCTGAAGATGAACATCTCCATTATCGTGATTTGTTTTCCTACGAGGATACACAAACAACTCACCCGGAAAAGGACACAAACCAGACCTTGCTTCTTGAGCATTTAACCCAGCTTGGCACCGGACAGTCCTCAACTATTCAGAAGGGAATTGTAGCCCTCTATCTGCAACAGCAGGGATATACCAGCTTTGACTTGGCAAAACACTACCAAGTACCAGCCAATCGTGTACGGGCATGGCAGAGCAAAGCACGGAAACTATTACAGCAGGATGATGCACTCTATGCACTTCTGACTTAACCTTGAAGGAGGGAACTTTTATGCTGACACTTTATACTGCTGTCGGAACCTTAAAATTTCAAAAAACGACAGGCGGAAAATCCATTCCTCTTGTAATCAACGATGGACAAGAATATGGACTATCGGATGACGAGCTGCTGCTCTGGAGCTGTCTTGCCTTCCAGATTCTGACGCTCCATGAACTCCAGGATGCCTATACCCTGCGCCAGATACAGAAAGAAGGTCCGAAAGGCTTATCCTTCCAACACTATCTGAACCGACTTTCCTTACGCGGTCTGGTTGTAAGCGGAATTGGACTGACAGGGGTGGATGCCTTATATCGCCTTCTCGGCAGTCTGACCATTATTCCCTTGAAGGATACCTTTCCCATCCGGCTCTTTGGCTGCGTTCAGCTTTATCTGGAAGGAACTATTGGTGCAAAAGAGTTTGGCAGATATTTAAAGAAGAAACCCTCTTCACCGATGGAAGATACCATTCTGAAGCTGG
>CAKUJT010000037.1 GCA_934661765.1 uncultured Senegalimassilia sp.
AGCTTGCGTTTCGCAGGCCTTTTCCCGAACACACCTCCGTCCCCTGTTCATGTTTCGCCTCGACCGTTGCGTATCGGAGGCGGCGGTGCAGGCGGGCTGTCGGGGGAGCCGTCGACGTTCGGGCGCCCGGTGACGTGCGGTGCGGAAAAGTTGATGGAAGAAGCTGGGTTCAAGGCATAGCGCTCGCATGCCCGAATGTAGTATTGTTAAGCGTACGTCAAAAAATTGACGCAACTCTTTCGAGTATGGGGAATTGCATGGCGCTTACGTTTGCTGACTTTCTTGCGCAGGCTATGGCTCAGCCTATCCTGTTCGTTATTTTGGTGCTCATCATCGGCGTTACCGCGGTGTCCGGCGCAACTGACGCGCCGAACGCCATCGCGACGGTGGTCTCCACACGTTGCCTCAAGCCGAACACGGCCATCGGCTTGGCCGCGGTATTCAACTTCGTCGGCCTGGTGGGTATGACGTTCATCTCCACGGCCGTGGCGAAGACCATGTTCGGCATGGTCGACTTCTCAGGAAACACCGATGCCGCCTTGCTCGCCCTGGTGGCGGCCATGATCGGCGCCATAGGCTGGGGTATCTTCTGCTGGTTCTTCGGCATCCCCTGTTCGAAATCGCACTCCCTTATCGCCGGCATCACCGGCGGTGCGGTGGCCATGAACGGCTGGGCGGGCGTCGTGCCCTCCGAGTGGGTCAAGGTCATCTACGGCATGGTGTTCTCCCTGCTGGCGGGCTTTGCGCTGGGTTGGATGTTCACGAAGATTATCGAGCGCGTGTTCGAGATGGCCAACCGCCAGGCGGCCAATATCGCCTTCACCGCCATCCAGGACCTGTGCGCGCTGGCTCTGTCGTTTTTGCATGGTGCGCAGGACGGTCAGAAGTTCATGTCCATCGCCATGCTGGGCATCGCGCTTTCCTTCGGCAGCTCCACGCCCGACGCGGGCGGCTTCCCCATGTGGGTCATGATCACGTGCTCGCTGGCCATCTCCGCCGGCACGGTGGTGGGCGGCAAGCGCATCATCAAGTCCGTGGGCATGGACATGGTGAAACTGGAGAAGTACCAGGGCGTGGCCGCCAATTTCTCCACGGTGTTCACGCTGCTGTTCGCAAGCCTTACCGGCATGCCGGTGTCCACGGGCCACTGCAACACGTCGGCCATCATGGGCGTAGGTGCCAGCCGCTCCATCAAGCGCGTGAACTGGAGCATCGCCAAGAACATGCTGTTGGCATGGGTGATCACGTTCCCGGCATGCGGCCTTATCGGCTTCGTGCTGGCGAAGCTGTTCATGATGCTGGCGTAAAGCCGTGTCTGCCGCTTGTCGGCCTATCGGGGTTTCGGCTTCGACCGCTTTTCGAACCGTCTTCCGTTTCTTGGGGTAACCAGGGGCGGAAGGCGGTTTTTTGTTGCCCGGGCTCGCATTCCCAACGGGAGGGCAACGGGATGGCGGCGCGCTGTGAACGGGTCGGTTATGGAGCGGAAACGCTTGCCGGACGGGCGCGGCGCGGGGTTTCGCCGCTTCTATACTGCGGCGTCGGGCAATAGGGCCCGAACGGACGCGATAGGAGCGCAACATGAACGAGAAGCATATCAAGGGCGTACAGCGTGCATCGGCAGCGGTGGCGATAGCGGCGACGCTGGCGATAACGGGCGGCGCGCTTGCCGGTTGCAGCGGCAACTCGAACGACGGCAACGGCCAGGTGGTGGAGGAGTCCGCCGTGGTCGAGCAGGGAGACGCCGGCGCGGCGAGCGCGGACCCCGTGATGGTCACCAAGGTGATCCAAGAAGTGACCGGCGCTTATGTAGGTCAGACCGATGATGGCGCGACGGTGTACTACGCGCTCACCGACGATGGGACCCAGCGCATCCTGGCGGTGCGGGCCGCCGACGGCACTTACGAGTCGTGGGTGGGCAACGCCACCTCCGACGGCGAGGAGGTTACCATCACCGACGCGCCTTCCGGCAACACTATCTCCTTCCGCTTCACCCCGCAGGAAGGCGATTCTGCCCTGATCGATCTGGGCGACAGGGGTCAGGCTGTAGTTGCGCAATGCCCGCTTGAGGTCGTCACGGACGTGGTGGAGGTTTCCGAAGGCTAGGGCGACCGCGCCCCTTGCAGCTTAGGCATGTCGTGTTGGGGGAGGGTCCTTGGCTCGCCCGGCGGGTCAACGGTTACAATATGGCTGACATAACCGCAACGCTGCGCGCCCGTTCGGCCCGCAGCTTGATGCCAAGGGGTTCTCATGGGCAAGCTTGCCAAGCCGGCGAACCGGCTGTTGTTCGCGCTGTGCGTGCTGATCACGGGCGCCATCGCCGGCGCGTTCGTGTGGGCGTTCTTCTTCTGCATGGATATCGGCCTGGGGCTTTTGTGGGAGAAGCTGCCGCAGATGCTCGGGGCCGCGGCGGGGCAGGAGGTGCCGGCGCTTGCGTCGGGGCCGTTCGGGTTCGCCGCATGGCCGCTGATCGTGTGCCTGATCGGCGGCCTCGCCATCGGGCTGTACGACAAACATGTCGGTTTCGCGCCCGAGGAGCTGAACGTGGTCATGGGCAAGGTGAAAGGCGAAGGGCGCTACCCTTACGACCACCTTGGTAAGCGCTCGCTTTCGGCGCTGCTGCCGCTGCTGTTCGGCGGCAGTGTGGGCCCCGAGGCGGGCCTGACGGGCGTGATCGCCGGTTTGTGCACGTGGGTGGGCGACCGCATGCGCCGCTTCGGGGCCGACTTCCGCGCCATGACCGTGGCTGGCACGCAGGCAGCGTTGACGGCCCTGTTCACCGCTCCGCTCTACGGCTTCGCCGCGCCCCTTGCGGGCACGGCCGACGGGCGCGTGCCGGAAGGCGAGGTGGATATCAAGCTGCCGCGCGCCGGCAAGGCGGCGGTGTACCTGTGCGCCGTGGTGGGCGCCCTCGGCGCGTTCTTCGGGCTTGCCGAGCTGATCGGCGGCGGGGGCGGTCTGCCGCGTTTCACGGCGGCCAACGTGGGGCCGCGCGAGCTTGCGTGGCTGGTGCCGTTGGCGCTTGCGGGCACGGCGTGCGGCTGGGCCTACCATGCCTCGGGCGCCGCTACCGGCGCGTTGGCGCGCCGCATGGGCGACAGGCCCGTCGCCAAGGCGATGCTTGCAGGTTTGGCTTTGGCGCTTTGCGGCATGGCGCTTCCCTATACCATGTTCGCCGGCGAAACGCAGTCCACCCTGCTCATGGCGCGCTGGACCGCCATCCCGGCGGGCGCGTTGGTGGCCACGGGCTTCGTGAAGGCGGCGCTCACCCCCGCGTGCATCAACCTTGGCTGGCGCGGCGGCCACTTCTTTCCGGTCATCTTCTCGGGTATCGCGCTTGGCTACGGGTTCGCCCAGATCAGCGGTGCCGACGCGGTGTTCTGCGTTGCCGCTTGCACCTCGGCGCTTATGGGCGCGGTTATGCGCCAGCCGCTCATGGCGGCGCTTCTGCTGGTCATGTGCTTCCCGCTCAAGGGCGTGATCGTGATGCTGGCCGCGGCCGCCATCGGCGCGGCCATCCCCCTGCCGCAGGCGTTGAGTCCGCAAAAGGCGGAAGATGTGCCCGACGGCGCTGAAGACGCGTCCGGCTCGGATTCTTCGGACGGGGAAGGGGAGCGCCATGCGTAGGCTGCGCATGCTCGTGGAGATCGAGCGTCAGGCGGGATTCGGCCCCATCACCTGCCTGTTCGTCGTGGTGTTTCTGCTGTGCTCGCTGGCGGTGTGGCTTGCCGATCCGGTGGCGAACACGTTCGGCGACGGCATGTGGTTCAGCTTCCAGGCCGTTTCCACCATCGGCTTTGGCGACGTGACGGCGGCGGGGCCGGTGGCGCGCATCGCCACCGTGCTGCTCAGCGTGGTGAGCATCTTTTACATCGCCCTCATCACCGGCGTGGTGGTCAGCTATTGCAACGCCATGCTGCGCCAGCGCCAGGAGGGCACGCTTGCGCATTTCGCTGAGAATCTGGAGCGGCTCGACGAGATGACGCCCGAAGAGTTGACCGTTTTCTGCAAGCGCGTGAAGGAGTATCGCCGAGGGAAGTAGCGCTCAGCGGCGCTTTCGGTCGGTTGTGCAGCGCCGCGACTGCGAGATGTGCGATCAGGACTGTGCGTCGTTTTGGCTCCGCTTCCTGCCCGCACCGCCGATACGCAATCGGAAAACGCCGCTTGCGGCGTTTCCGTCTATAAGAAGGAGGCCCCATGGGCTCGAACGAGAACGTGAACGCGTGGCTTGATGCTGCGCCCGGTCAGGTGCGCGAAACCACGCAGGAGCTGTTGTCGCAGGTGGAGGCCATGCGAGACGCGCAGACCATCTATCCTCCGCAAGACGATATCCTCAACGCGCTCGCGTTCACCGCGCCTGAGGACGTGCGGGTGGTCATCTTGGGTCAGGACCCGTATCACGGGCCGGGGCAGGCCATGGGGCTGTCGTTTTCCGTGCCGGCCGGCTGCAAGCTGCCCCCCAGTCTTCGCAACATGTATAAGGAAATGGCTGCTGACCTGGGGTGCTCCGTGCCCGAGAACGGGGATTTGACCTCGTGGGCCGCGCAGGGCGTGCTGCTGCTCAATACCACGCTCACGGTGCGCGAGCACGCGGCGGCGTCGCACGCCAAGCTTGGCTGGCGGGTGCTCACCGACCACGTGGTGCGCCGCTGCCTGGAGGTGCCGCAACCTGTGGTGTTCCTGACCTGGGGCAAGCACGCCATCGATTTGGTGGACGGGGCATGGACCGCCGTGGAGGCGGGCCCCGCGGCCGCATCGCTTGCCAACAAGCATGTGCTCAGGAGCACGCACCCTTCGCCGCTTTCGGCCAACCGTGCCACGGCAACGCTGCCCGCGTTTATGGGGTCGCACCCGTATTCCCAAGTCAATCGCATCTTGCAGGAAGCGGGCGAGCGGCCCATCGACTGGCAGAGCGTGCTTGCGGGTTAGGCGGCGCCTTCACGGTCTGTGCGCCTTTTCAGGCGGCGTCGCGCATCAAAACGAGTCGGGCCCGGAACCGTTGTTCCGGGCCCGACGTATCGGATGCAAGCTTGCGTATTTCAGCAGCCTATCTGCAGAAACGCCCGGCTGCGGTGAGCAGCGCCTGCATATCAAGCGGTTTTGCCAGGTGCGCGTTCATCCCGGCGGCCTTCGACTTCTTGCGGTCCTCGTCGAAGGCGTTGGCCGTCATGGCGATGATGGGCATGGTGGACGCGTCGGGGTGGTCGAGCGCGCGTATGGCGCGGGTGGCCTCGTAGCCGTCCATGACGGGCATCATCAAGTCCATCAAGATCAGCGAAATCGTGCCCGGCTTCGAACTTGCGAACGTCTGAACCGCTTCCTTGCCGTTCCATGCTTTGACCACGGCGGCGCCGGCGTGGTCCAGGTAGAACTCGGCGATCTCCATGTTCAGATCGTTGTCCTCTACCAGCAGCACGCGCTTGCCGGAAAGGGAGCCCTCGGCTTGTGAGGCGGCCTGCGCGCGTTCGGGGTGTGCCGCTGCGTTGTCGTTTATCTTGAACGGCAGCGTAAAGGTTATCTCCGTCCCGACGTTGGGCGTGCTTTGCACGCTGATGGTCCCGCCCATGGCATCGATAAGTGTTTTCACGATGGACATGCCCAAGCCGGTGCCCTGGTAGCGGGTGCGCGCGCCGTTCTGCTCTTGCGTGAACGGCGTGAACAGGTGCTCGGAGACGAACTCTTTGCTCATGCCGATGCCGGTGTCGACGATCTTGAACTCGAACAGCGCCGTATCGCCGTTGCACGAAAGCTCGGTGATGTAGGTGTCTACCCTTCCGCCGGGCTTGTTGTACTTGATGGCGTTGCTGAACAAATTGAGCATGATTTGACGCAACCGCAGGTCGCTGCCGATGAGCCGGGTATGCTGGACGTCTTTGCGATAACGCTCGTGGGAGATGCTGCTTTCGATCATCTGGGCGGTAACGAGCGATTCCACGTCGTTGGCAAGCTCTATCAGGTCGAACTCGTCTTGTTCGAGCACCGCTTGCCCGGAGTTCAGCTTGTTCATGTCGAGCACGTCGTTGACCAGGTCGAGCAAGTGGTTCGCCGAAAGCTGGATCTTGTCCAGGCATTGGCGGGTCTTCGTGGGGTCCTGGCTGTTTGCGTCGATGATGCTGAGCATGCCCAAGATCCCGTTGATGGGGGTGCGGAAGTCGTGGCTCATGCGGTTCATGAACTCGGTTTTCGCCTTGCTCTCGGAGTCGGCGGCTTGAAGCGCTTGTTCAAGACGGTGTTTTTCTGCTTGTTCCCGTTCATGGAACGCCGAGGTGTCTTTGAGCAGCACGATGCCGCGAACGATGGGCATCTCGTCTTGGGTGTCGGCACGGTATTGCGAGTCCTGCGACATGAGCACGACCTTTTGCAGCCACTGCAGCTTGCTGCCGGGCTTGGCTTTGCTGAACTCGACGGTCACTTCGTTTGCGCCGCCCTTGAAGCGTGCGAGCAGCTTCTCCGAGCAATCCGCGAGCCGGTAGCTTTCCAGTGTGGCCTCGGTGATCGATCCGGCATACTTACGGCAAAAGGCCGTATAAGAGCAAGGCAGCTGCATGTCCGGTTCGGCGAAGCCTCCGTCGGGCGTGAAGAACACCTGCTCTAGGCGGTCGTTGGTCAGGTCGACCGAATACGCCGCCTGCGCCGAATCGAGCAGCGCGTCCACGTAGCCGCCGCTGTTCTCGAGGATGGATTGCCTGAGCTGGTCGTAGTAGCGGGAGAGCTGCTGCTTCTCGCTTGCCGAACCGTCGGAGAACGGCTCGAGGGCGACCACGAAGTGATGGAGCGCCCCTTCTTCGATGCCGTCAAGGTACAGCACGGTGATGCGTCCGCGCCACGAAGGGCCTTGCAGCACCAGCTCGATGGGCTCGTTTTGCGGGCCAAGGCGCTTGCGCAGCGTTTCCAGCTGCAAGGCGCGCCGTAGCGCGGGGCGTTGCTCGTCGTCGGCAAGGGAGCATGCGAACTGCTCGACGGCTCCCGAGTAGTTGCCGCTGTCGGCTAAGAACATGTTCGAAGACGCACGCAGGATACGGTACTGGTCGAGCTTGGCATCGCAGTATATGCAGTTGGAGAAATGGAAGCCAAGGCCGGAAACCTGCTTGAGGATGCGCTCGTTTTGCCGCTGACGCGCCGCCGCCTCGGCGATCTTCGCGTTGTTCTTGTCTATGTACATGTTCTTGTCCGCTTGGCGGAACAGCTCGCGCATGGTGGGGGATTCGAATTCGCTGGACAGGGCGTAGCCGGCCGCATAGCTGATGGGCATATCGGGGTGAGCCTGGGAATACTCATCGGCGTTGCGTTTGAGCTGGTCGAGCAGCGCTGCGGCCTGTTCGGCATCGGCGTTGCGCAACACCGCCAAGAACTCGTCGCCGCCATAGCGGCCGGTGAAGCACAGGGGGCTTTGCTCTTTCGCCAGCTGCTGCGCGAAGGAGCGGATGTATTCGTCGCCCTTCTCATGCCCGAGGTTGTTGTTGATGGTGCGAAGGTTGTTCAGATCGAACACGAACACCGCCAAGGGGCTTTCGGGGCCGATGGGCTCGACCTGCGACAAGACCTCTTCGCACTTGTTCTTGTTGGGAAGGCCCGTCGCCTCGTCAAGGTACACCTTGCGCTGCAGCTGCCTGTTCAGGGCCGCGGTGCGCAGCGCGCGGGCAAGCTCGATTGCAAACAGCGTCAACAGGCCCACGATATCGGCTATGACGATGCTCTCCAGGCGGTCGAGCGCGGTGGCCTTCTGTTGCGAGTATTCCTCCGCCAGCCCGGTGGTCTGGTCGCAGAGTTCGAAGAAGGCCTCGCTTTTCGCGATGATGTCGGTGTTTTGGTAGCCGGTTTCGCGTACGCGCGCGATCTCGGTGCGAAGGTCGGCGAAGCGGTCGGCTAGCTCGGCCATCTTCGCCTGGTAGGCCTCATCGTCAAGACGCACCAGATTCAGGCCATCGCTTCCATAGCGCAGTCCGTTGATGTAGGAATCCACGGACTCGATCATCTTGTCCTGCGTGATCCCGGCATCTTCCATCTTGACGATGCGCTGCGTGGTGCCGCGTACCAGGCCGGCGTAGTTCACCACGCGCGCGGTGCCTTGTATGTCTGCGACCAGCGACATGATGTCGAGGAACAGGAAGATGAGCACGACGGTGAGCGCCGTCATGAGGGCGCGCGCGATTCGGCTGCTTTTGCTGGTGGTGCGCTTGTTCATCCCAAGCCTTTGCTATATGGGGAAGCTGATATGAATCAACAGCGATTTTATCATGGGCAGCTTCGGGCGGACTGTTGCGCAGGTTTGAAAAGTCAGAGCGGTGTCATTTCCGAAACCAGCGTTGCGCCAGGCGTTATCCCGTGTCAAAGCAAGTTAGGCCCGGAATCGCTGTTCCGGGCCTAACGTATCGGGTTCGGTTGTGTGTTGGTGGCTTACTCGCCCCAGACGCGCTCGGCGATGCGGCGTACCAGGGCGATCTTGGCCCACTGGTCATCCTCAGTGAGCACGTTGCCCTCCTCGGTAGAGGAGAAGCCGCACTGCGTGGACAGGCGCAGCTGATCGAGCGGGACGTACTGTGCCGCCTCGTGGATGCGCGCGATCACGTCGTCTTCGTTCTCCAGCTCGGGGAACTTGGATGTGACCAGGCCCAACACCACTTTCTGGTCGCGGATGTGCGAAAGCGGGGCGAAATCGCCGGAGCGGTCGGAGTCGTACTCCAGGAAGAAGCCGTCGTAGTTCGCGCCGCCGAACAGCACCTCGGCCACGGGCTCGTAGCCGCCGGAGGAGAACCACGTGGAGCGGAAGTTGCCGCGGCAGATGTGCGTGGTGATGGTCATGTCGGCGGGCTTGGCCTCAAGGATGCGGTTGATCGCGTCCACGTAGCTTTTCGCCACCTGGTCCACATCGATGCCCTCGGCGGCGTACGCCTCGCGCTTGGCCGGGTCGCAGAACTCGCCCCAGCTGGTGTCGTCGAACTGCAGGTAGCGGCAGCCCAGGTCGTAGAAGGCGCGCACGGCGTCGCGGTACACCTCCACGATGTCGTCGAAGAGCACCTGCTCATCGGTGTAGCGCTCGATGGGGCGGTACGTGGCCTTGCCGCGTACGCAAGGGATGAGGTGCAGCATGGAGGGCGCGGGGATGGTCAGCTTCACCGGATAGTCGCCGGCGATGTCGCGCAGCTTGGCGAAATGGGCCAGGAACGGGTGGTCGCCGAAGGCGATCTTGTCGCGGAACACCAGCTGGGCGCCCTTGGGCTTGGGACCCTTGAACTCGACCGACCACGTTTCGGCGTCGACGTGCTCGACGTTTTGCAGGCCCTCCAGGAAGTCGAGGTGCCACATGGCGCGGCGGAACTCGCCGTCGGTGACGGCCTTCAGGCCCGCCTGCTTCTCCTTTTTCACCAGGTCCGCGATGGCGGCGTCCTCGGCGGCGGTCAGCTGCTCGCGCGTGATGGTTCAGGCAGCGAAATCGGCGCGCGCCTGCTTGAGGGCCTCGGGGCGCAGGAAGCTGCCGACGATGTCATATGCGTAGGGAGGGTTGGTGATGGCCATGGGTGGCGTCCTTTCATCGCTTGTGTTACGAGGGAAAGGATGCCACAGGCCTGCGCGATAGAAAACTATCGGTTTGGTAGGGATATGCATAGCTAAAAGGAATGGAAGCGTGGGTGGGCTGCGCGGGCGACGCGCGGTGCCGGGTGCCGTCGGGCGACCCTCTTCATGCCTTGAGGTGCGCCGCCCGCGCTGTTCACGTGGGAGCGTGCCCGCGCCGCGCATCGAAGGGCTCGCGCGAGGGCGGGCGTCCTTATTCGCCGGCTTCTCGCTGGTATTCGTTCACGTATTCCTGCAGCAGCTGCAGGTAGCGCTCGGCCACCGAGGACAGCGGGCGGTCGGCGCGTTTGACGTATCCCAGCTCCATATGCTCGGGGCTTTCGAGCGGGATGGACACGATCTGGCTGCCGTTGAGATCCTCGGAGAGGATGCCGCTCGAGATGGTGTAGCCGTCAAGGCCGATGATCAGGTTGAACAGCGTCGCGCGGTCGGTCACCACGATGCTCTTGTCCACCGCCTCGGCGATGTGCAGCTCCTCGGCGTAGTACAGCGAGTTGCGGATGCCCTGGTCGTAGCTCAGGCGCGGGTAGGGCGCCAGGTCGGCAAGGGTGGCGCGCTCAAGGCGCGCCAGCGGGCTGCTGCGGCTGACGAACACATGCGGTTTCGCACGGAACAGCGGCACGAAGTGCAGGTCGGCCGACTTCACCACGTTCGAGATGACGCTTTCGTTGAAGTCGCAGCGGTACAGCACGCCCAGCTCGCTGCGCTGTACCCGCACGTCGTCGATGATGCCGGCCGTGGACGTCTCGCGCAGCGAGAACTCGTAGCGGTTGCGGTCGTATTCGCGCACGAGCGAGACGAACGCGTTCACTACGAAGGCGTAATGCTGGGTGGATATGCCGAACACGCGGCGGATGCGGTCGGTGCCCTTGTATTCGCCTTCCAGAAGGTCGGCCTGCTCGATGACCTGGCGGGCACGCGAAAGGAAGCGCATGCCCTCCTCGGTGGGCACGACGCCGGTGCGAGAGCGCGTGAAGATGGTGATGTCCATCTCGCGTTCAAGCTCCGAGACCGCTTTGGAAAGGCTGGGCTGCGCGACGAAGAGCTTCTCCGCCGCCGCGGTGAGCGACCCGGATTCGGCGACCTGGATGACGTATCTGAGTTGTTGAAGTTTCATGGGCCGTATTCTAACAGGAAGGGAAGGGGGCCGGTAGGATATCGCCGGATTGATACGCGTGGCGGACGCCGTGCGTGGGATTGCCGCTGCTGCGAGCGGACCGTCGGGCGGTGTTGCGCGGGGGTCGGCCGCGGCGCTGCGGCGGGGCGTCGCCGGTGCGCTGCGAGCGGGCTTGCCGTCGTGCCGCGAGGGCTTCGCGGCTGTTTCCCTATACGGTTGGTATGCGGAAATTGCGCGGCGCTTGCGGGTTCGGCGCGCGATACGCGTATCATGGAAGCGTTTTTCAGGCATTATCGCGGCCCTGTGCCGCCGCATCGGGAAAGGAAGCGAAATGACTCGCATCGGCATTTTGGGATACGGAAACCTTGGACGTGGCGTTGAGCTGGCCATTCGCCAGAACGACGACATGGAGCTCGCGGCGGTGTACACGCGTCGCGACCCCGCAAGCGTGAGCATCGCCACCGAGGGCGTGCCCGTTCGTTCCGTGGCCGACCTTGAGACCGGCAACGAGGACATCGACGTGCTCATCCTGTGCGGCGGCAGCGCCACCGACCTGCCCGAGCAGACGCCGAAGTACGCGGCGCTGTACAACGTGGTGGACTCGTTCGACACGCACGCCAACATTCCCGCGCATTTCGCGAACGTCGACGCGGCCGCCCGCGAGGCCGGCACGTGCGCGCTCATCTCCTGCGGCTGGGACCCGGGCCTGTTCTCGCTGAACCGCCTGTACGCCAACTGCATCCTGCCGCAGGGCGCGGACTACACGTTCTGGGGCCGCGGCGTGTCCCAGGGGCACTCCGACGCGCTGCGCCGCATCCCCGGCGTGGCCGATGCGCGCCAGTACACCATCCCCGTGCCCGCCGCGCTCGAGGCGGTGCGCGCCGGCGGCAACCCGCAGCTGACCACGCGCCAGAAGCACACCCGCGAGTGCTGGGTGGTGCTCGAGGAAGGTGCCGACGCCCAGGCGGTGGAGAAGCAGATCGTCGAGATGCCGAACTACTTCGACGAGTACGACGTGACGGTGAACTTCATCAGCCAGGAAGAGCTTGACCGTGACCACGCGGGGCTGCCGCACGGCGGCTTCGTCATCCGCACGGGCACCACGGCCGACGGCAACGATTGCCGTATCGAGTACTCGCTCGACCTGGGCTCCAATCCCGAGTTCACCGCCTGCGTGCTGGTGTCTTACGCCCGCGCCGTCGCGCGCCTGGCGTCCGAGGGCGCAACCGGCTGCAAGACCGTGTTCGACATCGCGCCCGCCTATCTCTCGCCCGTAAGCGGCGAAGAGCTGCGCGCCCACATGCTGTAAGGGCGGCGCGGCGAAGGGGTCGGGTTTGCGCCCGGCTTCCGCGAGCGGGGCTTCTTTTCATGATGTTTGCGGCCGTCCCGTAATCGAGGCGGCCGTTTTCTTTGACTTGAAGCCGCATCTTTTCTGAATGACGGGTTTGCGTTGAAGGCGTCGGCATGCTGCCGCAAGGCGCTCATGGCGCATGTAGGCGGGGGCGTTGCCGAACGGGCGGCGCTCCCGCTTTGCGTTTGGGGCTGCCATGGGCGTACCCGAAAATGTCACGTACGTGTAAATTACTCCATGCCTTCTTCAAAAAGACGCGCCAGGGTGCTATTTTTTTGCAGTTTCCGTCCTTTGGAAGGGGGATGTGCATGGTAGATGAGAAGCCGGAGGCGGTAGAGCAGCCTCAGGAGAAGGATTGCTCGGCCGCTGCTTCGGAGGAAACCTCCGGTAACGCAAAGTCGCTCGGCGTTTTCTCGTTCGAGGGCGACATGTCGATGGCGCAGGCCATTCCGCTGGGCCTGCAGCACGTGCTGGCGATGTTCGTGGGCAACCTGACGCCGCTTTTGATCGTCACGGGCGCGTGCGGCCTGGCGGGTGCGGAGTTCGCGGACGTGCAGCTGGCGCTGCTGCAAAACGCCATGTGGATCGCTGGCGTGGTGACTTTGGTCCAGCTGTTCGGCGTCGGCCCCATCGGCGGCAGGGTGCCCATCATCATGGGCACGTCCTCAGGCTTCATCGGCGTGTTTAACTCCGTGGCGGCATCCATGGGCGGCGGCCTGTTGGCCTACGGTGCCATCATGGGCGCTTCCATCATCGGCGGCCTGTTCGAGGCCGTGCTTGGCTTTTTCCTCAAGCCCCTGCGCCGGTTCTTCCCGGCCGTGGTCACGGGCACGGTGGTGCTCTCCATCGGCTTGAGCTTGATCAGCGTCGGCGTGAACACCTTCGGCGGCGGCGCCAGCGCCAAGGACTTCGGCTCGTTTGAGAACCTGTGCTTGGCGCTTGTCGTGCTGGTGGTCATTTTGGCGGTCAAGCACGCGACCACCGGGTTTTTGAGCGCATCCTCCATTTTGGTCGGCATCATCGTCGGCTATATCGCGGCGGGCATCATGGGCATGGTCCTGCCCACCACCGGTGTCGACGCGAACGGCGTTGAATATACGAAGGCATGGGTTTTGAACTGGGATAAGGTTGCCGCAGCGGCATGGTTCGCCGTGCCCAACCCGTTGCCCGTGGCGCCTGTGTTCGACATGCGCGCCATCGCCCCCGTGCTCGTGATGTTCGTGGTCACCGCCGTCGAGACCGTCGGCGACATCTCCGGCGTCACGCAGGGCGGCATGAACCGCGAGGCCACCGACAAGGAGCTTTCCGGCGGCGTGATCTGCGACGGCTTGGGCTCCACCGCGGCGGCCCTGTTCGGCGTGTTGCCGAACACCTCGTTCAGCCAGAACGTCGGCCTGGTCACCATGACGAAGATGGTCAACCGCAAGGCCCTGGCCTGCGGCGCGGTGTTCCTGATCTTATGCGGTTTGTGCCCGAAGCTGGGCGCGGTGGTCTCCATCATGCCGCAGTCCGTTCTGGGCGGCGCGGCCGTCATCATGTTCGCCTCCATCGTGGTCAGCGGCATCCAGCTCATCACGCGCGAGCCTTTGACCCCGCGCAATCTGAGCATCGTGTCGGTGGCCTTGGGCCTGGGCTACGGCATCGGCGCCAACCCGGCGGTTTTGGCAGGCGCTCCCCAGATGGTTAGCCTGATCTTCGGCGGCTCCGGCATCGTTGCCGCGGCGGCCATGGCCATCATCTTGAACATCGTGCTTCCCAAGGATAAGGAAGTTCCCCAAAGCGGCGCAGACGTATAGCCTTTCGCGACGCATATATGATGAGAATGCCCGGTAGGTCTGCGTGACCTGCCGGGCATTTCGGGCTTTCAGGGGCTTTTGCGGATGGGCGAGCCCTGTCCTGCGGTGTCGTGCGGCTTAGCTGGCGGCGTGTTGGCGCGCCTGATGGCTTGCTCCGTCGTGTTGTGCGGTTTTGCGGCATGTGCGTGGCACGCCTGATGGCTCGTTTGGCTATCCGATCGGGCTTTGGCCGCTCATGGCGGCATCTCGGCATTCCCTCATGTGCGCCTGCAGCACCTCCAGGTCCTGCACGGTGTCCACATCGAACAGCTCCCATTCGCTAGCGGCTTCAACGCAACGCACGCGTCGCGCATGCGCTTTGACTACGAAGCCGCCGCCCTTGCCGGGCGGGAGCGCGCGCAGCTCGTCGAAGGCCCAGCTGGGGAACAACACGGGTGCGCCCGGTGTGCCCTGGAAGCTGACGCGCCAAATGAGCTCGGGGTGCGCCTCGGCGCCGCGGAGCAGGGCGGCAAGGGTGTTCGCGCTGATGAGCGGCTGGTCCGCCTGGATGAACGTGACCGTATCGCACCCGCCCATGGCCTGCATCCCCAGGCGCACGGTGTCGCTTCTGAGCGGTTCGTCATGCAGGATGGCTTCCACGCCTAAGCTGCGGCACAGCTTCGCCACGTCCTTATGGCGCGTGACCGCCACGCGTTTCGCGAACAGCCCGTCGCAGGCCTTGATCGCGTGGGCGATAAGCGGCGCGCCGTCAAGGTTCGCCATGAGCTTGTTCGATCCGAAGCGCGTGCCCAGGCCCGATGCCATGATGATGCAGCCGTGTACGGCGTTCGGGGTTTCAATGGGGCTGGTCATGGTTGGTTCGCCTTTGCAGATTCGATGGTCGGTCGGTCGGGTTCGGTGTGCGGGGCTTTCGAAGGATTCCCTGGCCACAGTATAATATGTACGTTTCTATAAACCTCAAGCAACGGGGTGTGCATCATTATTACCTTTCAGAAATATGAGCGCCCGCAAAGCCTGCAGGAGGCTTGGGAGCTGAACCAGAAGAAGCGCAATCGCGTGGTGGCGGGCATGATGTGGCTGAAGATGGGCAACCATTCGTTCGGCACCGCCATCGACCTGTGCGATCTGGGCTTGGACACCATCGAGGAGACCGACGAGGAGTTCCGCATCGGCGCCATGGTCACCCTGCGCCAGATGGAAACCCATACCGGCCTTGACGCCTATTCCTGCGGCGCCATCAAGGCGGCGTTCCAAGACATCGTGGGCGTGCAGTTCCGCAACGGCGCCACGCTGGGCGGAAGCCTGTGGCGTCGCATGGGTTTCTCCGACATCGTCACGGCGTTTCTTGCCATGGACAGCTACGTTGAGCTGCATGAAGGCGGCATCGTGCCCCTGGAACGGTTCGTGAACATGCCCTACGACAAGGACATTCTCGTGCGCCTTATCGTCAAGAAGCGCCCCGGTGCCTTCGCGTACCAGGCCGTGCGCAAGCAGCGCACCGACCTTCCCACGATCAACTGCATGGCGGCGAAGGTGGGCGACGAGTACCGCGTGACGGTGGGCGCACGCCCGGGTCGTGCCGTGCTTTTGCGCGATGACCGGGGCATCCTTGGCGACGGCATCACCGAGGCAAGCGCTGCGGCCTTCGCCGAGCACGCCGCGGGAAGCATCCGCGTTTCCGGGAACATGTGGGGTAGCGCCGAGTACCGCCGCGCGCTTGCGCCCGTGCTCGTGCGCCGCGCCCTGCTGGCGTTAGGGGAGGTGCGCTAGATGGAAGTCAAGATCAAGCTGAACGGCAAAACGGTGGTCGACGACATCCCCGCTGACATGCTGCTCATCGATTTCGTGCGCGCCCACGGGTGCAAAAGCGTCAAGCGCGGCTGCGAGACGTCCGCGTGCGGTCTGTGCACGGTGATGCTCGACGACGTGCCCGTGCTTTCCTGCTCCACATTGGCTGCCCGCGCCGACGGCCGCAGCGTCTGCACGCTGGAAGGTCTGCAGGCCGAGGCGTCGGAGTTCGTGGGCTTCATCGCCGACCAGGGCGCCGAGCAGTGCGGCTTCTGCAACCCCGGCTTCGTGATGAACACCATCGCGCTGCTGCGCGAGAACCCCGATCCCACCGACGATGAGATCCTGGCGTACCTGAGCGGCAACCTGTGCCGTTGCTCGGGCTACGTGGGACAGCTGCGCGGCATCCGCGCCTTCCTGGACGAAAAGCATGGCAAGGAGGTCGAGCGTGGATAGGCCCGAATACCGTTCCGTGGGCAAATCGGTCCGCAAGAAGGACTCGATGCAGCTTCTGCTGGGCAAGCCCGTCTATACCGAGGACATCGCACCCGATGCGCTGGTGGTTAAGCTCCTGCGAAGCCCCCACGCCAACGCCATGGTGAAGACCATCGATACGTCGAAGGCCAAGAAGGTGCCCGGCGTGGTGGACGTCTACACCTGGGAGGACGTGCCCGATCAGCGTTTCTCCAACGCCGGGCAGACCTACCCTGAAACCAGCCCCTACGACCGCCTGATCATCGACCGGCACGTGCGCTTCGTGGGCGACGTGGTGGCCATCGTGGCGGCCGAGAACGAGAAGGCGGCGCAAACCGCCCTTTCGCGCATCAAGGTGGAGTACGACGTGCTGGAGCCCGTCCTGGATTTCCGCACTGCGAAGGACAACCCCGTGCTGGTGCACCCCGAGGACAACTGGCATATGCTGTGCGACCTGGGCGGCGACAACACGCGCAACCTGGTGGGCACCACCTCCGACGCCGGCGGCGACATCGAGGCCGTGCTGGCCGATTGCGACGTGGTGCTGGAGCGCACCTACCACACGAAGGCGTACAACCAGGCCATGATGGAGACGTTCCGCACGTTCACCCAGCTGGACCGCTACGGCAGGCTCCACGTGATCTCGTCCACGCAGATCGTCTACCATGTTCGCCGCATCCTCTCGCACGCGCTTGGCATCCCGAAAAGCCGCATCCGCGTGGAGAAACCTCGCATCGGCGGCGGCTTCGGCGCGAAGCAGACCGCGGTGTGCGAGGTGTACCCCGCGTTCGTCACCATGAAGACGGGGCGTCCGGCCCTGTGCGTGTTCTCGCGCAGGGAATCGCAAACCTGCGGGTCACCGCGTCATGAGATGGAGATCAAGATCCGCCTGGGTGCGAACAACGACGGCCGCATCCGCGCGCTTGGGGTGACCACGCTGTCGAACTCGGGCGCCTATGGCGAGCACGGTTGGGCCACGGTCGGCCTGACCGGCCACAAGTCCATCCCGCTGTACACCGGCTCGCTCGAGGCGTTCAAGTTCGACGCCAACGTGGTGTACACGAACATGCAGCCGTCGGGCGCGTACCGCGGCTTCGGCGCCACGCAGGGTCAGTTCGCCGTGGAAACCGCCGTCAACGAGCTGGCGGCGAAGCTGGGCCGCGACCCGGTGGAGCTGCGTGAGCAGAATATGGTGCGCGAAGGCATGTCCATGCCGGCCTACTTCGGCGAGGTGGCCAACGCCTGCGCCCTGGACCGCTGCATGCAGCACTGCAGCGACATGTTCGGTTGGAAGGAGAAGTTCCCCGTACGCGACATGGGCAACGGCAAGGTGCGCGCCGCCGGCGTTGCCATGTCCATGCAGGGTTCGGGCATCTCCGGCATCGACGTGGGATCGGTCACCGTCAAGCTCAACGATGACGGGGGATACATGCTGCTCATCGCCGCGGCAGACATGGGCACGGGTTGCGACACCATTCTGGCTCAAATGGTCGCCGAGCACATGGAATGCCCGCTGGAAGCCGTGAGCGTGTTCGGCGCCGACACCGATGCGTCCCCGTACGATTCGGGTTCGTACGCTTCTTCCACCACCTACGTTACCGGCATGGCCGTGGAGAAGGCGTGCGCGCAGCTCAAGGAGCGCCTGTGCGCCATCGCAGCCGAGGCGCTCGGCTGCGATGCGGCCGAGCTGAGCTTCGAAGGCGGATGCGTGCGCCACGAAGCAACGGGACGCACGGTCTCGCTGCCCGAGATCGCTGCGAAAAGCCAGTGCAACTGCAGCCTTGCCCCGGAGGCCACTGCCCAGCATTCCTCGCCGGTGTCCCCGCCGCCGTACATGGTGGGCATGGTGGAGATCGAGCTTGACCGCGAGACCGGCGTGGTGGAAGTGCTCGACTACGCCGCCGTGGTCGATTGCGGCATCCCCATCAACCCGGCGCTCGCGCGCATCCAGGTGGAAGGCGGCATCGTGCAGGGCATCGGGCATACGCTCATGGAGGACGTCACCCGCACGCCCAAGGGCGCTATCCGCGAATCGAGCCTGTTCACGTACCGTTTGCCCACCCGTTTGGACACGGGGCGCATCAACGTGGAGTTCGAGCATTCCTACGAGCCCACGGGCCCGTTCGGCGCGAAGTCCATCGGCGAGATCGTCATCAACACGCCGGGTCCCGCGTTGGCGCAGGCCATCTACCGCGCAACGGGCGTGTGGCATCGCGAGCTGCCCATCCTTCCCGAGCACATCCTTCTGGCGAAACCGGAGGATCGGGAATCTTAAGCAGCTTGCTACATATCCAGCGTGGGCTTACGGCCATCATCGGCGGCGGCGGCAAGTCCACGCTTTTGCGCGCCTTGGCCGAGGAGCTGTCGCGCGATGCGCGCGTGGTCGTGGCAACCAGCACGAAGATGTACGTGCCCGATTGGTGCCCGGTGGTGCTTAGCGCATCGCCCGATGACGTGCGGGCGGCGCTTTCGCAGGCCCCCATCGTGTGCGCGGGGTCCATCCATTCGCCCACGGGGAAGCTGGCCGAGCCGCGGGTGGCTTTCGCCGACCTGGTGCGCTTGGCGGACTACGTGCTGGTGGAGGCCGACGGGGCGAAGAAGCTCCCGCTGAAGGCGCATGCCGAGCACGAGCCGGTCATCCCTGCGTGCGCAGGGCGGACGGTGTGCGTGGTCGGGGTCGATGGCATAGGCGCCCCCGTTTCTCAGACGTGCCACCGGCCACAGCGCTTCGCACAGCTGGCCGGCGTTTCCGTCGATGACGCGGTCACGCCCGAGGCGGTGGCGGCGGTGTTGTGCGCCGAGGGGCTTTATGACGTGGTTTTGATCAACAAGGTGGAAACTCCCGCCGACTGGCGGGCGGCGCAGCGCATCGCAGCGCTGTGCGAGACGCCGGTGGTGGCGGGAAGCCTTTGGAGGGACGATCTTCGATGCTTGCGGTGATTCGCGGCGCCGGCGATATCGCCAGCGCCATCGCGCTGCGCCTTGTGCGATGCGGCGCTTCCGTGCTTATGACCGAGATAGAGCAGCCTTTGACGGTGCGCCGCACCGTGGCCTTCAGCGAGGCCGTTCGCATGGGGAAAGCCCAGGTGGAAGGTGTGACGGCTGTGCGGGTGCGGGATGCTTCCCATGCCTTGGAGCTGCTTTCGCGTGAAGACGTCATTCCCGTTTTGGTGGATCCCGCGTGCGCGTGCGTCAACGACGTGGCGCCCGACGTGGTGGTTGATGCCGTGTTGGCCAAGCGCAACTTAGGCACTTCCATGGATATGGCCCCCATCGTCGTCGGCGTCGGCCCGGGCTTCACGGTGGGCGTTGATTGCCATGCCGTGGTGGAGACCATGCGCGGGCACACTCTGGGCCGTGCATACTACGAGGGCTCGGCGCTGCCGAACACCGCGGTGCCCGGGCTGGTGGGCGGTTTTGCGGGCGAGCGCGTGCTGCGTGCTCCTTGCGACGGCGTGTTCCGCGGTGTTGCGGTCATAGGCGACCATGTTGAGGAAGGCCAGGTTGTGGCGTACGCGGGGGATGTCCCCGTGGTTGCCACGCTTACGGGCGTTTTGCGCGGCCTGATAGCCGATGGGGTGCAGGTTCACCAGGGCTTGAAGTGCGGCGACGTGGACCCGCGCGGCGAAAGCGGCTATTGCGGGCTGGTCTCGGACAAGGGCCTGGCGGTTGCGGGCGGCGTGCTGGAGGCCATCCTTCATTTGAGTGGAACGTTTTCGGCCCGATAGGGCGTGAGGTGGGAAGATGCGCAAGATCGCAGAGCATATCGCCGGCGCTTGCCGTGCAGGCGAGCCGTTGGTGCTGGTCGCGGTGGCGGAAAGCAAGGACTCCACGCCGCGCAAGGCGGGAACGCTTATGTTGGTGTCCGCCGATGGGCTGGCGTGCGGCACCATCGGCGGCGGCGCCATCGAGGCGCACGGCATAGCCTGCGCACGTCGTTTGCTGGGGGGCAAGGCGCACCGCTTCGAGAGCATGGGCCTTGAGGAGCGCTTGGGCATGGTCTGCGGCGGAAGCGCAAGCTTGCTGTACGTTCCGATATGCGGCGGCAGCGCGGTGTGGGCCAAGGTTGCCAGCGAGCTGCTGCGCCGCTTCGAGCAGCGCACGCCGTCGTACCTGGCGTTAAGTTGCAGCGATGACCTGCCGCAATCCGACGAAGGCGTCGCGTTGCTCGATGCCGATGGGGTCTTGCTCGCAGGCGATGGCGCCGCGCCAGGCGATCGGGTTCGCGGCCAGAAGGGGCGCTGCATCGCGGACGGTTGGCTCATGCTGCCCGTTCCCTTGTCGGTTCGCGCCGTGGTGTTCGGCGGCGGGCATGTGGGCAGCGCCACCGTTTCGGCCCTGTCGCGCGTGGGGTTTTGCTGCACGCTGTTCGACTGCCGGTCCGAGTTTGCGAACGCCGGCAAATCCCATGGCGCGCAGCAAGTTGTCGTGGGGGATTACAGCGACATCGCTGCCTCCCTGGCTCTTGACGAGCGTGACTACGTTCTCATCATGACGCACAGTCATCAGCATGATTTCGCCGTGCTGGAGCAGGTGCTCCGCCAGCCGTTGGCGTACGTGGGGTTCATGGGCTCGCGGCGCAAGATCGCCACGGCGCGCGAGCGTATGCTGGAAGCGGGAATCCCCGAGTCGGCGCTTGACGCCGTGCATATGCCCATAGGCTTGGATATCAAGGCGGAAACGCCCGAGGAGATAGCCGTCAGCATAGCCGCCGAGTGCATCCTGCACCGAGCTACGCGCTAAGCTGCGCCATCGGAGGACGGTGCCGGGCGCGAAGGCGCATCAGGGTGTTCCGGCCAAGGCGGCGGATCGATCACCGTCATGTCAAGGCGAAGCGTTTGGGCGATAAGCGTTGCAAGCTCGTCGTCGGTGATGTCGGGCTTGGCCTTCATCATCCCCGCTAACCCGAATATGAGCAGGCCGAACGTTTCAGGGATCAGCTGAATCTCGATGGTCCGGTACGCCATGTACTCGGACACGATGTAGTTCTGGATGCATGCCACCACCTCGCGGACGGCCTGCGTGGCGAAGCGGTCGCGCAGGCCGAGCTCTTCGAGCACGGAGAACATCGGGCGAGGATCGCCCGATGCGGTGTAAAGCGCGCGTCGCAGCATGGACACGCAGTTTTTCAGTTCCGAGGGGGTTTCGCCGAATGCGCGCAGCTCGTTCCAGGTGGACACGCTTTCGACGAGATCCTCAAGATAGTCCTCGATCACGGCATCGGTGACGGCTTGTTTGTCGGGGAAATAATAGTAGAGAAGGCTGCGCGCCACGCCCGCTTTGCGGGCGATGGCGGCCATGCTGGTGACGGCGACCCCTTCAGTTTCGTAAAGCTCGCGCGCTGCCAGCATGATGTCGCCAGCGGTGCCTTCAAGCCGCACGCTCTGCCTGACCTGCCGCGTGACGGGGTGCGGCAGGTCAGGATCGAATCCGGGTATCGGCTTGCTGTCCAGTGCAGACACGGGGCTCCTTTGCATGTGGGGAAGCCGCCGCGCCGCGTGTGCTCAGGCGTGGTTCGCTGCGGATTAGCGATTCTCCTCGACGACCTCTTGATAGCTCTTCGCGTCATTATAGAGCTCGTCTTTGAGGGGGTTAAGGCGCCGTGCGCGGATTCGGCGTAGCTGGTAGGCGGCAAGGGTAACATTGGCGATGAGCGCCACCAGGCTGACCGCGAAGAACGCGTTCGGGTTGTGAGTCGTGGGGATCTCGGCGAACGTGTAGAACTGCGGGAGCGCCATGGCGAACATGGCGTACAGCGCCAGCGTCTGCGCACGATGCTGCAGCCATGCGCCGCGTTTCGTGAAGAACGTCGGGACGGTGCAGGCGATCAGAAGGGCCAGGCCCGTGTAGGTGGAGTGGTCGGACATGCAGTTATAGGTGTAGGCGAAGTTCCACAGGTCGTAGGCGATGATCCACATCCACAGCATGTCGGGCCAGATCATGTCGCGCGACTTGTCCTTCGAGATGAAGATGCCGAACCAGCCGCAGATGGTGACGATGTTCAGGATGCCGGCGATCGCGTTCATGATGTTCCATGGGCCGGAGATCATCCAGACGTGGTCGACGATGGCGCCGCCCCACAGCCCGTACGTGAACATCTGCACGTCGCGCACCACGGCCTCGGCGATGTTGATAGCCAGGATGAGCGGAGGGAAGCATAGCGCCCATCGCTTCTCGTACAGGTGGTGCTCCTTGCCGTCCGCACCGCGCCACTTCACGAATCGCAGCGCCATGAATCCGATGCATCCCGCCAAGGCGGAATAGGTTTTAGCCCAGTTGAACCAGTTGCCCGTTCCGTATTCGTTGCCGGGCGCCGCGGTGTGGGGCCAGACGAATATGGTGAACACGATCGGGGCCACGATGAACAGCGTCACGCCGCCCCAGACGCTTGTGCGGCCGAACTCGTTGAACGCCATGAGGGCGAACACGACGAACAGCCAGATCGCCCAGACCATAGGGTCGGATGCTTGATATAGGATGCCCATGGGCTCCTCCTTGGGTTGAACGGCGCGCCGCCGCGGTTGCCCGTATCATGCGGCGGTGCGAAGGTTGTAAGCGTTACGGGCGCTCCACCATGGTTTTGACGCGGCCCTTCTCGTCCCATGCGGCTGCGTAGCCGAACTCCTCCAGGTTGGCAAGCGCGGCCTCGCGCTGGCCTTCGGGAACGTCGATGCTCTCGAGGTACACCCTGCGGAAGCGCGGGTTGTCGATGTAGAGCTCCTGCTTGAAGGGGTTGCGCTTCTTGCCGAAGATCGTGTAGGCCTGGTAGATGAA
>CAKUJT010000038.1 GCA_934661765.1 uncultured Senegalimassilia sp.
CGTTTAACGAGCGTATGTTATTGCGCTTGGCACCAGGTCAGGAGCCCCTTGCAGCCAGCCAGCACGTCACGATAGGTGTCATCGAAGTTGCCGGTGAACCAGGGATCGGCCACGTCGGCGGCGTTCGCGCCGGCTTGCGCGATCATGCGTGCTTCCTGCGCATCAGGCAAGACTTTCCCATCCTCGCCGACCAGCCCCGCGCCGGGAGCGAAAGCAAGCAGACGCACGCATTTCGTCTCCGGGTCGCTTCCGAAGATGCGGCTCAGATGGCGCTCGTTCTCGTCATCCATGTACACGAACAGGTCCCACTCGTCGTACTCGTCGGCGCGGACCTTGCGAGCGCGATGCGGCAGCACCGGCACGCCCACCTGCTTGAGCTTGTCGACCGTGCCATGATGCGGCGGATGCCCGATCTCGTCGTTGGTGGTGGCGGCCGAATCGATGAACAGGACGTCGGCAAGCCCCGCCTTGTTCACCAGGTCCTGCATCACGAACTGGGCCATGGTCGACCTGCAGATGTTGCCGTGGCAGATGAAGAGGATGCGTGAGGTGGCTTGACGACGTGACATGCGACTCCGATTCGATTGTGATTAGCAGTAGCTGAATATGCTATTGCACGAATCAGGGAAGCGCAATAATGCATCCGATATTCGGCTAACTTCGCCACAGCTTAGGCATCGAACGGAGGGTTTTTGCCCTTATCAAAGGCGAAATGCCTTCTTGAAGCGAATCTCGCTCAAAGCGCTTCAGCAGATAACACCATCAAGCAAATGCAACCGATACTCACCCGATCCGTCTTCGCGAATCCCGATTGATTCGAAGCCCGTACCCCTTCTCCGCAGCACTAATCTCAGCTTCCTTTACCTTGCATTTCGCTTGAAAATGGCTGGCGGAATGTGTAAAAAATTTACAAATTGGCGATTTTCGGCTCATTTTTACACATGGTTTGACCTGGGGTTTTACGATTTCAGCACTTCATTTTTAACATCTTTAAAGCCAATATGCGTGTAAATGTTGTACGTAACGCTAATGTCCGAGTGCCCCATAAGGTACTTCAAACGCACGGGACTCATGCCATTCCTTGCCATTTTGCTGCAATACGTATGCCGACACACATGCGGAGTTATCTTCGGAAGCGCATCTTTATAAAGGCGGTTGTACTTCTCAACAGCGTATTTCAGGTAATTCTCCCAATGCAGAGCCACCCTTGGCCTGCCGTTTTTATCAAACGAAAGAAAACCGCTCACGCCATCGATCTTAAAACTCTCGCATCCTCCCTTTCGCTTATCGAGCATTAGACGGATACAGCTTTCAACCTGCTTGTTCATAGGGAGGTAACGCGTACCGCATTCAGTTTTCGGCGGTTCTAGGTAATACCGCATCTTCGAGGATCGCATCAGCTGCCGATCGATACGAATGCTCTTTTCCTTGAAATCTAAGTCTGCATCGGTCAAACCGCAGAACTCCGAAATGCGCAATCCGGTGTTGAACAGAATATAGAACTCCTCAAAATACCGAGAGTAATGCTTGTCCGACTCAACAAACTCAAGGAACCTTCGCTCCTGGTTCTTTGTCAGCCCAATTCTTGGAATCGAATCGTTGATCACAATAGTTGCTAGCTCAAACGAGAACGGATTTCTCCTAATCAGGTCATCATCCTCAGCAAGTTGAAATGCCGGACGCAGCACACCTCGAAAGCTGTGAATCGTGCTGTAGCCTTTGCCGCAATCCCTTTGCAAATGAATAATCCAGTGCTTCGCCTCCAAGGTTGTCACGTCCGTAATTCGTCTTGCGCCGAAATCGTCTTGCGAAAGAAAATTCAACAGCGTTTTATACCCGGCTAGCGTTGTCGTCCGAACCGCTGTTTTCGTCTCAATATATTTTTCAGCAAGCTCAAGGACGGTCATGTTCGATCCCGTAACGCGATCGAATAAATCCTTTTGAATCTGCTTCTCCATCTGACGCAAGCACATTCCTGGGCGTTTCCCCTCTGGCGTTTGGTCATGAATTGTCAATGTCCAAGAGTAGACAGTGCGATTCTTTCCCTTTGCATCTTTGTAGCGAAAGGAGTAGCGGCCATCAGAACGTTGTCCTTCACCATAGTGAAGATTGCGACCTTTGGAATCTTTCCTACTCATGTGTTGGCCTCCTTCTTAATGGAGTCCAAACACGACAAGGCCTATTGTAGTAAGACTCGTGGCATATGAACAAAATGCGGTTAATAATTCGCGAGGCAAAGCCAAATGGCTTTTGAAGAAATCAATGATGCTAGCTACAGCAAAATCCACCTGTTTTCACGGGCTGCAGCATTGCCACACCGTCCGTCATAAGCGCTCCGTTGCTGCTTCAAATGTCGGGATATAAAGCTTAAATCGCACGTTTTGAGGGCCAGAAAGCGCGTTTTGCTTCAGGACGAGTATTTACCCATCCACAAGTTTATCGAGGCTTATAGCTTCGTATAGTGCGTTATTTGATAAGCATATAGACGCAAGTCTTATGCCATGAAGACGACTAATCCCTAGTCGCTCCCTCTCGCTTGATTGCGTTGTACAGGGTTTGTTTCGTGCAGCCAACGGCAGAGCATATCTCGCCGATCGAGTAGTCCTTCGATTGCCACATCTTTATTGCCGTATCCATATCCTTGCGCGGTCTGCCGAGCTTCTTTCCCCTTCTCCTAGCTGCTTCAAGCCCGTCCTTCACACGACTGCGGCACATCTCAACCTCAAGCTCAGAGAAAGCAGCAACAATGGTAAGAAAGAATTTCCCCTGGGGAGTGTTGGCTTGAAACCCTTCTTTCAAACTCGTCAGCCCAACGCCCATCTCTTCAAGCGTGTTCACAAGGGAGAGAACTTGCTGAGTCGAGCGACCCAACCGGTCAATTGAGACGCAAACAAGCTCGTCACCGCTTTTAAGCTCCTTTATCAACTTCTCCAATTCAGGCTTGCTTTTCGATGTGCCGCTCACGCGCTCAAGGTAGATGCGCTCGCACCCAGCATCCTTCAGCTGGTCTTCCTGGCGATCGAACTTCTGAGCTTCCTTATCGGTACTGATTCGCCCATACCCGTACTTCATTTTCTCCCCTTTCTTTTTAGACTATTTTATTAGACTTCGTCACCAGGGGAAATATCGAAGTAAAAGAAAGTCAAAATATCATTTGTTTTTTAGACTTCATATAGCACTATCGTCTCATTGGGCGTTTTTCTCCAGGATGCCGATGCGCCCATTTCTTACACGCCTCTGAACAATATTTTCGCTTCATCCCCCTCTCGTCAAAAGCTATCAACGGCTTCCCGCATGCCTCGCATTTCATTGCTCTTCCTCCTTCAATCCCTCTTGCGAGCTGATACCAGAACGCCGAATAAACGGAGCGCGGGGCCAGCGTAAGGCGACCATCCTTCATCGTTAGAACCATGTCCCACAGATTGATTCTGAACAGCGTCTCAAACGCCTTAGAAACCGCCTCCCTATATCCGGAAGGCGAATCCGAAAAATGGTCGTTAACTATATCGAACATGAACCCCTTCCCAACTTCAGCAAGACCGAAAGCTAAGCCGTCCTGTTTTGACGCATGAAGCATCCCCTGCTTAAGATGCTTGGCATATGGACTGTCCGCGTAGCACGAGCCGAGGATGCATCTATAGCGCGTCTTGGTGAATGCAGCACGATTTCTCTCGCAATCTACAGCCAGAGGGTCAGCCATCCCTGCAACGCTTCGCGCCACGTTGGTCAACCTCCCCATCTCTTTCAGCATTTCCCTATGGCCTGCCGCAGGCTCGGCAGCAAATATCTCCACCTCGCGCAAATCATCAACTTCGATGACCTCCTTTTTAAGAAGCTCGTTTAGCGCAATAGCGAATTGCATATGCGTTCTCAAATCTATATAACCAAGCGAGTTATAAAACCTCCTTTCATAAAACTCTGTCGCTTCTTGCTCTGCATCCGCCTCAATGTCGCACTCAAGCTCTGGAGCCTCCAGCCCGACAAAGAAGGCATATTGCTCAGCGATCTCAAGGAATTCCCGATTCGTAGCGGCATTGATCAATCGCTCGACATCGGAATATCCCATCTGACGAATAACTTCTTCTAAGGAATAATCCTTCGGCGCGTTTCTTATTGCGTCCAAGTCATATCGCTCCCCTGGCTCAGCTGCGAAAAATCGAATCGACAACGCCTCTCCTCTCAAATTAATTATTTGTCCCGATAATGTACCCGTTTACTGTTAATTGCGAAATATAACATGTAATCACGATGAATAAACGAGCAAGGAGGTGGACAACAATTTCATCGATCTAATCGCTATTCAATACCCGAAAAGAATCAAACGAAGCGGAATCTTCCTCTGAAAAAGACAGCCAACAGGATGGGATCAAATTGATTTCTCGAATAGCAAATATGGCAGAAACCCTGATGCGAATCGCTAGAAAAGTAAACATGTACGAAAGGAATGACAAGCATGGCTAATAATCAAAGAACCCAGTTTGAACTACCCGAAATCATCATGGAAGGCGAGCGTAACAACACCATCTTCAAATATGGAATTAACCTGAAGCTAAACAGCAAAAGCAAAGATGAGATTGCCGCACTCCTCAAGAAGGCGAACGCAGAACGCTGCAAACCGCCTATGAGCGACAACGAGGTTTCTCAAATCACCCGAAGCGTCCTTAGCATGAGGTCAGGCAAGCCCATGGGAACCGGTCGCAAGCAAAAGGAAAAACCAGTGAAAGTGGAGGAAAATCTACCCGCGCCCGAGCAAGCTGCGCAGCAACTTGAGTCGCTGTTCGCATCTGACGACTTCATTGTGTTCGTCACGAAGTTCACCAAAAAGGACGATGGGAAATGGGCGCCAACGGGAAAGCCCGAAACAAAACCCGCGTGCTCTGTCATCCGCGACCTTCATAACGCCTCATCACTGGACGAGGTATTTCCAGACTACAACAAGGAAGCAGGTATCTTATTTCACGTTAACCCGATGAGCTTTGGTGGGCGTAAGAACAAGGACGTGAAAGCGTTCCGTAACGCTCTTGTCGAATACGATGACATTTCAAAGGATAAGCAGATTAACCGCATGCTCGACTCGGGGCTTCCTATCCAGACGATGACCGACTCAGGAAATAAATCGATTCATACAATCGTTAAGATCGATGCAAAAAACGCCGCAGAATACAAAAAACGCGTGTCCATGCTGTACAGCTGCCTAGAGCAGAAGTACGGCAGCGCCTGCGACCAGGCAAACAAAAACCCATCCCGCTTAACCCGACTGGCTGGAGCCGAACGAAAAGGAAGCACCCAATCGCTTCTATACACCGAAGTAAACGCTAACGCGAGCATCGACAGCTTCCTTGATAGCGTAAAGGAAGCCGACCAAATAAAGCAGGTCAAACTTCGTCATGACGAAATAGCTGACATCCTCATTAACGACTATGGCGTTTGCTTCGTTGAGGGCATTCCAGCAATCAAGATTGATGGAAGATACGCGCTAGGGCAGGACAACATTTTTAGAACGATAATCGGGATTCAAAAAGATGCCAGCACCTACACGAGAAACGAGGTGATGAGATATCTAACCTTAATAGCTCCGCAAAAGAAGCAGGCCGATGAGAAATACATCCGCTTCAAAAACGGCATTCTCAACATCGATACGCTTGAGCTAGTTGCGAACAGCGGAGAGCTGATGCTCCTGAACGAGATTCCGCACAATTGGAATCCAGGTGCTCATTCACAGCTAGTAGATGAGGCATTCGTCAGAATCTCCCAAAACGATGAGGCCGTTCTCGCCAACCTTTGGGAGATGTTCGGACTGGCTATGTATAGAGGCCACGAGGTTTCCCGAATGATTCTTCTTCAAGGCTCGGGAGCAAATGGAAAAAGCACCGTTCTCGAGATGCTGAAGTGTCTGCTTGGCATCGAAAATTATTTCTCTTTGCCAATCCATGCGCTAGGCGAGAAGTTTCAGCTTGTGCCAGCCATCGGAAAACTCGCTCTCATCGGGGACGATGTTTCGAATGATTACGTTGGCAACCAAGCATGCTCAGTGCTGAAGAAGTTCGTTACAGGCGAAGCTGTAAGCGACCAATACAAGGGTGGCGCGACTTTTGAGTTCGCCCCGTGCGCTACGCTCATATACTCCTGCAACGAGCTACCACGCTTCGCAGACGGGTCATATGGCTTCGAGAGACGTACGCATCCGATTCCGCTTTCTGCGAGATTCACGCCGAACGACAAGGGGTACGATCCGCACCTCAAGCAGAAACTGTGCGAAGAAGAATGTATCGAATACGCTATCGTGCAAGGCATAAACGCCCTGCGCAGATGTCGTAAAAGCCTTGGCTTGACCCCTAACAAGCAGTCAGACACCATGAGATTCAATATCGTTAGGGACAATGACCCTGTTCGAGCCTTCATCTCGGATGTAAAGCCATCTTTTGGCAAATTTGAAGGCAAAACAAACAAGGGCGTATACGAGTCGTACGTAAGCTGGTGCGCTAAGAACTGCTGCGATTCGATGCCGATAAGCAGCTTCTCAAGAAAGCTATGCGCACATGAGGGGCTGCAAACTATCAGCTCGAATGGTTCGCGCATGTACGCGCGTAGAACGCAATAGCATGGCGAAAAACGCCTGCATGATGCATCTGTTCTGCAGTTTTCCCAGGTAAAGTGGGTTTAGAACGTTTAGACCGCTTATATATTTATACAAGAACAATAAGAAGGTAGATGTGTATATAAACACTCAGGATAAAAGCTGCCGATACACAAGACGCATCTATGCATGCTAAACGGTCTGAACGCAATTATTCCTCGATGAACTGGGCAAACAGCAGAACACCTTGAAAGCACACTAAGCCCATGGAGGCATCCTTGACAGAATGACGGTCGAACCCCATGAGATACCAGCAAAAGACCCCCGAATCGATAAACATTGCGCAATTCGGGGGGTCATTTAAACTCTGAAGCAGGTTCGATATCTCCAACACGGCAAGATGCGGTTTAGCTCAGCACAGCAAACTACCCCTGCACCGCCCCTAGTCCAATCTTACGAAGCATAGAGGATATTGACCTTTGGGCCACTTTGAATATCCCCATCCCCGTTCCAAACATCATCCACTTCCACGTACTTCGTTTCTCCCTGCATGGATGCACTTAGCCCCTACCGAACAACCGGGATAATAAAAAACTCACCCGATTTCAAACTGACAAGAACCTCCTTAGCGGCAGAATCAACAACGTAGGGGATTGAGATTCGTTTTGTTTCGCCAACTTTAACTTCGGATCCGCTATAAATGCCCATAACACCCGCACCGCCGCATTCATAGCCAGGATAGCGAAGCGAGCCATCAACCGTTGTCAATTGGACTCCGTCTAAAGCGGCAACATGACCAAGCTCGTCAAATCGGAGACGGCCCGAATACTCATCCGAGACAGGATGCGAAGCGTTGTTGATGACGCAAAGAAGGAAACCGCATTCTTGGGAATCATTTGCCATTCCAACTTGGCGAACCGTCTCGGTATCTTTGCTAGTAACAGAAAACCCTTCAACGGTCATTACAACTTTTCCCTTTTCGGTATCAATGGAATACGGCGTACCGATAACGCCCATCTTGTTAAGCTTACTCGACCTGTAATCAGCACTCAGAGCTAAACCATAACTGGACTCGAACGTTGCCAGACAATCGTTTTGAACAACCTTCCCCTGATCAAGATACGCTTCATTGTAAGCAGAAGGGTTATTTGGAAAATCGGAAAGACCATCTATCTGAGATTGCAATGAGTTTTTATATCTGCTGAATAATTCCCTGAAGTCCTTGTTTGTGATAACCGAATCGTCAAACGAAGCGATTTTCGACAATTCATCTGATACCCCTTTTGATATGCTAATCCCCATCTCAGAAGCTGATGAACGATTCGGTTCGACTTTCTGCGCCTCCAGGTAGCTCGACTCAATTAGGTTAAAGCAATCTTTCTCAACGAGAAGCTCTTGGTATTCTGAGGTCGCATTCTGCAACTTGCTATAATTTTCTACCTTACCCTTCTCGTCATCAGTCAAGGCATCATACTTAGCCTGAGCGGCTTCAATAGCTTCCCCCGATTGAAGAGAGACTTCCCCAATAGCATTGATCGCATCGCTCACCTCATTGACCGGACTACCAACACAGCCGGTAAGAGAGGCAATAAGCACCGTACACATGACTGCTAATGCAAGTATCTTCCTCACTGCTGTCCCTTTCTTCCCCTAGAACAGTCCTATTCAGAACCGAAGCTCAGCAACACTGGTTGTTTCCCTCGCGGAAAAGCTCGTGCCAAGATGACTAGCAATAATTCCAAGCGGGGCTAACCCAGCCAATTCAACGCCGCTGTTGCAAAAACGATATGTTGAGTTTGACTCAAAATGCGTAAATCAGTAGTAAATAGCTTCTTTATCAGCTTTCTTTTAGCTTATGACCTGGCATTTTTACCATTCACCCGCAGATGCTGCATGGACACATCGACAGTGTTTTGCTTCGCAGTCAAGTCGCGGTCTTCTAGCCGCGAGACGTATACAAAACATAGTGGTCTTCACCATCGTAATTCGGCAAGGCCAAAACGATATAGCCATTCTTGTCAACAAAGTAATAACCCGGCCTCTCGTTAAGCTCCATTTCGCGATCAGCAGCCTGCCTGATTACGGCAGTGAAGCTGACCTCAGTGTTCACAAGCGCGGTCTTGATCTCGCCATTTTTATCTTGCACGTTAATCTCTTTAGTTGGAACCTGGCTTAACGCATAGGTATAGTCTCGAGAAGACCCATTGATGTACAAATGTATATAAGTCGGCAAGTCAGTCGCTTTCTTCATGCTGACAACATTTGCGGGATGAGACGATGTCTGCATAACAATAGGCGAGAAAAGCCATTGGGACGGGAGATGCTCCTCATCGACCATAAAGGGGTATTCATCGTCCAAATCGGTCGTTACGCTATAGGACTTTGCCGTTTCCCCGTCAATATACGACTGGAGGCTTTCATTCTCTGCCTTTAAGTTCGAGTAAGCCTCGGAATAGCGTTCCTCGTCCGAAGAATTCAGCACAGCCTCAGCGCTTTCCCTAGCAGCATCAAAGCCCTTCGCATCGTAGTACTGGGTGTAATAATTACCCGCTAATTTGTCAGCAGTCTCAATTTCTTTCTTTGTTGCAGAGTAAAGCTGCTGCGTAAATTCCTTTTCCGCACTTTGCAGCTTGTCGTAATTCTCCACCTTCGTTTTTTCCTCGTCAGTCAAGGCATCGTACTTCGCCTGAGCAGACTCAATCGCTTCCCCTGATTGAAGAGAAACTTCCCCGATGGCATTGATTGCGCTACTTACCTCTTTGACCGCACTACCAGCACAGCCAACGAGGGAAACAACAAGCACCACGCACGCAATTGCTGACACAATTGATTTCTTCATTGATCGTCCTCACCTTTCCCCAAACAGAGACGCGCAGCACCACAAGCAACTCCCAGCTGAACCGCCCACTGCTTATTGACGCTATCATTGGTTTTTGCCATTTTGTTGTGCAACAAATTCAAGCAGACGCGATGAGCCGCCGACAAGCGCCGGGACGTCTCTTGAAACACGCATCCATGATGCTCAATATCATTCAGCCGTTAAGCAATTAGCTAAAGCATGCGTCATACAAGCAGCTCTATACCAGGTCGTCCCCTATTTTTTGCGGTCATCGTATAAGTGACCAGACTTGTCGTAGTGATAGTGGCTAGCCTCGTTCTCTGCGGCTCTTCTGCCTTGTTCGTCCTTACTCAACGAAGAACTGCTGCTACCACCTGAACTTGAACTACTTGAGCTGCTGCTACCACCTGAACAAGCGCTAATGCAGCCACCCAGGCCAAAAAGGATCACCAACGTAAAAGCAATCGCAATCACTTTTTCTTTCATCACAGCCCCCTAGTTCGGCTTATAGTCGTTGCGAAAACCGCATTTTTGGCAATAATACGTAACCGTTTTCTTGCCCAAAGCACCACCGACTAACCCAACCGGGCCGAGAAGAACCGCACCAGCTGCGGCTTTCCCAACCGAGAACCCTTTATTTGATTGATCTACGGCTTTCCAACCTTGCATTTCCCCGCATGAAGGACAACATTTTGGAGCTTTGCTTGCCATGATGACACCTCCGCGCTCAATGAGCCGACACGATACTGCGGGGAGGTCTTCGTGAAGTGTCGTGATGAGGAAGGCATCCGCCACAGTCACCACAACTGCAAAGGCGCGCATAAGCGAATCACCCAAGAACAGGCAGATGCCTTCCTGGTCAGTGATTACGCTTATGCGATTGTGCGCCCCTTACAAAGTAAGGTGCAGTTGTGGTGATGCCACTATAGCATGGGGATTCTTTTCAACTGGGGTCAAATCGAATAATCGGAGTTCTGATGCATCGAACGCATCTTGTCGCGTAGTAAACGCGGTATCAAAATCCAAAGCCCTTATCTCAAACGGTGGCAGTTCAAATGCGAAAAGCAGGACTGCCACCGCGAACAGCTATATTGTCGTGTTTGGACTCCGAAAAAATGTAAATCAGTAGTAAATTGGTAATCTAGTAGCTTGTTTTCGCCTTCTGACCTGGCGCTTTTCCCTTTACCTGCAGATGTTGCCGTGGCAGATGAAAAGGATGCGTGAGATGGCTTGACGACGTGACATGCGACTCCGATTCGATTGTGATTAGCAGTAGCTGAATATGCTATTGCACGAATCAAGGAAGCGCAATAATGCATCCGATATTCGGCTAACTTCGCCACAGCTTAGGCACCGAACGGGGAAGCGGGGGCAAACCCTTTCAGCAAGCGTATCTGAAATGTTGTGTCATGCGCGCTTTACCATAGGGCGGCCCAACCAGAGCGCCGCCCTACGCATCGATTAAGCGGACGCCACGAGAACTCTTAACCGCAAACTTTACAGCACCGACTTTTCCCGCTTGCGGAAATCGACCCGCTATGGATTCCCGACGAACGCTTCAGCGTCGGACAATCCGGAGTGGTGTGGTAGACCTTGCCCCCGGACACCCAATAAACGATTTGCGAATTCCCGGCGCTTTTGCTCTCCTTCTCGATTCTGCGTTGCTCTTTCTCTTGCGCAGCTTTTTCCTCAGCAAGCTTCTTGGCATCAATTTGCTCTTGCAAGGAATCTCGCTCCGCTTGAAGCGCATCGAGCTGAGCATGCAAATCCTCGAGCTTTGCTTTCTCGTCAGCAATAGTCGCCTGCTGATCTTGATATCCGCCAACCTCAGCCTTAAATGAATCGCGCTCCTTCTCCGCCGAAGACAGCTTGCCTTCCAATTCCTTGTTTGATTTCTGCAAAGAAGCGATCCTCGCATTGGCCTCGTCAAGGTCGACTTGCAGTCCAGCGCACTCTTCATTCACGGAGGCAAGCGCATTATGCTCAGCGGTATAGACGATGCACCCTGCCGCGATAGAAGCCACGAGCAAAACCGAAAACATGATTATCGCCGCAAACGGCTTCTTGTTATCGGCGCACCACTGCCGAATTCCGCCGGCCTTCGAAGGCTGCGAAGATGCCGCTTCCCCATCCACCGCATCATTCGCAAGCTGGGTCTCGACCTGTTCCTTCTCTTCCTTGTCCAACATTCCCTCAATTCCGCGTTTACGCAACCACCGAGCGATACCGACCGCATGCCCAAATCATATTCGCATCTTGCCAGCTCAAAGGCTCACTCGAAAAGAAACTCAACTGCTGGACACGACAAAAGGCCGATAACCTACAAAGGGGGGCCAACGCCCTACGCCAAACTACCATAATGGGAAACACCGCGAAAGACACATCGAACTACAGGACGAACACCTTCGAAAAACGGTCTCCGATGCTCCTCGAAGCAAAGCCAACAGCCACAACGCCAGCCAGCTTCTTCCCGTTTACCCTACTTTTGCGCTCACGATCCGGCCGCTTGAGCTTGCTAGCGAATAGGCAATTCCGTTCTTTGAGGCTTGGCCCATTCCCTTGCCCGAACCGAGCGACTCGTAGTTGGTGATGACTTCGCTCCCGATAGCGTGGGCTTCGTCCTTGGTCAGCGAAGGATCGCACGTCTGAATCAATGCATACATAGTTTCAGCCGCATATTCATCGCAATTCGCTTTCTGGATCGATGCGCGCTTTTGCTTCGAGAAGCAAGCCTCCTTGCCTTCTTCGCCCGGATCGTAGACTGCCCTGCATAGCGCTCTTCGTGACTAGCCGATATAATCCCACCCACGGTACTAGCAAGCCTGTAGCGGGCGGCGCTTTCGTAAGGAGGCGAAGCCTATGTTCGAGCAGACTATTTATCTCGTTGCAGCCCTGGCCACAATCGGGGCATTCCTCTTCGAGGTGTGGCGATATTTCGACGATAGGAAGTAAAACAGCAGCAAGCAGGTGACAAGGTAGGAAACAAAGAAGGGCCGTAGCTGGAACTACGACCCCTCAACCAATCCGCGTCGCCCGAGTGACTTAAACCATAGCGGGCTTCGCTAGTGCCGTCATTGTAGCATCGGCAAGGCAGTCTCTCCATCCTTTGCGTCAAAATCGCCACGATTAGCTCCCGCGCTTCAAACATCGGGATGCGTTGTACGACCCAAATCACCTTGAGGCGATTCGTTATCGCGTTGTCGTGTTTGGACTCGAATCGTTTGTTGCAAAATCGTCGCAACGAACCACCTATGAAATCTAACTATTCCTTTCTGACCTGCACTTATACACCATTACATGGTCGACCTGCAGATGTTGCCATGACAGATGAAGAGGATGCGTGAGATGGCTTGACGATGTGACATGCGACTCCGATTCGATTGTGATTAGCAGTAGCTGAATATGCATTGCACGAATCAAGGAAGAGCAATAATGCATCAGATATTCGGCTAACTTCGCCACAGCTTAGGCATCGAACGGAGAAGGCCCTTCGTCCTCAGCGAGAACGAAGGGCCTTCCAAAACGGGCTTCGCTCGAAAGCGAATCTGCTCGACGGCGCGCTCCCTCAACGTATCGTCAGCCGGCAACCGCTTCGCGTCCAAAAGCCCGGCAGGCTTACGCGCTCCCGTCAGCCCCTTACAACCCCAGGTCGCTAGCGACTTCGACAGCGCACTTGAGGGCGTCGGCCATGGCGTTGACCACCAGGCTGCTGCCCGTGCGGGCATCGCCGGCAACGTACACGGCGGCGTCGTCCTTGCCAGCGGCGGCGCGCATAGCGCGATGCGAATCGCCGGCCGCCATTACCGGAAGCGGGCGGCCCTGCGTTGCCAGCGGCACGCCGAACGCGTCGAACACGCCGCCCTCCGGACCAGCGAAGCCGCAGGCAACCAGCACCAGCTGCGCATCGACCTCGCGCTCGGAGCCTTCCACGGGCTCGGGCTTGCCGGCCGACCAATCGAACGAGCGAACCTGCAACCCGCGCACATGCCCGGCGCCGTCAAGCAGCACCTTTTGCGTGTCCGCACACCATTCGCGCAGGTCATCGCCCTGCAGCGCGATAGCTTCCTCCTGACCGTAGTCGGTCTTGGCCACGTTGGGCCATTCGGGCCACAGGTTCGACGCCGCGCGCTCCTTCGGCGCACGCGGGCCATATTCCAGCTGGCGAACCGTGCGCGCGCCCTGGCGCACCGCGGTGCCCATGCAGTCGTTGCCTGTGTCACCGCCGCCGATGACCACCACGTCCTTGCCCTCGGCGCTGATGGCGGGCTTGCGGCCCTCGAGCAACGCGCGCGTCTGCTCGGTCAGGTAATCCACCGCGTACACCACGTCCCCCGCGGCAACGCCGGCGTCGAAGCCTTCCGCTCCCACGCCGCGCGCCTTGCAGGCGCCCGCGGCAACCACCACGGCGTCGAACTCCGCAGCCAAACCCGCAGCCACGTCGGCATCGGCCGCATCGACGCCCAAGCGGAACTCGATGCCCAGCTCGGCCATCAAATCCACACGACGCTTGACCACCGACTTGTCCAGCTTCATGTTCGGGATGCCGTACATGAGCAGGCCGCCGGCACGGTCGTGGCGCTCGACCACGCACACGCGCGCCCCGCGGCGCGCCAGATCCCACGCAGCCACCAGGCCCGCCGGGCCCGAACCGACCACGGCGACGCTCGGCGCGTCCGGGCCCGCCGGCTCGAAGCGACGCGGCCCGCCGTGCGCCCACTGCCAATCGGAGATGGCGCGCTCGTTGTCGTGGATGGTCTCGGCCTCGTCGTTGCGGGCGAGGTTGCACGCGGCCTCGCACAAAGCCGGGCACACGCGGCTGGTGAACTCGGGCATGGGGCTGGTCAGCGCCAAGCGCTCGGCAGCCTGCTCCCACTGGCCGCGCCACACCAGGTCGTTCCACTCGGGAATCAGGTTGTGCAGCGGGCAGCCGGAAGGCCTTGCCTTCCCAAACGGTGCTCCCACCTGGCAAAACGCCACGCCGCATGCCATGCAGCGGCTCGCCTGCTCACGCGTCCGCTCCTCAGGCACCGGCTCATACAGCTCGTCGAAATCGCGGGTTCGCTCTTGCACGGGACGCAGGCTGTGGGCGCAGCGGCCGTGTTCCAAAAATGCTCCGGGCTTTCCCATCGCCTACTTCCCTTCCGTCATGGCATCGAATGCGATCTGCAGCGCATCGGTGCGCGATTTGCCTGCCGCCTCGGCCTCGGCCACCACGTTCATCACGCGCTCGTAATCGCGCGGGATGACCTTCACGAAGTGACGCTTCAGCGTGTTGAACTGGTACAACAGCTTGATGCCGCGCGGGCTTTGCGTGCGCTCGGCGTGCTCCTCGATCAGGCTGCGGATTAGCTCGATCTCGTCGGCGGAAGGCTCGCACAAGCGCACCATATCCTGGTTGCAGTTGGCGGCCAGCGTGCCGAACTTGTCGTAGACGTACGCCACGCCGCCGGACATGCCGGCCGCGAAGTTCGGCCCGACCTCGCCCAAGATGAGCGCCACGCCGCCGGTCATATACTCGCAGCCGTGGTTGCCCACGCCCTCCACCACCACGGTGGCGCCGGAGTTGCGCACGGCGAAACGCTGGCCGGACAGGCCGTTGACGAAGCCCTTGCCGCTGGTGGCGCCGTAGAACGCCACGTTGCCGATGACCACGTTCTCGTCGAACTTGTACGTGGCCGTCTCGGGCGGGCGCACCGTCAGGATGCCGCCGGACAGGCCCTTGCCGAAGTAGTCGTTGGCGTCGCCGGTGATGTTGAGCGTCACGCCGCAGGGCAGAAACGCGCCGAAGCTCTGGCCGCCGGAACCGTCGCAGTCCACGGTGATCGACCCCTCGGGCAGGCCCTCGGGATGCTGGCGCGTCACCTGGCTACCCAGCATGGTGCCCACGCAGCGGTTCACGTTGTCGATGTCGGCGCGGAAGCGAATGGGTTCCAGATGCTCGCGCGCGCTGGCCGTGTACGGGATGAACAACGTGGCGTCGAGCGACTTATCAAGCTGGCAATCCGCCGCCATGGACGGCAGGAAGTGGCGACCGTCCGCGCCGGGGATGGCGCGGCCGAACTCGCAGGTCGCGGGCGCCAGCATGTCGGACAGGTCCATCTCGTTGGCCTTCCAGTTGCCGGGCACCTCCACCTGGCGCAGGCACTCGGGGTGGCCGACCATCTCGTCGACGGTGCGGAAGCCCAGCTCGGCCATGATCTCGCGCAGCTCCTCGGCCACGAACATCATGAAGTTCACCACGTACTCGGGCTTGCCGGCGAAGCAACCGCGCAGCTTGCAGTTCTGCGTGGCGATGCCCACCGGGCAGGTGTCCTGCTGGCAATCGCGCTGCATCATGCAGCCCATGGCCACCAGGGGCATGGTGGCGAAGCCGAACTCCTCGGCGCCGAGCAGGGCCGCCATGGCCACGTCGCGGCCGCACATGAGCTTGCCATCGGTCTCCACCACCACACGGCTGCGCAGGCCGTTGCGCAGAAGCGTCTGCTGGGTTTCTGCGAGGCCGATCTCGAACGGGATGCCCGCATGGTAGATGGAGTCGCGCGGGGCAGCGCCCGTGCCGCCGTTGTGGCCGGCGATGGTGATCTTGTCCGCGCCGCCCTTCGCCACGCCGGTGGCGATGGTGCCCACGCCTGCCAGCGCGCACAGCTTCACGGACACGCGCGCATCGGGGTTGGCGTTCTTCAGGTCGAAGATGAGCTCGGCCAGGTCCTCGATGGAGTAGATGTCGTGGTGCGGCGGCGGGGAAATCAGGCCAACGCCCGGCGTGGAACGGCGAACTTCGGCAATCCACGGGTACACCTTCTTGCCGGGCAGGTGACCGCCTTCGCCGGGCTTCGCGCCCTGGGCCATCTTGATTTGGATCTCGATGGCGCTCGACAGGTAACGGCTGGTCACGCCGAAGCGGCCCGACGCCACCTGCTTGATGGCGCTGCATTTGCTGTCGCCGTTGGCCAGCGGCGTCTCGCGCGCCGGGTCCTCGCCGCCCTCGCCGGTGTTGCTGCGACCGCCCAGGCGGTTCATGGCGATTGCCAGGCACTCGTGCGCTTCCTTAGAGATGGAGCCATAGCTCATGGCGCCGGTGTTGAAGCGCTTGACGATCTCGCTCGCGGGTTCGACCTCGTCCAGCGGCACCGGCTGGCGCGTGGGCACAAAGTCCATAAGGTCGCGCAGCGTGACCGCACGCCCGGGCACGTGGCACGCGGCGCTGTACTCGCGGAACAGGTCGTAGTCGCCTTCGCGGCAAGCGCGTTGCAGCAGGTAGATGGTTTGCGGGTTGATCAGGTGCTCTTCACCGCCAAGCGGGCGCCATGCGGTGACGCCGAGCGTGGGCAGCTGCTCGGGCGAGGGACTCTTCTCTAGGGCCAGAGCGCTGTCATAGCGCTCGTTGAGCTCGCGCTGCACGCCGGCGGCGTCCAGGCCGCCGATGCGGGTGGAGGTATGCGTGAAGTACTTCTCCACCAGGGAATCGTCCAGGCCCAAGATCTCGAAGATCTGCGCGCTGTGGTAGCCCTGCATCGTGGAGATGCCCATCTTCGACATGATGGAGGTGATGCCGGCCACAACGGCGCGGTCGTAGTTGGCCACGGCCTCATCGCCGGGGATGGAGATCTCGCCGCGCTCGCACAGGTCACGGATGCACTCGTGCGCCGCATACGGGTAGATGCCCGATGCGGAATAGCCCACCAAGCAGGCGAAATCGTGCGCACGCATCGCGTCGCCGGTCTCGACGATCAGGTCGGCGTCGGTGCGCAGGCCCACGGCGATCAGGTGGTTGTGCACGGCCGCCAGCGACAGCAGGCTGGGAATAGGCACTTCGCCTTCCGCCGTGCGGTCGGTCAGCACGACCAGGTTCACGCCATCGCGCACCGCCTGCTCGACATCGACGCACAGCTCATCGAGCGCCGCCGCGAGAGCGCCCTCAGCGGCATCGCGGTCGTAGGCGCACACGAAGCGCTGCGTCTTGAAGCCGACGCGATCGATGGCGCACAGACGGTCGAACTCGTCATGCGTGAGCATGGGGCTTTCCAGGCGCACCAGGCGACACGTGTCGCGGCAATCCTCGAGCATGTTGCCGTGGTTGCCCACGTACAGCACGCTGCTGGTGACGAAGCTTTCGCGCAGCGCATCGATCGGCGGGTTCGTGACCTGGGCGAACAGCTGGTTGAAGTAGTCGAAGAAGCTGCGCTGGCGCTTCGACAGGCACGCTAGCGGGGCGTCGGTTCCCATGGATGCCAGCGGCACCTTGCCCTGCTCGGCCATGGGGCGCACCAGCTCCTGCACGTCGTCGTAGTGGTAGCCCAGCTTCGCCAAACGGCGGGTGAAGCCCACGTTCGCGTCGCACTCTGCGGGGAGCTTGCCGGGTGCCGGGGCCTCCAGGTCGTCGACCGCCAGCGTTTCCTCGTTCAGCCAATCACGGTACGGCTTCTCGTTGGCGTAGCGGTTGCGGATCTCGTCGTTCCAGATGACGCGGCCCTGACCCGGGTCCACCTCCAGCATCTCGCCGGGGCCCAGGCAGCCGGCCTGCAGTACGTTGGCCGGGTCGACGTCGATGGTGCCCACCTCCGACGATAGAATCAGCCAGTCGTCGCGGGTGACGTAGTAGCGCGCCGGACGCAGGCCGTTGCGGTCGAGCGCGGCGCCGAGCATGCGGCCGTCGGTGAACGCGATGGCCGCCGGGCCGTCCCACGGCTCCATGAGCATGGACTGGTATGCGTCGTAGGCGCGGCGCTTGTCGGAGATGCGGTCGTTGTGGTCCCACGGCTCGGGGATCATCATGGTGACGGCGCGGTCGAGCGGGCGGCCGTTCATGGTAAGGAATTCCAGCACGTTGTCCAGGATTGCCGAGTCCGAGCCCTCGCGATTGATGATGGGCAGCACTTGTCGCAGGTCATCGCCCAGCGCCGGGCTATACAGCTTCGGCTCGCGGGCCCGCGTCCAGCTGATGTTGCCGCGCAGCGTGTTGATCTCGCCGTTATGGATGATGTAGCGGTTCGGATGCGCGCGCTCCCAGCTGGGCGTGGTGTTCGTGGAATAGCGCGAATGCACGAGCGCCAGGCTGGTCTCCACCGCCGCGTCGTTAAGGTCGGTGAAGAAGCGGCGCATCTGCGTTGCCACCAACATGCCTTTGTACACGATGGTGCGCGACGACATCGAGCACACGTAGAAGATCTTGCCCGCAAGCGCCGGGTTGGCGTCGGCGGCGCGCTCGATGGTGCGGCGGCACACGTACAGCTTGCGCTCGAACGCCTGACCTGCATCAACGTCGGCGGGGCGGCGCAGAAACGCCTGCAGGATGGTGGGCATGCACGCCTGCGCGGTGGAGCCGAGGTCATGCGGGTCGACGGGCACCTCGCGCCAGAACATCAGCGGGATGCCGCACTTCGCGCAGCCCTCCTCGAACGTGCGCTTCGCGTCGCGCACGCCCGTGGGGTCGTCGTGCGGGAAGAAGAGCATGGCCACGCCGTAGTCGCCCTCGTCGGGCAGCAGCTGGCCTTCCTTCTGCGCCTCCTTGCGGAAGAAGCGATGCGGAATCTGGAACAGCACGCCGGCGCCGTCGCCGGTATTGCGCTCCAGGCCGGTGCCGCCGCGGTGTTCAAGGTTCACGAGCACGGAAAGCGCGTCGTCGAGCATGGCATGGCTGCGCTGCCCCTTCAGGTGGGCCAGGGCGCCGATGCCGCACGCATCGTGTTCGTAGCTGGATCGGTACAGGCCGGGCGTGCGCGCCGCGGCTGCCGGAGCGGCATGCCTGCAACCGGCCGTTTCGTTCGCGCATTGCGCGCCGGTGAAACCAGCGGCCGCCCCCGTTTCTCGGGCTGCCTCGGCTTGTTCGGTAAGTTCAGCGTTCATATGCGGTCCTTCGTCTGGATGATAAGGCCGCCTGAGAACATGAGCGGCCTGCATTCAGTTTGCAGGCCGCGTGTTACGCGATTATTTCCACCGCCGCGCTTAACCAGCTGGAAACAACATCGTTCGAAACCGGAAACACGAGGGGCGCCCGAACCGCCGCTGCCTACCGCTGCCCGCTGCCCAACACCGGGGAACGCGAACGAACGGGCAAAGGCAACACCGCCCATCTTCGCGGCTAGCCCGAGCCGCCGCCCGCCGCCGAAAAAGGCGGGCATCCCCCTTCCGAAAACGATCGCGCGTGTCATATCATGTGCGCAACGTTTTCACCTTCGGGGAGGAGCCCCTATGACAAGTTTCGACGCTCGACCCGCCGGGAACGGCCTCACCCGCCGCACCATGATCAAAACGTCCGCCGTGCTCATCGGCTCGTGCGCGCTCGGTTTCACGGGCGTCGCCTCGCTCGGATGCAGCGCGGACAACAACGGCGACAACGCTTCCTCAGGCGAGTCCGACCAGGTCACCCTTCACGTCGAGGACCAGCGTTTCTTCATCGACGGCGACACCGTGGGAACCGCGTTCTCAGGCGCGGCGCTTTCCCTGGTCCCCAACCTTGCCGACGGCACCATAGCGCTCTGCTATCGCGACAGCGAAAACCCCGACCCCTGCTGTACGACGCTGACGTCGCTTGGGTCCCCAGTCATCGTGACGGGAACGCTGCGCATGCTCAACGTCGATGGCGTGAACTCCGACGGCGTCGTTTCCATCCAACCTGACGCGGCCATCAGCGTTTTGAGCCTCGGTTCGATCAAAACCGCCGATATCGAGGGGTCGGTCGACCACCTCATCGTCGTCGGCAAAAGCGACGCCGTCGTGCACGATGGCGCGCGCATCGGGCAGGCAACGCTGGGCGATTCGTGCGCCGACCTGGTCATCAACGCGAACAGCTCCGTGGGCGACGTCGACGCGCCCTTCGAGGCCCAGGTGTCCGGCGAAGGAGCGGTCGGCGCACGCGTGACCATCACCGGCGACGAAGAGGCCGCGGAGCAGCGCCACGGCACGCTGCTCGAGGCCGCGAACGACGATGCGGCCTGGGAGGACGCCGTCGCCGCCCTGGCCGGCGCCGCAACCGTCCAGCAGGCGAAGGCGCTCGCCGGGAGCGGCCCCACTTCCGCAACCGCCGCCGTCGACGCCACCGCTGCCTTCGCCAACCCCTTCGCCCCGCAAACCGCCTACGCGGACGAGGCCGCAAGCGACGCCATCATCGACACGGAGGATACGGCCGACGACGACAACGACGAGAACCTGCTGTCCTTCACGCCCGGGGAACCCCTGGAAACCGACAGCGAGCCCGACATGTCATCCGACGATCAACCGGCCGAGGACTTCCAGCAAGACGTGGCCGCGCTGACCGCGGAAGACCCCGTCCCCCAGGCCGACATCGCGATCGAGGCCATCGACCTGCTGATCGCCGGCCTGAAATTCATCGGCGAGCAGACGGCGGGGCGCGCCTTCGAGTACGGAAGCTCGTCGCTGCTCGAGCTGGTGTTCGGCGGCGACGACGAATCGGCGCAGATCATCTCGAAGCTTACCGAGATCCAAGGGCAGCTCGACGACATCGAGCGCGAGATCGCTCAGGTCATAGCCCAATTCGACAAGCAGGCTTGTTACCTGCAGGTGAACAATTACCTCAGCAAGTTCTCCGCCGAGATGCGATGGGACCTCTCAAAGCTCAGCAGCATGACGGAATCCATCGACGCGCTGCCCGACGGTGACGAGAAGGAAGCCCGCCGCAAGGAGTTCGCCGAGAACCTGTACTCGAACCCCCGCTACCAGGTGTGCGGCAGATACGTTTACGACATGGCCGGCGTCCTGGGCAACGAGATCATGCAGTGCTACACCGGCACGAACAAGAACCTGTTCGGCGCGTTCGACGAGCTCATGGTGCTGAGCTACAAATGGGAGCACCACGGATACGAGATGCGCGCCAACTTCCAAAGCTCGGTGCTGTCGAATTTCATGGCGCTCATCAACTACTCGACGTTCTGCCTCAACGAGCACTACCTTGTCATCAAAGACGATCCCGAGAAGAAGACCGAGCTTGCCGAATGGCTGGGATTTTGGAAGGGCCTGTTCGGAACCGCCACCCTGCCCCAGTCGGCGATGGCGTTGCTTGCCGAGGACGACGATGCCGACGGCGCCGCGACGGGCGTCGCCAACGAGGTTGCGGCGATGGCCACCGCGCAAAAGCTGGTGAAACGGGCCGACAACATCCGCTACTACCAGGTGCCGGGGCATCAGGTGCAGATCGCCGCCAACGCCGCGAACGTGCGCACGACCAAGGACGGCGGCCTGACGCAAAAGCAGCTCATGAGAGATTCCGCAGGTCATTGCGTGCTCACGCAAGACCAGCTGGTCAACATGTACCTTGACTACGACAAGAAGAAGACGCTCACAGACATCCTGTTCGGCGAAGGCGAGGGCAACCTTGCCGCGCCGCGCAACACGGGGGCGCCCTTCGTTGCCTATCAGCTGCCGCTTATCGATGAACGTCAGATGAAGCATCCGTCGCATCTCTATCGCCACAAATACTACGCGCCCATCGTGAACAACGACGGGACGACCGGCCGCGCATATGTGGCGTTATACGACAACGGCAAGCGCATATTCAACTTCACGGGCATCGCCGTGTACCGCGTGTAGACGGATTGCTACCTCTGAAAAACCGCGCGGACCAGGTACTCCACGTTGCCTTCGTGGCCGGTGATGGGGCTTTCGGTGACGCCCGTGCATTCGAAGCCGGCGGCTTCCAGGGCCGCGCGCACCTCGTCGACCGTACGCAGGCGCACGGCCTCGTCACGCACGATGCCGTGGTCGGTCTCGTCGTGCTGGCTTTCGAACTGGGGCTTAATCAGGCCGATGAAGATGGTGCCCGCCTGCGCGAAGCGTGCAAACGTGGGCGCCAGCGCCGCCAGGCCGATGAAGCTGAGGTCGGCCACCAGCAGGTCGAACGGCGCGCCCAGCTCGGC
>CAKUJT010000039.1 GCA_934661765.1 uncultured Senegalimassilia sp.
GGAACCGATTCGATGAGCTTGTTGAACGTGTCCTCGTTCCAGTTCACGAAGTTCTCGGGCGGGCGCTTCTTCTTGATTTTCTTGAGCTTCTTCGGATCGCCGGCGGCCTTCACCTCGGCCTTGTGGTTCTCGATCTCATGCTCAGGGGCTTCGGCTATGACCACGCCCTCGGTATCGAAGCCCGAGCGGCCCGCGCGACCGGCGATTTGATGGAACTCGCGGCTGCGCAGACGACGCATCTTGCGGCCGTCGAACTTAGTGAGCTGCGTGAGCACAACGGTGTGGATAGGCACGTTGATGCCGACGCCCAGCGTGTCGGTGCCGCAAATGACGGGCAACAGGCCCTGCTGCGCAAGCTTTTCCACCAGCAGGCGGTAACGAGGCAGCATACCAGCGTGGTGCACACCCACGCCGCAGCCCAACAGGCGCTTCAGCGTTTTGCCGAACGCCGTGGAGAACTGCGCACCCTTCATGGCCTCCTTGACAGCCTCGCGCTGCTCCTTGGTTGCCACGCCGTAGCTTGCCAGGTTCTGCGCGCTGGTAAGCGCCGCATCCTGCGAGAAATGCACGACGTACAACGGGCCCTCGTCCTTGCGCAGCGCAAGCTCGACCGTTCCCTCAAGCGGGGTGAGCGCGTATTCGTACGACAGCGGCACCGGACGCGGGGCATCGGTGACGTTCGAGACATCGCGCGTGGTTTGACGGCGCAGCAGATCGGAGATCTGCGTAACGTCGCCCAACGTGGCGCTCATGAGCAAGAACTGCGTTTTCGGCAGCGTGAGCAACGGCACCTGCCATGCCCAGCCGCGGTCGGTATCGCTGAAGAAGTGGAACTCGTCCATGGCGACGCTGTGGACGAGCGCATCCGGCCCCTCGCGCAGCGCCTGGTTCGCCAGAATCTCCTCGGTGCAGCAGATGACGGGCGCCTCGGTGTTGATATGGACATCGCCCGTGATCATGCCCACGTTGTCGCGGCCGAGCAGCTCCACCAGATTGAAGAACTTCTCGCTGACCAGCGCCTTGATGGGTGCCGTGTAGTACGAGGTCTCACCGAAGCACATGGCCATGAAGTGCATGCCCAACGCAACCAGGCTTTTACCGCTGCCCGTGGGCGTGCCCAAGATGACGTGATCGCCCACCATGAGCGACATGAGCGCTTCCTCTTGATGGGGCCACAGCTCGATACCGCGTTCGGCAACCCAGTTGGTGAACGCCTCGAACGCCTCCTCCTCGGTAAGCTCCGGATTCGTGTCGTACAGATGGTAAGCCAGCGCACCCAGTTCGCCAGGCTCGTGGCCTTCGGCCTGCGCAGCCAGCGTTTCGACGATGTCCTCGCCTTCGAACGTATGAATATCAGCCATAGGGCAGTTCCTTTACAAAGCATGCAGAATCTAATGCGTTCGACTTGCTATAGCAGCAAGCAACCGCTCATGTGTCCAAGGTAAATTGTATCGCGATTGCACAAGCGCACGCCCCCGCGAAGCGGAACCACATTCCGAAGGAGACCCTCTATTCGGCAGCGCTTAACAGCACCGAGTTCTCATAAAGCGACTCGGGCGCGAAATCCTGGCCACCGGGCCATTCAACCGCATCGCCGAATTCGGTGATGCGAACCTTCTTGAAATACCCGGAGTCCCTCAGCCTACCCATGAAATCGCCCTGCAATCGCGGCATAGGATCGAATACGCGTGTCGTGCCATCGGACCACTTCATGACAAGGGTACCCTTTTCGGTAGGTTCGACAGATAGAATCTTTAAACCGCAAACCCATTTCATGGCGCATCCCCTATCTCAAAGGCGGAATGCGATAGCATTCGCCGGTGCTATTGGCCAAGTACCAATTTTCGTGCAATTCTTGCTCGTGAAGGGCCATCCAGGCCAGAAGCAGTTTCTCCTGCTTTGGCGGAATCTTACCGCCAAGACGTTTTCCCTGCAACGAATACGAGGCGTCCATGCTGCCATAGTACACATGGACATGAGGCAATGAGTGTTGCTGGTCATCGTCGAAATACATTCTCACAACGATCCCGTAAAACCTGCTCAGCTCAGGCATACCTGTCCCCCTTCCCAGACGGCGCACGCCGCCTTCCCGTGGCGAAGAGGATCTTGCGAACGTGGTATGGGCGAAGGCGGGACCCTTCGCCAGCTTGGGCACGGCAGACCGCCGAGCGTTCGCACTGGCTCATTGCAAGCAGTATATAAGCGAACGTCTGTACTGTCAATACAAACGTTCGCGTCGCCCTTTGCGGCGATTTGCGGCTTGTACGCGCAGAACGCGTCCTTCCGCCCGTTGCCTCCGCGCTCATCCTCGCCGTGGTGCTCGGAGGGGTCGGCGAACTCGCAGCCCAACGGGGCGAGCAGCTCGCGACGCGAATACCACGCGTTCAGCGCCGCGATGCCCAGCGTAGCCTCTTGGAAGCACCAGGACTTCGACAACTCGGCCACCTGACGCAGTTCCATGCCGCGCAAATAGGGCACTTCACGGTTCTCATGGCGGCATTGTCCACCATTTTAAATGGCGGGTTTGGCGGCTCCGACCTGCGGAGTCAAGTCGGAATCGGACACACTTTTCTGCCGACCCGTTAAAATCCGCCGTGATATTTAAAACGTTGGTATTCTGGTTCCGAACAGGGGTTGGATGCCAGAAACGGACACACTTTTCTGCCTATAACCCGCGTTTTCTTACGCAGATCGCCAGCATCGCCCTTCCGTAAGCGCCGTTTATCAGAAATGAGCCATTCTTGGGATTTCTTGCTCGCGCCCGCGCCCCTTCGGTGCTAAGATTCCGATGTGTTACGAAATAGGGGTTCGTAACACCGACAGAGAAGACCTCAGAGAAAAGGATTCTTGCATGAAGAAGAGATTCTCGCTGAAGCTTGCGACGATCTTCGTGACAGCACTTGCTGTGTTCACCCTGGTGCTTACTGCTTGCGGGTCGAATAGCGCAGCATCGGGCGGCGCATCTGCCGACAGTTCGTCCGCTGCTGCAACGAAAACGGTCGTCGACGCCTATGGACGCAGCGTTGAGGTGCCGAAGGACGCAAAGACTGCCGCCACGGTTGGCAGCGGCGCCCGCTTTGTGGTGTACGCCGGTGCTCAGGACAAGCTCATTGCCGTCACCGAAATGGAAACCACCCCGGCTATGAACCGTCCGTATGCAATCGCCTACAAAGACCTTTTCGCCAACCTGCCTTCCACCAGCAACGGCAACCATCTGCTTGAGACCAACGTCAACAAAGAGCAGATGATGGATCTCAACCCCGACGTTATCATCTCGAGCCGCAGCGCCGAGGAGTGCGACGCCCTTCAAAAGGATACGGGCATTCCCGTCATTGGCATCACCTATCAGAACCAGCTGTTCACTGACAACGTGTACAACTCCATCACCTGCGTCGGTGAGGCCCTAGGCACCGAGGATCACGCCAACGAGATTGTTGCCAAGCTGAAGGAGTGGAATGCCGACCTGAAAGCCCGCACCGCCGATATCGCTGATGCGGACAAGCCCAGCGTGTACGTGGGCGCTGTCAACTACAAGGGCGCTAAGAGCTTCACCGGCACCTATGCCAACTATGCTCCGCTTGTCGAGCTGAACGCCAAGAACGTTGCCGACGAGACCGGTCAGAAAGCTGCAGTTGACGTCGACCTTGAGCAGATCGGCAACTGGGATCCCGACTACACGTTCCTGAACGCAGGCAACATGGACCTGATGAAGGCCGACTACGCTAACAACCAGGCGTTCTTCGACGGCCTGAAGGCGTTCCAGCAGGGCAACCTGTACACGCAGCCGTTCTTCAACTTCAACGGCACCAACATCGACACGGGCATCTGCGACACCTACTTCATCGGTGCGACCATCTACCCCGATAAATTCGCCGATGTCGATCTGAAGGCGAAGTACTCCGAGATCTACACTACGCTTCTTGGCGTCGACTTCTATCAGGCCATGCAGCAGAACGGCATGGACTTCAAGTCGATGTCGTTCAACTAAGCGGTAGTCGCTCGAGAAACGTGAGTTAAGGATCAAGCCAGGCGCGCACATGCAAGAGGAGAAGCTGACAAACACGGGGCTGCCGCCCCAAGGCCAGGGCAGGAACAGGGGCTATGACGGGTACATCCGTCATAAGCTGGTCGTCATTGCCGTGCTGGCCGTGGTCGTTGCCGGCATTGCCGTGCTGTCCATGGGAATGGGCGCGCTGAGCCTCTCTGCGAAAGACGTCGTCCTGGCTTTGTTCGGGCAGGGCGATGCGCGCGCAGTGGCTGCGGTGCAGAACATTCGCTTGCCGCGCGTGCTGACGGCCATTGTCGCCGGCATCGCCTTGTCCCTTGCGGGTTGTGCGTACCAAAGCGTTCTGCGCAACCCGCTGGCCTCGGCCAGCACGCTTGGTATTTCGCAAGGAGCTGCCTTCGGCGCTTCCATTGCAATCATCGTGCTTGCAGGAGGGGGCGGTTCGTCGGCTGCCTACGAGGGCGTAAGCTCCGCCGACCCCGTTATGACGGCGCTGCTGGCGTTTGCAGGCGCCATGCTTTCCACCGTGCTGATCTTGCTGCTGTCCCGCGTTCGCGAGATGACGCCCGAAAGCATCGTTCTTTTGGGTGTGGCGCTATCGGCGGTGTTCACTGCCGGAACCACTTTGGTGCAGTATTTTGCGGAAGATTCCCAGGTGGCCGCCGTGGTGTTCTGGACCTTCGGCGACCTTAGCCGCGTGAACGAAGATCAACTGGCGCTTATGGCGATTGTCACGCTGGTGGGCGCTGTGGTGTTCCACCTTAACAGATGGGATTTCAACGCGATGGAATCGGGCGAGGGCCTGGCGCACAGCCTGGGCATTTCGGTGAGCAAGGTCCGCCTGGCGAACATGTTCGTTGCAAGCGCCGTTGCCTCGACGGTCATTGCGTTTTGCGGCATCGTCAACTTCGTGGGCTTGGTCGCGCCACATGTCATGAGGCGGCTTCTTGGCTCGGACTACCGCTACCTGCTTCCCGCTTCGGCCATTGCCGGCGCGGGCCTGCTTTTGGTTTCTGACATGCTCTGCCATGTCATCGTCGCTCCGCTGATCCTGCCGATTTCGGCCATTACGTCGTTCGTCGGCGCGCCGGTCTTCATCTATCTGCTGTTCAAGGGGGTGAACCGCTGATGCTCGAAGCCCATGGTTTGCATTTCGCGTATCGTGCGGGCTCGCCCATCTTACAAGGGGTCGATATCGACTTGGCACCTGGTTCGTTTTTGGCCATTTTGGGCGTAAACGGGTGCGGTAAATCAACGTTGCTTTCTTGCCTGACGGGCGCGGCGAAGCCGGCGTCCGGGCAGGTGCTGCTCGACGGAGCTCCCCTTGGTCAGGTACATCGCCTTGATCGCGCCCGCAAGGTGGCCTTCGTCGCGCAACACAGCCACGCGAACCGGTTGACCGTGTACGACGCCGTTCTTTTGGGGCGCCGTCCCCACATGCAGGGCGGCCCGTCCAAGGAAGACCGGCAGATCGTTGAAAACGCGCTTGAGCGGCTGGGCCTGGCCAAGTGCGAACTTCGCTACACGGACGAGCTTTCAGGCGGCGAGTATCAGAAGATGGTCCTTGCCCGTGCGTTCGTCCAACGCGCCGACACGCTGCTGCTTGACGAGCCGACGAACAATCTCGACCCGGCCAACCAGCAAGAGGTCATGCGCGAGGTTCGCGACGAGGTGGATGGTCGGGGCATCGCCGCCGCTGCGGTTCTGCATGACATCAACCTTGCGCTGCGCTACTGCGATAGGTTCCTGTTCCTTGCCGATGGGCGGGTCGACGCAGTGGGCAACCAGGGCATTGTCACGCCCGAGCAGATCGAGCGTATTTACGGAATGAAGAGCGATGTCATCGAGCATCGTGGCCGCCGTTTGGTGGTTCCTTTATAAGAGAGGTTTGCAATGGATACCGAAAGCAATCTTGTAGAGCAGCTAACGAACGGAACGACCTGCGGCAAACTTGAGAAAGTCGCGCGCTTCTTCGATGAGAGGGCCGACACTTGGGATGCTTCGAGCCACGTGGGGAAAAGCCGCGTGCAAGGCGCCGTGGTTTCGCTTGTGGGCGTCAAGCCAGGCGATCATGTTCTTGACCTGGGCTGCGGCACGGGTGTTATGGTTCCGTACTATCTTGAGGCCGGCGCCGGATCCGTTTTGGGCGTTGATCTTTCCGAAAAGATGGTCGAGAACGCACGCAAGAATTTCGCCGACGACCCCGCCGTCGAATTCGTGGCAAGCGACGCGCTTGAGCTGGACGAAGCCAACCAGTTCGACGAGGTGGTCATCTATAACGCCTACCCGCATTTCGTCGACAAGCCCGCGCTGGCAAAAAAGGTTCACCGTCTGTTGAAGCCCGGCGGGCGTTTCGCCGTGGCCCATGGGTCGGGTAAAGACGAGATCAACGGTCATCATCAGGCGCACGCTGCGGGCGTAAGCTCGGGGCTTGGCCCCGTGCGCGAGGAAAGCGCGGTGTGGGAAGGCCTGTTCCAGCTGGAATCGCTCGTCGACACCCCCGGATTCTACGCGTTCTCGGGCGTTCGCCTTTAAGCGCGCTGTGACCGCCTTCTGTTTAACTCTTAAAATCGGGTTATAGGCAGAAAAGCGTGTCTGCGACTTAACCCCCAATCGGATCGGTACGGGCCGCCATATTCTCTTGCAATTCTTGTTCGTGAAGGGCCATCCAGGCCAGAAGCAGTTTTTCTTGCTTTGGCGGAATCTTGCCGCCAAGCAGCTATTCCGCCTTGAGGCTGGCCATGACCAGCGCCTGGCCGAACAGCTGGCCGCCGCCGTTTGCCACCGCGAACTTTGCGCGCTCGGGGTCGTTCACGACCGAGCCTGCCAGCTCGTGCACCCCGCGGTCGAAGAGCGCCGGCGTCATGACCACGCTCGGGCCCACCATCACGGTGGTTGCGTTGCGCGCCAGCTCGAGCAGGCGCGGCGCCGTCTTGTTGATCAGCGTCACGCCGGTGATGAACGCGTAATCCGCCTGCGGCATCACGTACTCGCACCCCGGATCGGGCGTATCCAGGCCGTCGCGGCAGTTCCGCTCCAAAACGGTGAGGTTTGCGTACTCGGCGATATCGGCCACATTCGGGAAATGCCCCACCACCACAACATTCGCGTCGCCCTTTGCGGCGATTTGCGGCTTGTACGCGCAGAACGCGTCCTTCTGCCCGTTGCCGCCCCGCTCATCCTCGCCGTGATGCTCGGAGGGGTCGGCGAACTCGCAGCCCAACGGGGCGAGCAGCTCGCGACGCGAATACCACGCGTTCAGCGCCGCGATGCCCAGCGTGGCCTCTTGGAAGCACCAGGACTTCGACAGCTCGGCGACCTGACGCAGCTCCATGCCGCGCAAATCCATCTTATACGCGCGCTTCCCGCCTCCGCGCACGGTGAACGCCACGCCCATGCCGCAATCCGCCTCGACATAGGACCAGTTCAGCCCCAAGCAGTAATCGCGCACCAGCACGCCCTCGGGAATGCCCGCGATCATCTGGTTGTACAAATCCCACGCGGTCCCCGGCGCTTGCGTGCCCGGAAACGCGATCGTCGCCGACTCCCGCAAACCCACCTGTTCCTGTTGCACCGCCATAACGCCCCTTCCTTAATGACATCGAAATGCCAGTTTACGGCTATTCTTTCGTCAGTATTATTGCCGCTTACCTATAATGTAACGCATTACAGGGGCGAAAGAAGGGGTCAGTGTGCTGTTTCTACTCACCGGCGACGTGCAGATCGGCAAAACCAGATGGCTGGAGGACCTGTGCGCCAGCTTGCAAGCAGCAGGCACGTGCGTAGCAGGCGTGGTGGCGCCCGGGCAATGGGTGCCGCGGCCCGAAGGGCAACCCGGCGGCAAGCACGGCTTCGACGGGGCCGGACGCTTCGAGAAGCTGGGCATCGACAACGTGCTGCTGCCGCAGGGCAAGCGCATCGAGTTCGCACGCCGCCGCGACCTGGCCGCCAAGAGCAAAGCGTTCACGGAAGGGACGCAAGCGAAGGCGGCGAAGCTGGGCTGGGCCATCTCCGACACCGCGATCGCACAAGTCAACGCCCACTTCGCCACGCTGGCGAAACAGGCAAGCATCGCACCCGCCGACAGCGGCATGCCCGCGCTCCCCGCCAACGAAACCCGGCTCGCCCCGCACGCGATGCTCGTAGTGGACGAGCTGGGCCGCCTCGAGCTTCTGCACAGCTGCGGCCTGACCAACGCGCTGGCCATCCTCGACGCCGGCCCCACGCCGCAGTTTCCCCATGCCATAGCCGTGGTGCGTCAGACGCTGCTCGACGAGGCGCGCAGACGCTTCGAACCGCGCTGGGGCAAGGCAACCGTCATCGGCCCCGACGACGCGGCCCGCAACCTCGTGCTCGAAACGGCGAGAGCCGCCGGGGGCGCCCACTGAGCCGCGCACACGCGGGAAACCGCCGACACAAACCCGGCGTGCAAGCCCCCGCAAACGCCACGACCAGGCACCATGCGCCATGCGTCGCACATTCGGTTCGCCTACGCCCAAACGCGCCCGTCTGCTGCCGCAAAACGCAGATCCAAGCCTGATCGGGCGCAAGGGCAAACCTCGCAGAAACGGGCAACCTGACAGCATCGCGCAGAACTACGCCGCAAGGGACTGACCCCGGAGGAGTTTCGGAATCAGTCCCTTGCTGCGTAGTTCTTATTTAAGCCGTCCAAGTTTTTGGGGCGCAGTTCACGTACGGTCGGCTCTCGTGGTTTCAAGAGGCAAAACATATCGCTATCAAAGGTTCCTCTGTGCCACTGGTTCGCAGATATGCCAGGCGGGGCTTCGGCACACACTCGTCTGCCCCGCCTGGCATCGCCTTTGCGTTAGAGCACCCACGCCTCGCTTTCGCGCTGCAGCTCCAACATGCGGCGGTATCTACCATCGGGCTTCTCACGCAGCTCTGCCGGGCTTCCCTGCTCCACCACGCAACCGTCTTCGAGCACCACGATCTTGTCGGCGTTGTCAACCGTGCGCATGCGATGTGCGATAACGAGGACCGTCTTGCCTTGAAGCAGTTCAGAGAGAGCAGCTTGCACGTGCGTCTCGTTTTCCACGTCGAGTGAGGCCGTTGCTTCATCGAGCAGCACGATCGGAGCGTCTTTCAGCAGGGCGCGCGCAATCGAGATACGCTGGCGTTCACCACCGGAAAGCCTGCTGCCGTTTTCCCCGATCATGGTGTCGTAGCCGTTGGGCAAACGCTCCACGAACTCGTCGCAGCGCGCCGCCCTCGCCGCAGCGAGAACCTCCTCGTTCGTAGCATCCTTCTTCCCAAGGCGAATGTTCTCACGCACGGTGTCGTCAAAGAGCACCACGTCCTGGAACACCTCGGAGAATGCAGAAAGCAGCGTTTCCGGATCGACGGTAGAGACGTCAACGCCGCCCACGAAGATCGCGCCAGAGCTTACGTCCCAAAAACGTGAAGCGAGCTTGACAGCCGTGCTCTTGCCCGAACCGGACGCGCCCACAAGCGCCGTCACCTGCCCTTCTTGCGCTTTGAACGACACGTCGCCCAAGACGTCCTCGCCGTCGGCGTATGCAAAGCCCACGTCTTCGAAGACCACATCATAGCCCTGGGCCTCGAACGAGGTGCTACCCGTTTGGATCGGCTCATTCTCGATGGCGCGCATGCGCTCAAGGCTCAAGCTCATGTCCATCAGCTCAGCGATGGCCTGCAAGATAACGTTGATGGGATCGTAAACCCTTGTCACCGCCAACAGATACACGAAAAACACGAGGAAGTCGACTTGTCCCGCCACGAGCAGCACAGTACCCACCACGATGACGGATGCGATTCCCAGACGCAAGAATCCTTGGGCGGAGCACACCGCCACACCCATAGCCAGCTCGGCACCGATTTTCTCTCTCTCGAAACGATCGATGCGGCAATCAAGCTCTCCCTGGAACGCGCTCACTTTGTTGAGAGAGCGTATCTCACGATGGCATTCAAGGTATTCCTGCAGACCATCGGCAAACGAAAGGGACGCCGCGTTCTTCTTCGCAGTATGCGACTTCTGGATACGCGCGGTCAAAAGCAACACCACAAGCGCCACGGGGATGGGCCAGAGCGCAGATGCCGCCAGTCTCCAGTCGAACGCAAACATCATGACAGCGAACACCAGCGTCGAAGCGCCCATGCCGAAAATCTGCGGCATAGTGTGCGAGAACAGGCGCTCCTGATCGGAGCAGTCCTTCATGATAACGCTCGTCAAGTCGGACAAATCGCGCCTTCCGAAAAACGAGAGCGGAAGCAGGCGCAAACGCTCCGCGATGGCGATACGCTTGCGGGCGCTTTCTTGGTAGACCACCGTGTACGTCGCGCGATATTCCCACATCTGCGTGACGAACATCACAACAAGTACCGCCACGATGCCCGCTGCGTAGAGCGCCATGCCTGGCAGGCCAACTGAAGGGTTGTCCAAGTACCTGATGAAATCGCTTGCGACGAAGTACAGCACCACGATGGGCAGCATCAGCATTAGGTTCGCCAACGCACAGAACCCAGCACCGCGTATAAAATCCTTCATGCCTTGATCGGTCAAGGCAAAAGCATCTTGGATCCTACGCCACATGGCTGTCACCCCCTTCAATCCTCCACGTCGCGCTCGTTCGGTAGTCTCGCCACATGCGCGCATACAGTCCGCCTTGCGCGACAAGCTCCTCATGGGCGCCCTGCTCCACGACAGAACCATGGTCGATGACGAAGATACGATCCGCATTCACGACGGTTGACAGACGATGTGCGATCATAAGCACCGTCTTGTCTGCGCAAAGCGTTGCAAGAGCGGCCTGGATCAGCGCCTCGTTTTCGGGGTCGGCAAACGCCGTCGCCTCGTCGAGAACCACGATGGGGGCATCTTTCAGAATGGCACGCGCAAGCGCGATGCGCTGACGCTCTCCCCCGGAAAGATGCACGCCAGCTTTTCCTACTACGGTGTTCACGCCATCGGGGAATTTGGCAATGATGTCATCGCACTGGGCCGCATGAAGAGCAGCAAGTACCTCGGCATCGCTCGCATTGGGGCGGCCCGCACGCACGTTATCAGCCAAGCTCTGCTTGAACAGTCGATCGTCTTGGAACACGAAAGAAACGGCACCCATCAGCTCCTCGGCGGGAATACGTCGCACATCTGCCCCGCCCACAAGAACGGCACCCTCCTCTGCGTCCCAAAAGCGCGGAACGAGCGACGCAAGCGTCGACTTGCCTCCGCCCGACGGCCCGACGAGAGCCACCGTCGCCCCGGCGGGAACGGAAAGCGATACGTTGCGAAGCGCCGGTTCCCTGGAACCAGGGTACGAGAAGCTGACGCCCGAAAGCTCGATGCTCGCCTCCTTCGGATGGAGGGCCTTGGCAGACTCCACCTCGGCGATGGGAGCAACTTCCATGATCGTGCTCATCCGCCGCAGCGCGTCTTCGGCGATCATGACTGCCTCCGACGAATACATGACCTTCGACATCATCGTCGTCGTCATCGCCGAGAAGAACGCATAGAACAGGAAGTCGATCAGGAAAGCCGGGAAATCAGTTGCGACGGCCGCAAGCGCAATACCCGCAGGTACGAGCACCGCGAAAGTCGAGTTGATCGCAACCAGCTGCACGACTTGGGGTCGTCGGCAATACTCGGTATAATTCGTCGCCATGTCGCGATAGCCGACGATCGCCTCGTGGAAGGCCCTGAACGAAAGCACCGTCTGCTGGAATACCTTTACCACGGGTATGCCTCGAACGTATTCGGTTGCCGCAGCGCTCATGCGCATGAGAGCCGCCTGGTACAGCTCCATGAAATGGCGGCCGCCCTTCGCGTCCTCGCGGCCCATCATCCACCACATCGCGGCGAAGGAAACGGCGATGGGGACAAGGCACAGAAGCCCCATCCTCCAGTCGAACAGGAACGCCACGACGAAGAAGATCACCGGGGTGGCGAAAGAGCCAACGAAATCGGGCAGCTTATGGGCGATAAGGTCTTCTGTCTGGCCTGCACACCCGTCGATCACGCGGCGCATCTCCCCCGACGAGTGCACGCTGAAATATCCCATTGGGATCCGCGCCACGTGGCGAACCATCGCTTTGCGCATATTTGCCGCAATACGGAAGGCCGCAAGATGCGAAGCCATGAGCGCGCCAAAATACACGATAATGCCCAACACGGCGAAAACCACAGCAAGCACGGCCCACATCGCGGCCGACGATGCCTCGTCCCAATTCGGGTACACCGAGACCAGGTCGCGGACCACGAACCATACGCAAACAAGCGGCATCACGGTGAGCACGGCGTTCAGCGCCGAAAGGCCGCATCCTACATACGCCAAGACCCGCCGCTTGCCAGCAAACCCCAACAGCTCGAGAATCGCGTTTTTCTTCTTGGCAGGACCTTCTTTCCCCACGTCCTTTCCTACTTCTGTCGTTAGAGTACCGTCTTCCCGGGTCATTGCCATAGTTACCTCCCGGCCGTTAATCTACATGCCAAGCTTGGCAAAGTGCTTCGAGAACACCTTGGTACCGATGAAGCCGCCGACGAGGCCGCCAGCGATGGTGGCAGCGCCGGTAACGACGCCCATCGGGCTTAGAATCGAGTTAACGAGCGTTTGGCCGTACTCGAGGGTCATGCCGGCTTGAACGCACATCTCGGCATAAGCATCGCCCATCATGAGGATGAGAGAGATCTGCCCCAGCCAGAAGCAGAACGTGAACGCGGCAAAGGCGCAGATAAGCTTGGTCTTGGTGCGCTTCTGCGGATCGCCTGCGATAAGGTCTGCCACGATACCGCCCACAACAATGCCGACAGGACCGCTCCAGAACATGCCCATCAGAAGGCCGACAGCACCAACGATAATGCCCATGATGGCGATCGCGCCACGCTTCGGAACGCGATAGGCCAGGTACATGAACACGGTACCAGCGAACAACGCGCCTACCGTGTGAGTAAACCAGCACAGGTTGGCATTCGCGCTAAAGATAATCGAGAACACCATGAACACTAGGAACAAAAGGATGCCGAACACGGCGATAAAGACGAAGTCTTTCGGGCTCAAGCCATTACGTTCCTTGGCGGCAGAACCGATTGTTGCTTTGCTTGTCATTGCGAAACCTTTCTCTTGTTACTGTGTTTCTGCAAACCCGAAATTGAGCTTCAACTTCGGAAGTGTTGCCTTGTTTAAGGGGAAGCGCTCGGCGATACGCCCGTCTTCGACCAGGACTATCTCATCGCATGCCGAGCAGAGGAATTCATAGTCGTGCGAGACAACGCAGACAGCGATTCCCGCATCGCGCATGCGCGCGATCTGGGCATCTATTCGACGCATATTGCGATAATCCAAGCCACTCGTAGGCTCGTCGAGAATCATCGCGCGGGCACTCGAAAGCAAGCCGGCAGCGATGGAAAGCCGTTGGCGCTCCCCGCCTGAAAGGGAGAGCGGGTGCCTGTCGGCAAGACCTTCGAGAGCAAGCGCAGCCTTAATTGCTGCAATCCGGTCCTTATTACCTAGGCTGTCTTCCGCGCCATCCGAAGAGCACGCGCTTGCAAGCTCATCGTCGACTGTGCTGCTGAACAACTGGTATCCCGGTTCTTGCATAACCAGGTACACGCGCCCCGCCCGTTTCCTTGCGCGAAGCGGCACGTCGTCGACCTCGATCACCCCCGCCTTTTCCTTGAGAAGGCCGGCCATGCACCGGGCAAACGTCGTTTTCCCAGCCCCGTTGTGCCCCACAATACCGACGACGCCACCCGGAAGGAGGCGGAAATCGAGACCGTTCAAGACCGCAGGCGCACCGCGGTAGCCAGCAACTACGCCGCTCATACGTACGACGGGTTTCCCGCAAGAAGGCAAGCCGGGAACGGTCGAATCGACCACATCGGCCGAGGGCCGCACCGCCACAATAGAGTCGATTTCAGCAAGAGAGGCGGCGCGCAGCCCCATATCGGTTCTCGTTTCGAACGGCAGTGCAAGAAATTCTCCCGCCGTCCAGTCCCCCATGACTTCGCCATCATCTAAAACCACATAGCGGTCTGCGATGCCGTCAAGCCACCACAGGCGATGCTCGGAGATAAGCACGGTCTTCCCCTGGCTCTTCAGAAGCGCAACCGTGCGCGCAAGATTCCGCATCGCATGCACATCGAGCGACGCGGTTGGCTCATCAAGCACGAAGATGTCAGGATGCACCGCATAGGCCGATGCCAGGATAACCGACTGCTTCTGCCCGCCGGAAAGCGCCTCGGTGCCGCGCCCGAGCAGGCCCTCGATACCGAGCGTTGCCGCAGCCTGCGCCACACGTTCGGCCATTTCCTCGCGATCGATTCCGAAGTTCTCGCATCCGAAAGCGATTTCCGAGGTCACGTCGAGATTGACGAACTGGCTACGCGGGTTCTGGAACACCGACCCGACATGCGCGGAAAGCTCGCCCATCGTCCATGCGGAAACGGGTTTTCCCGCAACAAGCACCTCACCTTGAAGGTCCCCTTCGTACATAAGAGGAATAAGCGCATTAACGAGGCGCGTAAGCGTTGTCTTGCCACATCCTGACTGCCCGGTCACAACAACGCATTGACCGCGAGGGATCTTCAGCGAAACGTCACGAAGCGATGGACGGGAAGCGCCTTTGTAGCAAAACGTGCATCCATCGAGCTCGATAGCATAGGGCGAAGCCTTCGCCGCGGCGGCATTTTCCATCATCAGAGCACCCCCGCTCTAAAGCAAACGGAAAGCGCAAGGAGCACCATCGCAGCGATGAGACACGCAACATCGATAGCGCGCACCCTTAAGCGGTAATACGAGGTGCGGTGCGCACTCGCCCCCACGCCGCGAACGACGACCGCGTTCCCCAGTTCGTCGGCGATCTGGCCCAAACGCGCGATCACGGGCACAAGGAAATGTTCGGCGGTCTTCGCGGGATGGCGCACGACCGACCTCGGCGTGAGCGCGATACCGCGCGTCTTCATAGCATCGGCGACAGCGGAGAATTCGCGTCCCATGGTGGGAAGGAAACGAAACGCCACGCACACGCCAACCGACACGTTCGCAGGAACGTGCATCGCTTGCAGCGCACAAGCGAGCTCGCCAAGACGCGTGGTTGCGATCATGTTGAAAGCGAACATGAAGGCGGGCAAAACATGGCGGTACATGAGAAGCGACGCCGCAAAGGGCGAAAGCAGGGTGTTCCCGCTCGCCACGAACAGCTGCGCCGTCACGGCGAACAGCGCATAGAAGGCAAGCCAGCGCACGATCGCGGAGAAGCGACGGCAATACGCCATCACGACAACGGTAAGCGCCAAAACGCCCATCTCGGCGAACAGGCTTTGCATAAGCGCCATCTGCACGTTGATCGCCGCCAGAACCGCAAGCGACGTACGCGGGTCAAGATGGCGCGGTGCAGCGTTGGCAGACGTCGAAGGCTGCGTCTGCACTACCGCGTTCAAGGGCAAAGGCGCGCCCATCGAAAGAGCCATGCGATCATCGTCCTTCTTCCTGCTAGTTAGCTATATATAACTCTTTACGATAAAATACAGCTCGATAAGGCAATGCGGAAGACGGAACGGGAAGATGGAAAACTACGCCGAAAAGAATTCAAGTTCTACCGAAAAATCAAACGGAAGCTACGCCGCAGGACAGGGAAACCCGCTTTACGACATGTTCGTCACACAGCTTTCTCAGTTGCACACCGTATGCGCGAAGGAATCGCTCGCGCGCGGATTCGGACAGGCAAACCTGGTGCGAAGCGTCGGCGAGACATGGTTCGTCGACCCCCGATACGGCAGGGGCTCTTATTGGTTCTACCTCATGGACCGTGACACCATCGTCGTGTCGATGGACATCACATACGAACGCGCCGTGGAGGCAGTCATAGAGACTATTCCCTATCTGGGGTTCGGCCTCTATGAACATGCGATGCCCATGTATTGCTCGCCTGAGTGCGCCGGATCCAACTGCAAGCTCATGGGACATGACTGGGATGGCGGCCCCTACATAAGCTCGTTCGAGCCCGACAAGCGGCTGTCATCGGCGTCGATCACCATAGCCCCTGAAGCGATACACCGCTATGCGGATGCCTTGCACTGCGATGAGAAGAAACTGCACCGCGCCATCGGACGGCTCACCACGTCGGAGGGCGTGCCCGGCTTGCCCTCGGCGCTTCGAGGGCTCGACATCACCTACCCCGCCGCGTCGGTCGCCGATTCGTATTATCACGCCAAGGTGATTGAATGCTTCGCGCTGCTGGCAAGCAGCATTCCCGAAAGGGTCACGTCAGCCGATGCCGTGAACATAAGCGACAGGGACTGCGTCGAGTGCCTCTGCTCCTACATCGACGACAACTTATCATCCGATCTCAGCACGAAAACGTTGTGCGACATCGCCCATGTAAGCGAGGGGAAGATGATATCGGCGTTTCGCAATGTGCAGGGGGACACCCCGCAAAGCTACATCCGCGCACGGCGCCTGGAGCACGGACGACGCCTTCTCCTTGATGAAAGCCGCAAAATCAGCGAAATCGCCAAAAGCGCGGGCTACCGCAACCAGGGAGCGTTCACTGACGCGTTCAAGCGTGCCTACGGCACGACGCCACGTGCCTATCGCAAAAGACCACGAATCGAATAGGAACAGCATCGAGCAATGCCCGTTCCCCAAACAAAAGATAAGGAGCGCTCTGAGGATGAACGAGCTGCCACCCATTTCTTAGACACGAGAAATGGGTGGCAGCTCAAAACAGGACGCTCCCCATTCGCTACCCCAAGCGACGCGACTTGGTCTCGGGGCCGATCGCCAACGTGACGGCGGCCGCCACCAGCGCGATGGCCACGATGCCGAAGTAGATGACGTTGGGCTGCAGGTTCGCCAAAATCCACGTGACGGCGAACGGCATGACCACGTTGACGGCCTTGCCGGCGCCCTGCGAGATGCCCGCGCCGCGGAAGCGGTACCTGGTGGAGAACAGCTCGCCCACGTACACGCTGATCACCGACGCGTTCAGCACGTAGAAGCCGATGGTCATCAAGAAGCCCAGCACGGTGATGAGCGCCGTCGAGCCGGCATTGAGCGCCATGGCATAGGCGAACGCGAACACCGCCACCCAGATGAACGCCCCGGAAACCTCGGCGCGACGACCGAGCTTCTCGATGAGCAGCGCGCCGATGAGCGCCCCGAGCGGCGCCGCGAGCATAGTGATGGTGGTGGAAAGCAGCGAAGTTTGCGTGGCCAGGCCAATGTTCTTCAGGATGGACGGGCCGAACGTGGTGTAGGTGTACTGCGTCAGCGACGTGCCGATGACCACCACGATGCCCAGGAACAGGTTGCGCGCCAGATGCGCATCGGAATCCATGGCGCTCTTCTCGAATACCACCTGCTCAGCGGGCGAAACGCCGGCTTCTTCCATCTCGCTCTCGATGCGGGAGATGATGGCCTCCGCCTCGTCGAAGCGGCCGTGCTGGATGAGCCAGCGCGGGCTTTCCGGCATCGCCTGGCGCGCGATGCACACGATGATGGCCGCCACGCCGATGACCGCGAACACCAGGCGCCACGACTCCTGCCCAAGCGGGCTCCAAATGGTGATGAAGAACAGGCACAGGAACATGCCGATGGGCGAGCCGCAGTTGGCGATGGTCGAGCCGATGGCGCACCAGCGGCCGCGGCGCGCGACGGGCGCGAACTCGTTGATCATGCTGAAGCTGGTCACCAGCTCCGACCCCAGGCCAAGGCCCACGAAGAAGCGCATGGCTATCATGAACGTCATGTTCGGGGAAAGCGCGCCCAAGATGGTGGCGAAGCCGAACAGCAGCAGGTTGAACTGGAACGCCTTGCGACGCCCGAGCTTGTCGCCGATAAGACCGGCGATCAGCGAGCCGATGAACAGGCCCAGAAAGCCTGCCGACAGAAACGCGGCGGTCTGCTCGTTGGTGGCGAACCCGGTTTCGGCCAGCGTGCTCTTCACGCCGCCCGCCAGGTAGACGTCCATGGCGTCCACGAACACGCCGGCCGAGGTCAGCGCCATCACCTTCTTGAACGTCGCCGTCGGTTGCGTGGCGTCCATGCGGTGCATGAGCTGCGCGGCGCGGTCGACGCCTTCGCCTGCCTGCCCGCATGACGCGGTTTCGTTTGCCTTCGACATGGTTTTCCCTTCTGTTTCTCCCTGCAACCGGGAACAAAAAAATCCGCACGAGGGCATGCACGGCTAACAACAATGCGGTTAGCGTGCAGCCGACGAGCGGATTCATCGTTCTTGGTTGCGGGCTTCTTGCCGATGGCCGAAGGATCGCTTCGGGCATCGGCAAGGAGCCTGTTTCGTAACACCTATCGTTCTACGGCGCCAAATCATACTACTTTGCTTTTGGTTACGAAATTTCCGACGGCGAACCTGGGGGATAAGACACAAACCCGTCACACAGCGGGGCCAATGACGAATGAGCCAGGGCCGAACGAATCGCATTTCGCTTTCCCGACCTCGATGGAAAGGGATCCCGGCCCCCGAGGAGCAGGTCGGGCACGCCGCGCCTTCTTCGCCCTTCCTTCCTCAACGAGAATAGGAACGCCGCGCCCGCAACCCAGGCGCACCATCCTTCCCTTTCCCCCGATAACCATCGTTCGGAAATTCGGATATCCGGGCTATCTGGTTTCACGCGCACAAAACCGTAATCTCAGGTAAACTATCCACCCGGAAATAAACCCTAGAAATATAGTATGGCTTACCGTCATCACATAAGCGAAGAAAGGGACGCCGCTTCATGAACGACTCAAGCTTCGAGGCCATGGCGCAGGAAATCGACGGCCTGCTCGGCATCGACCAGGCAAAACACGCCGATTGGCACGCGGACTCCATCGCCGTGCGCGGATACGAGGGCATCGACGCGCGCACCGGGTCCATCAGCTACCCGCTGTACCAGTCGGCCACGTTCGCGCACCCCGCCTGGGGCGAATCGACCGGCTACTGCTACTCGCGCTGCGGCAACCCTACGCGCCTGGAACTCGAGAACACCATCGCGCTTTTGGAGGGCGGGAAGAAGTGCATGGCGTTCTCGAGCGGCATGGCGGCCATCACCACGCTGCTGAAGCTGCTGCGCTCAGGCGACCGCGTGCTGGTCAGCGACGACCTGTACGGCGGCACCTATCGCCTGTTCAGCAACATCTACACGCAATACGGGCTGGAATTCGACTACGTCGACCTGACCGACCTCGAAGCCGCCGAGGCGGCGTTCACGCCCAACACCCGCCTGGTGTTCCTGGAAACGCCCACCAACCCCACCATGAAGGTGGCCGACATCCAGGCGCTCGCCGACCTGGCGCACAGCCGCGGCGCGGTGCTGGCCGTGGACAACACCTTCCTTACCATGTGCTTCCAAAAGCCCTTCGAGCTGGGCGCCGACGTGGTGGTGTACAGCGGGACGAAGTACCTGTGCGGCCACAACGACGTGCTGTCGGGCTTCCTGGTGCTGCGCGACAACAGCCTGCTCGAGCCGCTGTTCAACGCCACCATGAGCGAAGGCAACCAGCTCAGCCCCTTCGACAGCTGGCTGATGCTGCGCAGCCTGAAGACGCTGGGCGTGCGCCTGCGCCAGCAGGAAGCCAACGCCAAGCGCATCTGCGAGGCGCTGAAGGCGAATCCGCACGTCACGGACGTGTTCTACGTGGGCGACCCCGACCATCCCGATTACGATCTGTCGAAGCGCCAGACCGCGGGTTTCGGCGCCATGATATCGTTCAAGACCGACACGCATCAACGCGCGCTCGACACGCTCGAACGCACAAGGCTCATCCTGTTCGCCGAAAGTTTGGGCGGCACGGAAAGCCTGATCACCTACCCGCTCGTGCAAACCCACGGCGCTATCCCCAAGCCCATGCTGGACAAGCTGGGCATCGACGACCGCCTGCTGCGCATGTCAGTGGGCATCGAGGACGTGGAGGACCTGCTGACCGACCTCGACCAGGCGCTCGCGTAGCGCAGGGCGGGAAGCTGAACGGAGAAGGAAATGACGAAGTACGATTTCGAGACCATCATCGACCGCCGCGGCACGGGATGCCTGAAATGGGACGCGTGGAGCCGCCGCGGCCACGCCCCCGACGACCTGCCGCTTTGGGTGGCCGACATGGACTTCAAAACGGCGCCTGCCGCCATCGAGGCGCTCACCGAGCGCGTGCAGCACGGCGTGTTCGGCTACACCATGGCCACGGACGGGTATTGCGAAGCGGTACAAAGCTGGTTCGAGCGCCGTCACGGCTGGCGCCCCGAGCGCGAGTGGCTCGTCATGACGCCGGGCGTGGTGTTCGCCCTGGCGGTGGCCGTCAACGCATTCACGCAGCCGAGCGACCACGTGATCATCCAGCCGCCCGTGTACTACCCCTTCCGCCTGATGATCCAGGACAACGGCCGCAAAATGGCCACGAGCCCGCTTTTGTACGAAAACGGCCGCTACACCATGGACTACGAGGGCTTCGAGCGCCAGCTGGAGAAGACGGACGCGAAGCTGTTCATCCTGTGCAACCCGCACAACCCCGTCGGCCGCGCTTGGACCGCCGACGAGCTGCGACGCATCGGCGACATCTGCCTGCGCCACGGTGTCACGGTCGTCGCCGACGAAATCCACGCCGACTTCGCGCGACCCAGCTTCAAGCATGTGCCGTACGCCTCGCTCGGCGAGCGCTACGCGCAACACGCCGTGGTGTGCACGGCGCCCAGCAAAACGTTCAATCTGGCCGGATTGCAGCTGTCCAACATCTTCATCCCCGACCCCGACCTGCGCGCGGCGTTCAAGCGCGCCCGCAACCGCACGGGCTACGACGAGCCGAGCGTGCTCGGCATCACGGCCACCCAGGCGTGCTACGAGCGCGGGGAAGAATGGCTCGACGAGCTCAAGAAGGTGCTGAACGGCAACCTCGCGGTGCTGCAAGCGGCGGTCGACCGCATGCCGGGCGTGAGCCTGGTGCCGCTTGAGAGCACGTACCTGCCATGGCTTGACTGCAGGGGCCTGGGCCTGGACGACGCCGGCATCAAGCGCCTGGTGGAGCAGGACGCGAAGCTGTGGCTTGACCTGGGCACCATGTTCGGCCCCGAGGGTTCGGGCTTCGTGCGCATGAACCTGGCAAGCCCGAAAGCCCTGATCGAGCAAGCCTGCTACCGTCTGGAGCAGGCAGTAGCGAAGCTGGCGAAATAACCGCGAGAGCCACGACAACGGCAGACGCCGGAGCAAACGCCGGAGCAAGCGGCGGAGACGAAAAGCGAAAAAGGCGCGAACGGGGGCGAAAACTCGCACCTGTTCGCGCCTTTCGCGCCCCCTTCGCTCCGCCCACCCTCGCGCACGCAGCCCTGCCTTCCTCCGCGCGCCCTCAGCACCCTCGCGAGGCCACCGCCCCACCTGCCGTCCCGCGCCCTCTCGCCCGCAAACCCCTTCGCCCTCAATCATTCGCCACCCGAAAATCCCTATTGCTTTACTACGGTAGAGTGCTAAAGTGATTTCATCGTATCCACATGGCGCTGTCGCATGCCCGATAG
>CAKUJT010000040.1 GCA_934661765.1 uncultured Senegalimassilia sp.
TTTTCATTCTCATGGGTATCCACAAAATTCTTTGCAGCTTCCCAAACCTTAGCTCTCTTCTCCATTAATTCCTGAATCGTCATAATCCGTATCCTCCTCAGATATATTTTTTGATAAAATTTAAGCGTTCACGCAGATCATCCGCAGAACGCCCTGTAACATTCGTATTCACTTTCTTCTTTTCACACTTCTGGCAGGCATTTTCCGCTGCCCCGAAACATCCATTACAGGGATCGTCCCCCTCAGCACCGGCACTTCCACTTATTCCAGTTCCCCGCATACCAGCACCATTTCCATTCAAGCCGGCATCTCTGGCATTTCCGTAGCACTGCCCCGATACTCCATTCCCACCGGCAGCCATCCTTGTGATCTCTGTCTGATCTTTTACGGATTTCCCAGTCTTTCCATAATGCCTCTCCAGCTTATTCATCAGCGCATTATTCACTGCCCGTCTGGAAAACATTACGGAATCAGACGTCCCGTTTTCTGTACGGCCAGCACCTGGATCTCCATTTTCGCCTTCACTGCCCTGTTCCTCTTTCTGGAACAGGATGTCATCCGCAAAGCCAAGCTCCACAGCCTTATTCGCATCCATCCATGTTTCTGCATCCATCAGGTGTGACAGCTTCGCCCTGCTCTGTCCCGTTTTCCGTACATAAGCATTGATGATGGATTCCTTCACGGCATCCAGAAGTTCCATAGCCTTCTTCATCTCTGCATGGTCGCCCCATGCAACCGTGGCCGGATTATGGATCATCATCATGCTCACCGGACTCATCCATACCTCAGTTCCGGCCATTGCAATAACAGATGCAGCAGATGCCGCAAGCCCGTCAATCTTTACGGTAACCTTCCCCGGATACTCCGACAACATGTTAAAAATCTGCGCTGCGGCAACACAATCCCCACCAGGACTGTTGATCCACAGGGTAATGTCCCCTGTCCCGGCATTCAGCTCATCCTTAAAAAGAGCCGGCGTGACATCATCGTCAAACCAGCTGTCCTCAGCAATTACCCCGTTCATGAACAGGGTTCGTTCCTCAGCTTCCTGTCCGCTTTCCAGATTTACTACTTTCTTTTTCCAGTTCCAAAACTTCTTCACTGGCTCCCTTCTCCTTTCCACCGGCTCCGCCAAACAGTCCGGCATCTTGCAATTTTGTCATATTTCCATTGATCAGATACAGATCACCGCCAAGCTCTTCCGGAATCCGGTCCATATTTTCCAGCTCCCGGATATCATTAGCACTCATCCATCCGTTCTGCCTTGCCGTGGCATAACCAGTCATCCTTGACTGGTAATCTCCCCTGAGCAGACCATCCACATTGAACTTAAAGAAATACTTCTTCTTTTCCTCCGCGGACAGCAGAGCCCTGACCATTGCCTGTTCCCACCGGCTCACCCATGGATCCAGCGTATACTTCACAAATTCCAGGGACTGCTGCTCAATGTTGCTGAAACTGGACTTGTCCAGATCCCCCACCATATGCGGCGGCACCCTGAAAATCCTGGCAATCTCATCAATCTGAAACTTCCTTGTTTCCAGAAACTGTGCTTCATTCGGTGCAATGGAAATCGGCGTATACTTCATTCCCTCTTCCAGGACAGCAACCTTATTTGCATTGCCGCTTCCCCCGAAAGTGGACTGCCAGCTCTCCCGCACCCTGCCCGGATCCTTCAAAGTCCCCGGATGCTCCAGCACTCCTGACGGAGCGGCACCGTTGGCATAAAACTTGCTTCCATACTCCTCCGCAGCAATGGCAAGCCCGATCGCATTCTTCGCCATGGCAATAGGTGAATATCCGACCAGCCCGTCAAACCCAAGCCCCGGAATATGCAGCACATCCGCCGGATGCAGACGCACGATCTTCCCATTCGCTTTCGGATCTGTCCCGGTTCTTCCGTCCACATCATCCCCGTCATAAACCAGATACTCATAATAAAGCCTGCCATGCTCATCCCTGTCCACCGTCATCCTGTCAGGCATCAGCGGATAAAGAGCCACAATTTCACCCTTTCCATTCCGGATGATCTGACTGTACGCATTCCCCCACAAAAGCAGGTGCGTCATCAGAGTCTCCCGGAATACAAAAGAAGTCATCTCCGGATTCGGCTCATCATGCAGCAGAAAATAAAGCGGATGATCCACCGCCTTCTCCTTACCACCGTTATCATTATACCTGTAAAACTGCAGCGGCAGACTGGCCACCGCCTCCGAAAGAATCCTTACACAGGAATACACCGCAGTCATCTGCATGGCGCTCCGTGCGTTCACTCTCTTCCCGGAAGCCGTGCTCCCCATAAAAAATCCATATCCACTTCCAGCTGTGCTGTTAGAAGGGGCATCCCTTCCCCGAAACAGCTTCCCAAACAACCTCATTTTCATCATCCTTTCAAAAAAGAGCATAAGAAAAGCACCTATCATTACGATAGATGCCATTCCTAATGTAATTTATTTCCTGCACAATGCCCGGATCGCCTTGTCTGCAAACACTGCGGTTCCTTCTCCCCCGACTTTATCAATATTAATTGTAAACTCCCCGCCGCCTGCGTACATAGAGCCAAGCCCCATCAGAATTTTATCTGTACATTTATAAAAATGCTCCGTAATAAAATCCTGCAGTTTCTTAGCAAGTTCAACTGCTTCCGCACTTTCCGGATCCTGATTTCTGATTTTTCCAAATTCAGCAAAAATCCCCATCAACCTGGCATTGATTGAATGCTGTTCTTCTATACTCCGTCCCGCCGCCTTTTGTTCATATTCCTTATAGGCATCTGTTTTTCCCCAGGATGCCTTTGCCTGTTCTGCATACTCATCAATCTTTCTTGTATCAAAAGCCTCAAAACTCATCTCTTTCACTCCGATCATCTTTATTCCACGGGCAAGATCAATCAGATTTTCTATGTGTTCTTTCCGAAGTTCCAGCAGATGAATCTGCTGTTCCAGAGCCTTATCCCTGTCAAAATCCGAACTGTCCAGAATATCCTTAATCTCTTTCAGTGAAAATTCCAATTCCTTGAACAGCAAAATATGCTGAAGCCTTTCCAATGCCGTATCGTCATACAGCCGGTATCCTGCACTGGTAACTTCCGTGGCCGGCAGAAGTCCAATCTTATCATAATGATGCATGGCACGTATGCTCACTCCCGATATCTTACTGACCTCATGTACTGTCATCATCTTTGATCACCTCTTTCCCTGTGGTAATCATAGCATAAGCTATTACATAGCGTCAGAGTCAATATCTTTTTTAATATTTTCGGAATTTTTCTCATCATCTTTCTTCTGCATCATACAAACTCTGTCATCCGCATCAGATCCTGCCCTCAATAAACACAGACACGCTCCGAACAGAATCAAAAATCCAATACCTGCAAATACCAATATACCAATCATCACATTCACCCGTTTCAAACAATCTGAGCTCTTTGCCTAACAGCCTTTTCTTCTGAAAACTCCTGCACACAATCTCCATTCTCAGAACACCAGCAGTCCCCTTGTATCATAAACAGATTCACTGGTATCATTTCCGCACCGGATAGCCCTGTCCAGTCCCATGATCGTTGCAATGGCACCGTCAATCTTCTCCGTGGACTTTTCCTTATCAGCTTTGATATTTCCCGCCGGATCCGTCCGGATAAAAATATTATCCATCATCCAGCGCAGAACCGGATGCCCGCCATGTGCCAGTTTCTGTTCCAGTGTCAGTTTCATCAGTTCCTTTGTCGGCGGGCTCATATCCTTAAAGCCCTGTCCGAACGGAACCACCGTAAATCCCATGCCTTCCAGGTTCTGGACCATCTGCACGGCACCCCAGCGGTCAAAAGCAATCTCCCGGATATTGAACCTTTCACCCAGTCTTTCAATGAACTTCTCAATATACCCGTAATGCACCACGTTTCCCTCTGTCGTCTGCAAAAAGCCCTGCCTCTCCCAGACATCATAGGGCACATGGTCACGCCTTACCCTTAAATCCAGTGTTTCTTCCGGAATCCAGAAATACGGCAGAACCTGAAACTTATCATCCTCATCCTGCGGCGGAAACACCAGTACAAATGCCGTGATATCCGTAGTGGAAGAAAGATCCAGTCCGCCATAACAGACACGTCCTTCCAGTTCTTCCTCATTCACCACAAACGAACATTTATCCCACTTTTCCATCGGCATCCATCGTACTGCCTGCTTCACCCACTGGTTCAGTCTCAGCTGCCGGAAACTGTTCTCCTCGCCCGGATTCTGCTTTGCAGACTCACAGGCTGCCTTAACCTTATCCAGCCCGACTGTAATTCCAAGGCTTGGGTTCGCCTTCTTCCAGACCTTCGGATCCGTCCAGTCATCTGCCTCATCCGCACCATAAATCACCGGATAAAAAGTCGGATCAATCTTCCTTCCCTCCAGAATATCCTTTGCCTTCTGGTGCGTTTCATAACAGATGGAATTGGTATCTGTCCCGGCTGTCGTGATCAGGAAATACAATGGCTGCATTCTGGCGTCACCGGATCCCTTTGTCATAACATCAAACAGTTTCCGGTTCGGCTGGGTATGCAGTTCATCAAACACAACTCCATGAATGTTGAATCCATGCTTGCTGTACGCCTCCGCTGACAGAACCTGATAAAAGGAATTGGTCGGCAGGTAAATGATCCGCTTCTGGGATGCCAGAATCTTCACACGTTTATTCAATGCCGGACACATCCGAACCATATCAGCCGCAACCTCAAACACAATAGAGGCCTGCTGCCGGTCTGCCGCACAGCCATAAACTTCTGCACGTTCTTCCCCATCCCCGCAGGTCAGCAGAAGTGCAACTGCTGCCGCAAGCTCTGACTTTCCCTGTTTCTTCGGAATCTCAATATACGCTGTATTGAACTGCCTGTACCCGTTCGGTTTCAAAGTCCCGAACAGATCCCGGATAATCTGTTCCTGCCAGTCAATCAGTTCAAACTTCTTCCCTGCCCAGGTTCCTTTCGTATGGCAGAGGCTCTCAATAAACGCCACTGCAAAATCAGCAGCGTCCTTATTATATTTGCTTCCCCTTGCCCGGAACTTCGTCGGTTTATACTTTTTCAGTTTTCTCATTGCCATAGAACCAGCCCCTTACAGCCATTTCAGCCACTGCTCATAAACTGCACCGGAAATCTGAGCCATCATCACCGGCGGCACACTCATCCCGCAGACATAAGCGGCAGACTGGTCCATAAAGTCATAATCCTGTGGAAATGTCTGTGTGGCAACATAATCTGCATTGGAATACTTCTTCCCATCACAGAATCTTGCCAGTGTGGCATTCGCAACATTGGTCGGTGCCACCCTGCTGTCATCCACAATCGCATTGTTGAACATGGACAGTTTTCCACGCTCCCTCAGGGAAATATCCGCAAAGCAGGTATCTCCCTTTTTTCTTTTGCCGATCAGTTCTGCCATCAGTGCCTTCTGAAACGGAATCCCGTGTTCACTGCGGACTTCCCCAAACCGGATCGGCTTTTCATGAAACTCCAGTTTCAGTTTCGGCAGATCCAGGTCATTCCTGTGTGCAATAAAAAAGACACGGTTTCTTTTCTGCGGCACTCCCATTGTCCGGGCATCCAGCAGAAAAATCTGTGTCACATAACCAGCTTCCTTAAATGCTTTCAGCAGTTCATTCACATATCCCCTGGCATTGCCTTTCAAAAGCCCTGCCACATTTTCCGCAATCACAACTTTTGGTCTCAGGATTTCAGCAGTCCGGATGAAATGCAGGAACAGATCATCCAGTCTCTGTTTCTTCTGTCCTTCACGGAATACCTTTTCTTTTCCCCATGCTTTCTCCCTGTCACCGGCAACACTGAATACAGAGCATGGCGGCGATCCATCCAGGATATCAATATTTTTCAGCTCCTCCGGATAATCCTTCCGCTCATTAAAATCCCTGATATCCATCAGATACGAATACTGGGGATGATGGTTTTCCCGGTAAAGTTTCATCATGGCTTCATCAATCTCACAGTTACCCAGAACCTTATATCCGGCCAGCTTATATCCCATAGAGGAGCCGCCCCCGCAGGAGAAACAGCTGAACACCGTTTTCCCGTTTTTCGGCACATCCCCCAGATCTGACAGCTGCCACTTCCACGGGAATTTATGATCAGTTGTACCTGAAGCCGCATCTCGGACATTCATGTTTGAACTTTTCATCCCCAAATTCCCCCTCATCAAACTCCTTATTGCTTCCGGTATCATCCGGATCTTCTTTCACTGCAAACAGATCCGCAATCTCATCTTCCCTGAAGCCGGTAAGCCCCATATCAAAATCTGCTGCCTGCAGTTCTTCCATCTCAATTTTCAGAAGCTCCTCATCCCATCCGGCATCCATTGCCATACGGTTGTCCGCCAGAATATATGCTTTCTTCTGTGCCTCTGTCAGATTATCCGCAAACACGCAGGGCACCTTCGTATATTCTTCTTCCTTTGCAGCTTCCAGTCTTCCATGTCCTACCAGCACATTAAAATCCCTGTCAATGACCAGCGGGCTGATAAATCCAAACTCCCGGATGCTTGCCCTCAGCTTATTGATCTGTGCCGAGGAATGTGTTCTTGCATTGTTGATATATGGCACCAGCTTTTCTACTTCCACCAGCTGAAAATCTTTTACAACCTTAATCTCCATTCTGCCTAACCTCCGTTTCTTGTCCTGAGCAGACGTTCCATCACGTCATCCTGCGGCGTGTTTCCCTGCCATTCCACAGAACAGTTTTCTTTCACGATCTGGAAAATCTGATACCAGATCTGATTAACCTGTTTCATGTACTGCTGCGACATGGAAACATACGGGGATGCAATCGCATTTTTTGTTGTCGGATGCTTTGCAAGCATTCCATATTCCGAAATGGCTTCCTCACACTGCACCCATCTGGCAACACTCATGGCATACTGTTCTATCAGCTGCACACTGACCCAGCGTTCACAGCCTCTTTCTTTCAGCCACTTCCATGTTTCCGTATAAACTTCTTCCGCACACAGGTCTTTCCCATTTTTCTGTTTTGCTTTCAGGAACTCTTTGACCGGCGGCATCTCTGATCCTTCCAGGTCAGAAGGTTCCGGCAGGTCACAGACCATTGCAGTTTTGCCCGCAGAGATTTTCTCCGTCAGAGCCTTCCTTTTCGGTCCGCTTCCCGGTCTGGCACCGCCCCTGGCAGTCCCGTCCTTCGCCATATTTCCCACCTCTTTTCTGTCACAGGGGCAATTCCCCGTTTGAATACTGAATTTTGTGCGTGACACCCACCCGCCGTTCTAGCGTCACAGCCGTCACAGGGATTTGTACCGCCCCTCCCCCTCACAGGAAAATCTCACCTGCGGTTCCAGCGGTCTCCTCTCTGTGCGTGAATCCTCGAATGGCACGGCCTGCACAGTGCGATCAGATTGTTCCTGTCATGTGTCCCGCCTTCACTCAGCGGAAGTTTGTGGTGGATCTGTTCGGTTTTAGCCATCACACCCTTCGCATAACACATCTCACAGAAAGGATGCTCTGCCGCATACCTGTCACGGATCCGTTTCCATGCACGCCCGTACTTTCTCTTTGCAGTCTTATCCCTGCCGTACTTCTCATAATCACTGTTCACCTTACTCCTGTGCTCGTCACAGTACCGTTCCCCTGCAGGTATCAGCCTGCTGCATCCCGGATACCTGCACGGCACATCTGGTTTCCTCGGCATCTTTCCCACCTCCGGACATGACAAAAGCCCTGAAAGAAATTCATCTTCCAAGGCTTCCGTCTCATTCTGCTTTACGCATTCTAACAATATCACAGGAGCTTACTGCAATTCTATAATATTTACTATCAGGATTCCGGAATCTCAAAATTTTCCAGTGCTTTCCGGTGCAGGACAAATACATTGTTCATGCTGAAATCCATGTCATCCGCGATCTGTTCCCATGCCCTGCAGTCAATATAACGCAGTTCCAGAACCATCTGCTGCTCCGGATCCTCCAGCTTCCCGATCCGTTCCATGATGTCCCGCTTCATGCTCAGAAGATCCTCAATGTCTTTTCCAATCTCCTGCTGCAGATCCACAATCATGACAATGATGTTCTCCATTTTGTGCGGATCCTTGCTTGGATTCCCCGGCATGTCACTGATCGTAGCCGTTGCCCTGACTGCCAGGTCATTCAGGGAATCCACCTGCCTCAGCTTGCTGCTGATCCGCATATCCATCCGGTATGCCTTCATCAGATATTCTTTTGATGCTGTCTGCTGTCTGTTCATATCTACCTCCATTCAGGCATCCATCCCGATCTCAGCCTTCACCGCCTCGATCAGTGCCGCCTGTGTCCCGTCCTTCATTTCCAGTGCCTTCATGATCCGCTCATCCACAGTCCCGTCCGCCACGATATGTATCACGGAGACCGTTCCGGATTCCTGTCCCTGCCTCCAAAGCCTTGCCACTGTCTGCTGGTACAGTTCCAGGCTCCACGTCAGCCCGAACCATACAAGGATATTTCCTCCGGACTGCAGGTTCAGCCCATGTCCCGCACTTGCCGGGTGGATCAGTCCCACCAGGATCTTTCCTGCATTCCATTCCCGGATGCTCTCATCCGAATCCAGTTTCCGGCAGTCCACTTTCAACTTCTTAAGCCGCTCCATGATCCGTGTCAGGTCATGCTTGAACCAGTACGCCACAAGCACCGGCCTGCCATTTGCTGATTCCACCAGGTCTTCCAGTGCATCCAGCTTTTTCCCGTGAAACGCATTCACATCCCCGTCATCACCGTAGACTGCACCGTTTGCCAGCTGTGACAGTTTTCCGGAAAGGCTTGCCGCATTCGCCGCAGTGACCTCTCCCTCCGGAAGCTGCATCACCAGCTGCTCTTTCATTTCCCTGTACTGCTGTTTTTCTTTTTCATCCAGATAAACCTTATGCTCCGTGCTGACCAGTTCCGGCATATTCAGGTAATCCGCCGCTTTCATGGAAATCGTGATATCCGAGATTTTCTCATAAATGGCTTCCTCCGCTCCCGGAACCAGCCGGTAACTGTAAACCACCGGCCCGTTCATCCGGTCTGGCCGGAAATAGCATTCCCGGTACTGCCCGATAAACCTTCCCAGGCGTTTTCCCATATCCAGCACTTTAAACTCCGCAAACAGATCCATCAGCCCGTTGCTGGAAGGAGTGCCTGTCAGCCCCACGATCCGTTTCACAAATGGCCTCACCTTCATCAGTGCCTTAAACCGTTTGGTCTGCCAGGACTTAAAACTGGAAAGCTCATCGATCACAACCATGTCAAAACCAAATGCAGCTCCGCACTGCTCCACAAGCCACGGAACATTCTCCCTGTTGATGATGTAAATATCAGCATCCGCATCCAGTGCCGCCCTTCGTTCCGCGGCACTTCCCACCATCACGGAATACCGGATGCCTTTTAAGTGGTCCCACTTCTTAATCTCCTCCGGCCATGTTGTGCGTGCAACCCTTAAAGGACCGATGATCAGAACCCGGTTCACTTCAAAGCGTTCATACATCAGATTCACAATGGCAGTCAGCACAATGCTGGTCTTTCCCATTCCCATATCCAGAAGGACTGCCGCCACCGGGTTCTCCTCAATAAACCGGACTGCATACTCCTGATACTCATGCGGACTGTATTTCATCCAGAATCCCTCCAATCTGTCCCGGATCATCCAGGACAAAAACCTTAAATCCCAGCCTTCCCATCAGCCTGTGCCTGGAAGCCTGCAAAGGCCTCGGCACCTCACCCGGTGCCTTGACCTCCACAAACCCGAAATGCCTTCCCGGAAGAAGCACGATCCTGTCCGGCATCCCGTCAAATCCCGGTGACACGAACTTTGGGCAGATGCCGCCCCTTTTCCTTACTTCTGCCACCAGCTTCTGCTCCACCTGTTTCTCTCTCATACTTCCTCCACGCCCTTTCAAATGCAGCCAGGCATCCGCTGCATGCATCATTGTCCTCCAGATACTTCCGGATGGATGCCCTGTCCCCATCCTTCGGAAACTGCCTGTCCCGTTCCATGTCCCTGGCAAGATCCCCCACCGGTGCCTTTGTCCTTAAATGTTTCCTCATCATCCATGTATAAAACTTCATAGCCATCCCTCCATCATAAATTTCTGCCGTGACGGCTGTGATGACTGGGTCTATACCTTCTATATAGAGAATTTTCATTAAAAAAATCCCTATACGCGTAATATGTATACAGGCATCACAGCCGTCACACTCAGGTTAAAAAGATTCTTCCACACCTTTGTATCTGTCCGTCACAGCCGTCACATCAGTCCTCAAAATCAAGGACAGCTTCATCTTTAAGCGTCACACCCATCACAAAGGCACCTTTCCGCGTTTTCTTTTTCTGGAATCCCCTCTTTTCCAGTTCCGCAGAAAAATCCGAGTTATGACGGGTATATTCCCCTGTCCTCTGGCAGAAGTTCCTGTACTCCTGATAAAACTCCCCTGCCTTCTGTTCCAGTCCGTCACCCACGTCACAGCATTCTTCCAGAAAGATTCCCATCCAGTCATTCATTCCCCTGTACTGTTCAATGGCCATCTCAACCACAGCAGGCTTTTTCAGCTTATGGTTTGCTGCGATCACCTTTCTGGCTCCTTCGATGATCCAGGCCATGACGGAAGGCGCGGCATGTTCATAAAGATAATCTGCATAGTTCTTCACATCCGAACTGCCCTCAATCCTTGCATGAAACGGAATGACGATCAGACGCCTCCAGGTACCGTCATCCGATGCCCCGACCTTCGGCAGATGGTTTGTGTAGAGCACAACCGTATGGGAAGGCGTAAAGTCAAAAGGATCCTTGAACTTCTTTTCACCCCGCACCTGGTCCGTGGAACACAGCTGTTTCAGAATGGACGTGGACAGACGCACGCCCTCTTCCAGCTCTGCTGCAATGATCAGGCGCTTCCCTTTCAGTTCCGCAATCTCCGGCTTCACGTTTCTCCGGCATCCCACAGTCAGGGCATCCGCAGAGATCGTTCCTGCATAAGTCCCCATCACCCTTGAAATGGCATTCCAGAACGTGGACTTTCCGTTCCGTCCTTCGCCATAGGCAATGATGAGTGCTTCCTCGTAAACCTTGCCTATCGCAGCCAGTCCCACTGTCTCCTGCACGTACTCCATCAGTTCCTGGTCACCGCAGAAAAACGTATTCAGGGCATCTTCCCAGATTTCCTTTCCCTTCTCACCCGGGGAGGCATTGGTAATCTTTGTCATCAGATCCGAAGACCTGTGGGGCATCACGCCTGCCACACCCTTTTCCAGGTCATAAGCCGCATCCGGCGTATTCAGGTAATTCTCCTGTGCATCAAACATGCTGATATCCGCCGCCACCATCGGCTTTGCCGCATTCTGGGTATTCACGATATTTTTATAATTCCGGTACTTCATGACAAAGGCATAATAAGATTTCGCAGACAGAAACTCCTTATAAGCATCCATCAGTTCCGCCCCAATCTGCTTCTCCAGCGTCTTCCCGCCGGTCCGCACGGCAGATTCCTCAATACCATTCTCCGTCAGTGCCTTTGCCGCTGCCGCCAGCTGTTCCCTTGCATCAGCCAGCTGCATATCCAGAAATTCCTCCACTGCACCCACAGCCTTCTGCTTATTCTCCCGCCAGCACACGCCGTCATAACTCAGGAAATCCGTTGCATCCGTATAAAGCAGTTCCCCTTTATACTCCCTCACCAGCACCTTTGCCTCGCCAATATCGGAATAGTCCTCCGGCTTCAGCGAACCAAATTCCGCATTATATTCATCCGGCGGCACATATCCAGGCTGTGACATGACGGTATTCCGGTAAAAACGCACCGCGCTCCCCCAGATGGTATCCAGCTCCTCTTCCGGAAGCGGCGGATCACACCGTCTGGAATGTTCCAGAAAAGCATCCTTTGCTTTCTGGCAGATTCCATATTTCTTGAGCACGCGCCCTGCAAAATGGCTCATGGAATTGTTCCTGCTTCCTTCCAGGATCGGACCGGCTCCCGGATCCGCACCTGACGGCAGCTCCCCTGCATCCACTTCCTCATCAATGTTTGTCCAACCCTCATGCCAGATACATTCCCCAGCATCCGCGCCAAAAATAAACCTGGCAGCATCCAGTGCATTCCCGTCAAAAAACGGATAAGCCTCTTTCACTGCCATTTTCAGTGCCGCATAATACCCGGCATCCGAAGTCCTTTCAATGGGAAAATACACATGGAACTTCGGTCTTGCCTTCCTGCCGTCCTTCACCCTCATATGGTTCCTGCTGAACGCAATGGCATAGGAAATATCCGGCATCAGCTCATCCAGCTTTTCCGCCGTGATCCACTCCCCCTGATCCTCCGTATGGTCATTGTCACAGTCCATGACCAGCACATCCGAACCAAGGAAATTTCCCACACTGCGGTAATCCTTCCTGTAGCTTCCGCACACATGATCCTTCTTCACTGCTTCCTGCAGGTCTTCTGCACACCCCACTTCCACCCTGTTCGGATAAAAGCAGTTCCTCGCATCCCCCGCAGCATCCGCTGTCTGCAAAACAAACTTCATCTTCTTACGCCTCCTTCAGATCTTCCGTAAAATAACGCACCGTCATTCTTTTCCTCTTTGCTTTTCCAATCTCCTGCTTCATTCCGTCCGTGATCTCAGATCCAAACACCCAGACTTCCGAACATTTCCCCAGTAGCACCAGATCCATGAACAGGATCAGTTCCCGTTCCTTTTCCTCTTTCATGTACTGTGGAAGCAGAAGATGCGGTGCCAGCGGGATCATCCCCTGATCCACGGCAAACCTGCTGTACCTCCTCGCCCTCTCTGCATTCCGTTCCGGATCTCCCCGGTACGGCGAACAGATATAAACCAGCGGCCTGTACTTCTTCGCTTCCCTGTCCACATTTGCAGCCGCCGCAAATGGCACCGGATCCCAGTATCCTTCTGAATTTCTGTAACCTACGCCCATCAGACATTTCTCCTTTCCTGTCAGTAAGGCAGACTTCCGCCTTCTACTGATCCAAGGAGTCTTCTCCCCTGATTTTTTGACCTGATTTCCACTTTTCTGAAAAAAATTTAAAAACTGCTCAAAAAATCCGCTCCCAAAACTCCATGAACCATTAGGAAGCACATGACTGCTCCCCAAATTCACAGAAAGGAGAACTGACAATATGAGTAAAATGAGTGAACTGTCCATGATGCTGGATGATCTGATCGCCTGCGGGACAAAACTGGCAGAAACCGCCAGGGCGCTGAAAGATTTTTATTCTTCGGATGAACAGGAACAGCCGGCTCCTGACAAAAAGACATCCGGCAAAAAAGCATCAAAGAAGCAGGAATCCCCTGCACAGACACCGGATCCGGCACCACAGCCAGAACCTGCAAAAGAATATTCCAAGGAAGATGTCCGCAGAATCCTTGCCGCAAAAGCAAACGAGGCAGAGGGCATCTACAAAGCCCAGGTCAAGGCACTGGTCCAGAAATACGGAAACGGCGGCAGCCTTACAGACGTAAAGCCGGAAGACTATGCCGCACTTGCACAGGAAGCGGAGGGAATCGGACATGCCTGATAAACACGCCTTTCTCTCTGCATCGTCCAGCCACCGCTGGATAAACTGCCCGCCAAGCGCAGCGCTCTGTGCAAAGGAGCCGAATAAAAGCAGTCCCTATGCACAGCAGGGAACCGATGCACACAGCTTATGCGAACACAAAGTCCTGGCTGCACTGGGATATTCTTCCGTGGATCCGACCGAATCCCTTACCTGGTTCGATGAGGAAATGGCAGACTGCACGGACCAGTACTGCACCTATGTCATGGAACAGCTGCAGGAAGCAAAGAAACTCTGCGGCGACCCGCAGGTTCTTGTGGAACAGCGCCTGGACTTCTCCAGATGGGTTCCGGATGCCTTCGGAACCGGCGACTGCCTGATCGTTGCAGACCAGATCCTGCACATCATCGACTTCAAATACGGACTCGGCATCCTTGTAGAAGCAGAAAACAATCCGCAGATGATGTGTTACGCACTCGGGGCGCTGGATACCTATGACGGCATCTATGACATCAAAGCCGTCCGCATGACCATCTTCCAGCCCCGCCGCAGCAACATCAGCACCTTCACCATGAAAAAAGAAGACCTGCTGGACTGGGCAGAAAATACCCTGAAACCTGCGGCACAGCTTGCCATCAGGGGAGACGGAGACTTCAAAGCCGGCACGCACTGCCAGTTCTGTGCTGTCAAGGCCACCTGCCGGAAACGTGCAGAATACAACCTTGAACTCGCACAGTACGACTTCGAAATGCCGGAGCATCTGGAACCTGCAGAAATCTCTGCCATCCTGCCCCGCATTGACGAACTGGTCTCCTGGGCAGGCGACATCAAGGACTATGCCCTGCAGTCCGCACTCAGCGGCATGGATTATCCCGGCTACAAAGTCGTGGAAGGCAGATCCACCCGGAAATACACGGATGAATCCGCAGTAGCCAGTGCAGTAGAAACAAACGGATTTGATCCCTATGAGAAAAAACTGCTGGGGATCACAGCCATGACTTCCCTTCTGGGAAAAAAGAAATTTGAAAAGATCCTTGGCGGACTGATCGCAAAACCGCCCGGAAAGCCGGTGCTTGTACCGGAATCAGATAAACGTCCGGCAATGAACACTGCCAGTGACGATTTCAAAGAAGAATAAGGAGGACATACCATGTCAAAATTTGTAAACCCGACAAAAGTAATCACAGGAGTTAACACCAGATGGTCCTACGCAAACGTATGGGATCCGAAAAGCATCAACGGCGGCGCCCCGAAATACAGCGTCAGCCTGATCATCCCAAAATCCGATACCGCAACCGTGAATAAAATCAAAGCCGCCATCCGGGCAGCCTACGAGGAAGGGGAAGCCAAGCTGAAAGGAAACGGAAAAACCGTACCTGCCCTCTCCATCCTCAAGACGCCTCTCAGGGACGGAGACCTGGAACGCCCGGATGACGAGGCATACAAGAACGCTTACTTCATCAACGCAAACTCCGGCACTGCCCCAGGCATCGTGGATGCAGACAGACAGCCGATCCTTGACCGCTCGGAAGTCTATTCCGGCGTGTACGGCAGGGCATCCATCAACATGTACGCCTTCAACTCCAATGGAAACAAAGGCATTGCCTGCGGCTTAAACAATCTGCAGAAGATCCGCGACGGCGAACCCCTTGGCGGAAAATCCCGCGCAGAGGATGACTTTGCCACAGAGGAAGATGACGACTTCCTGAACTGATCCTGACAGACAGCACCACAGGGATGGACAATGCTCCATCCCTCTTTTAAAAGAAACGGAGGAACTATCATGTGTTTATTATGCAGTCTCAGAGCATTTACAGAAAAACAGCCGCCAGAAGGCACAGACCTTTTCGTCTGTGAGAATCCAGCTGATCCGCAGAAGCGCACCTACGGGATCATGCGTTTTTTCAAAAAAGGATCCTTATTCCCGGAATTAATGCACATAGAAAAATCCAGCAGGGAAGAACGCCTGATGGATGCCCTCTTCCACCTGAACAGGAGCGGAATCCCGGCACCGGAAACAGGATATTACTTTCTGGAAACCGGAAACCAGGACGGGACCGACACGGCAGTCTGGCTCCAGTCCGCCATCAACCCGCTGGATTCTGTCTATGCAGTCATCAATCCGGAAGAACAGGTATAACAGACAGCGGCGGCAGTGCCCTTCATGCTCACTGCTGCCGCTTTTTATACCGGAAAGGAAAATACATGGAAATAAAAGAAATGTCGATTGACCTTGAAACTTACAGTGACCGGGATATCCAGAAATGCGGCGTCTACAAATATGCGGAATCGGATCAGTTTGAGATCCTGCTGTTCGGCGTATCCATAAACAGCGGACCTGTTACCATCTATGACCTTGCCTGCGGCGATACCATCCCGGAAGAAATCCTTAAAGCCCTGACAGACGAAGCTGTCACCAAATGGGCATTCAACGCTTCCTTTGAGCGGATCTGTCTTTCCATCTGGCTCCGCCGCCATTATCCGGAGTACTTTAAAGGGTACGGCATACCGGAAGATCCTGCCGGAAACTATCTGGATCCGTCATCCTGGAAATGCAGCATGGTCTGGTCTGCCTATCTGGGACTGCCGCTTTCCCTTGCCGGATCCGGTGCTGTCCTCGGCCTGCAGGAACAGAAATTAAAAGAAGGAAAAGAACTGATCCGCTTCTTCTGCACGCCCTGCAGGGCGACCAAAACAAATGGCGGCAGAACCCGCAATCTCCCACAGCACGACAGCGAAAAATGGATCCGCTTCAAAGCGTACAATAAACGGGACGTGGAAGTGGAAATGTCCATCCAGAAACGCCTGTCCCGCTTTCCAGTCCCGGATCAGATATGGAACGAATACCATCTGGATCAGGAAATCAATGACCGCGGCATCCTGCTTGACATGAAAATGGTCAGAAATGCTCTTGCCTTTGACGAGAAATCAAAAGCAGATCTCCTGTCCGCCATGCAGTCCATCACCCTCCTGGATAATCCCAACAGCGTCCAGCAGCTGAAAACCTGGCTTTCCGAAAACGGACTGGAAGCAGAATCCCTGGGAAAGAAAGACGTGGCAAAACTTATCCAGAATACAGACGGAGACATCCGGCAGGCATTAAAGCTCCGCCTGCAGATTGCAAAATCCTCCGTCAAAAAATACCAGGCAATGGAAAACGCAGTCTGCAGGGACGGACGTGCACACGGCATGTTCCAGTTCTACGGAGCCAGCCGCTCCGGACGCTGGGCGGGCAGGCTGATCCAGCTGCAGAACCTTCCCCAGAACCACATGGAAGACCTTGCAGAAGCCCGCGAACTGGTGCGGACCGGCAGCTATGACATAATGGATCTGCTCTATGATGACATTCCGGACACCCTGTCCCAGCTGATTCGCACCGCCTTCATTGCCCGCCCCGGCTATAAATTCATCGTCAGTGACTACTCTGCCATTGAAGCCCGGGTTCTCTCCTACCTTGCAGGAGAAACCTGGCGCACAAAAGTATTCGCAGAAGGAAAAGACATCTACTGTGCATCCGCCAGCCAGATGTTCCACGTCCCTGTTGAAAAACACGGAGTCAACGGACATCTCCGCCAGAAAGGAAAAATCGCAGAACTTGCCCTTGGTTATGGCGGATCCGTCGGTGCCCTGAAATCCATGGGTGCCCTTGACATGGGCCTGACGGAAGAAGAACTGCAGCCCCTGGTCAATGCCTGGCGCACATCCAACCCGAACATCGTACAGTTCTGGTGGGATATCGATACCGCAGTCAAAAACGTGATCCGCACCCGCACACCTGCAGAAGTCCGCGGCATCCGGTTCTTCTATAAAAGCGGACTTCTCTTCATCCGTCTCCCATCCGGACGCCTGCTCTCCTACGTCAAGCCCCGCATCGGCGAAAACCGTTTCGGCGGGGAATCCGTCACCTATGAAGGCACCGGAACAGACAAAAAATGGCAGCGCATAGAATCCTACGGTCCAAAATTCGTGGAGAACATCGTCCAGGCAGTCTCCAGGGATCTCCTGTGCTTCGCCATGCAGAATCTGTCCTTCTGCTTCATCGTAGGCCATGTCCATGATGAACTCATCATAGAATGCCGCCAGGATGTCTCTGTGGAAAGCATCTGCTCCATCATGAGCCGCACACCGGACTGGATGCCGGACATCCTGATCCGCGGCGACGGATACGAAACACCATTCTACAAAAAAGATTAGAAAAACCGCCGGAGATTTTCTCAGTCCCCGGCGGTAAATATTTAATGGAATCTGGATCTGAAACTTTTCCGATCCTTCTTCTTTTTATATTTGTCTTTCAGCTTCATATACAATTCTTTTGCAGAATAAAACTCCTTCTTAAGCGGAAATGTATCATCGGTCAGCATTTCCAGCGTATCTTCATATATTGAACGACGGTAAACATCCACCACACAGATTTCATAGCTTTTTCCCACAACTTCCATTTCTTCACCAGTCCATTCTATATAGCTTCTTTCATATCCCTCCGGAAGATCTATCCTGGCAATCAGCTGTGTACCAATATCATCTGTATCCTTGTCCCAGTTCCTGTCATAATAAACATATTCCCTGTCCACCCAGTAATCCATTTCCGGCAGTTCATCCCCGTCAATCATTTCCTTGAAGTTGTATTTATCAGCAATAAACTCATAAATAGAAGACTCCGACGTTCCCATTGAAAAATCAGTTACATCACCCTGTTCATAGCAGATGATGGGATAAAAATATTCCAAAAAATGTTCATATGCTTCATCATCATTCTTATCTTTAAATACCTGTTCCAAAAATGGGATAATAATGCACAGTTCTGTTTTATTCTGTTCCATATCGAACAGCATTGGCAGAACCACACTGTCATGATCAGCAGAATCCCTTCTCTGAAAAATATCCAGCACAGCACCATACCTCTGTTCCAGCTGCCTTGAAAAGAAATATGCCACAAAATACTCCTGAAAAGACCTATGTATAAAATAATACTTCCCACCATCCTTATAAATCAGGCATATCTTCCCGGTCACATCCTCAATAAATGCTTCCGGTGTAGTATCAAGTTCATTGGCTTCAATCACTTCCTGAAAATATGCACTGATCTCTTCCGGTGTAAAATCATATTTCTCCTGCTCATAAGTAATCGTACAGAACTCCCCGAAATAATTCTGAAATTCCCTGCTGTTCAGGCCAGTGGCAAATTCCCTGGTCAGAGCCTTTGCCGCATCATGTTTCTTTGCCATTGCATCATAAGCCTGCTCATAAAACAGGTACCGTTCTGTTGGAATATCATGATTTCCCTCATAAGCCAGAAGAAGAATTGTCAGAAACAGCGGATTTCCAAGAAAATCCTTCCTCTCTCTCCAGTCAAATCCAAACCGGTTATTTCTCAGATCCATAATAAAGTCTTTCTGAATTATTGGATCCACAACACTCTGATCCAGCTTTCCAACCATCTCCACTGCCTGTTCCTGGCTGAAAGGCTGCAGGTCATACACAGTAAAGCGGCTCAGTCCCCGGAAATTCATAGTCGGTCTTGATGAAACAATATAAGAAGCTTCCGGATAACTGTCTGCCAGATTCTCCATTTCCTTATAGAACCGTCTGCAGTTCTCACTCTTAATCTCATCCAAACCGTCAAACAGAATAACGCCCTTGCCGCTCTGCAGCAGTTCCACCAGATCTGACAGATGTAGATCCACATCATGCCGTTTCAGTTCCCCGAAAATAAAATCAATCAGATCTCCTGCTGCCGGATTATAATCCCTCAGCAGAACAAACACCGGAACTTCCCCTGTCTCTTTGTTCTTATCAATCGTGTCCAGCATAAAGTGCGTCATCATCATGGACTTTCCCATACCGCCAGTCCCGGATAATACAATGAACCGGTGTTCTTCCTCAAAAGAATCTATACAGGCATTCTCAATCACCCTGTCATCTTTTCTGTCGTTCCTGCGCTCGCCCCTATACACAGTCTCTCGCCGTTTCACATCATTACAGACAAAGAAGCCATAAAAATCCCTCTGCATCTCATACAGAAAAGTTTTCTTTTTACTGTGCTTTTCATGAGCCCTGTTCAAATATGTCCGGTATCTGTTTAATGCCGCCTTTCTATCAGAAGTGTGAGTATGTTCCACCACAAAAGAAAAAATACTCTCTACTTCCTTAGGGACTGCAGAATTTACAGGTGCAAAAATTTCCAATTGCTTATCCGGTTTTTCTGTCAACTTCCGTACATAAGAAGCTGCCGGTTCTGGTATCTTCATATCGTCCTGCACAATCTCCATATCATAAGATACCGTCACATCCTCATGACTCTCAAAACCGATCCTGCTACGGTCAAACTTTCTCGGCCTGCTTTCCCCTGCAAAGTCAGCCAGGGCAAAATACGTTTCCTGCCCATTTTCTGTCATTCCATGGGTACAGCAGATATAATGCCATACACTCAGCAGAAGATTGTAAATATAAACCACATGCATTTCCGGGAACTCCTGCTTGTAAGCCGGAAGCCCTCCCGGAATCGCCATAAACTTTGCATTATCCTGAATCAGACTGTCTTTCTCAACCAGTTCCATCAGTGCCCTGACCAGCCACTTTCCATTCACTTCCAGATCCAGATACTGATCCGCATAATTCTTCACTTCCCCAACGACAGAAGCGTAATCATCACGCATTCTCCCATTAAACTCTTCGACAACCACAGGATCTCCAAAACGTATGTAATCGCTGTGCAGATCCGGATCACAATTCCGGAACCGTGACGCAATCGTCACCAGACTGTTTCCAGCCATCTCTTTTGCAGACCTGTCATAAATGTACAGCAATTCTTTCAGGCACTGATTCTGATTTGCCACAGGCTTCTTTCTCGCCGCCAGCATCAGGTTAAAAAACACTCCGCCTGAAAGATGTAATGCAACTTCATTCCCCATCCAAATACCTTCTCCCACGTAAGAATTAACACGGCAAAACTAAATAAACTGCCGTAAACGTTGAACTGCAACTAAATAAACTCAATACTCTCTACAACAAATAAATCTGATTGCTTTGATCCAAGCGCGCAAAAGCAGGAGGATGCACATATTTTCTGATCTGTCCTTACAGACCCGTCAGAAATTCCTGTGCCTGACCTCTTTCTTTGTGCGCTTTTTTCGCCTCTGCTATCCGAGATCCGGCACCGCCATGTGCATCCCCCTTTCGGCAATCGTCACGAAAGGAGTCCCCTATGATAAAAAAATCCCTGGAAACAGCAGACGAAAAGAAATATTTTGTACTCTTTGAAACAGATGAAGAAGGCATCCGCCAATTTCAGTCCTGTTCTGATCAGGACAGATCCGGCGCCATGCTCTCTAAGATGTGCATAGAAGGCAAAATGGTTCCCGCCCTCAAACTGGAAGTCAATAAAAACGCCTATGATGTTTTCAAACGAGAACAATGGATGCAGGAGCATCATTACAGAATAGAAAACCGCTGCATCATCAGCGGTCAAAACGGAAAAGCAAGGTTCTGCCCCATCAGAATCCCCAACCCCTCATACACTCCGGACAACGGACAGCCCAAAACCTTATCCAACAGCTGCACTGCCTGTCCATACAACAATAAGTTCAATCTTCTGAAAGGAAAAACCTGCTTTTCAACATTATCCGTCACAGATAAAGACGGAAACACTGATTCCTACGAGCCAGTGTCCACCCGTGACATCAACTATACTGACCACTACCAGGAACT